>DATITN010000136.1:0-10770 GCA_035467795.1 Arachnia sp. | reverse complement strand
CCGCGGAAGGCAAAACCATGCGAGAGATCCGCCGCTGCCTCAAACGCTACGCCGCCCGCCAGACCTTCAGACTTCTCGAGAAAGGGATTGACAAAACATAGGAGCGTCCTAAGGAAAGTTCCCTTGTCAGGTTGCGTTTCTTAGGCTTCGAGGCTCGTCGCTGGCGCTCCTCGCTCCTCAGCCAGCGGTGCGGGTCGCGTCGCCAGGCTTATGGTGTCAACGCAGGCGCCACCGCGGCCGCCGCCGCGCGGCGGGCCAACACCAGAGCCCAGGTGAGTGCGAGGGTGGGGGACGGCAGGGCGGCTGTGCGCAGGGATACCCAGCGCGAGGGGCACCCAGAGCAACCCGCTTGAGCTGACCTGGGCCAGGGCCGCTCGGCCGGCACACGCCCGGAAGGGACCACGCCACGGGCAGACGAGTGCAGGGAGACATGGGACGAGGCCCGTGCGGCCTCGACTCCCCGCCCCCTGACCGGCTGGCGGTCGAGAAGCAAGTGTGTTCAAGGGCCGCCCGGGCCTCGTCCCAGGGCTCCCGGCACCCGCGGGGGCTGTGTCAGCAGATCAAGCGACCGCGATGCGGAACATCGCCCAGCTGACCGCAGGCAGCTCGGCCTTCAGGACGCCGTCGACGATCACGGCACCGTCGATCGCCTGCGGCTCGACCGAGGTCGAGTCCTGCATCGACGCCGCCCAGGTGTGATCCGGGTTGGACAGCTGGACCGCCTCGACGAGTCGGGCCTCCCCGAACGCCTTGAGGTTGACCTCGACGGGTGCCGTGCCCGTCATCCCTCGGTTGACCACGAACACCGCGACCTCTCCAGCCTCGGCGTCGTGCGTGGCCACCGCGTCGATCTGGGCGACCTCGCCGTACTTGGCCGTCTCGTAGGTCTCGCTCCGGACGGGAACGTTGAGCACAGATCCCTTCGCGTACCGGGAGGTCAGCGCGAACGGGTGGAAGGTGGTCTGCTTCCACGCCGGGCCGCCGGGCTCGGTCATGATCGGGGCGATCACGTTGACCAGCTGCGCCAGCGACGCCGAGTGCACCCGATCCGTGTGGCGCAGCAGCGAGATGAGCAGGTTGCCCACCACGACCGCGTCGGCCACGTTGTAGAGGTCCTCGAGGAGTCGCGGCGCCACCGGCCAGTCGTCGCCCTCGGACACCTTGGACTCGACCCGCTGCTGGTACCAGACGTTCCACTCGTCGAACGAGATGTTGATTCGCTTGGTGCGCTTGGTTGCGGTCCGAACAGCGTCCGCCGTCGCGACGACGCCGTCGATGAAGCCGTCCATGTTGACGGCGGAGGCGAGGAACGAGCCGAGGTCGCCCTGATCCTCGTAGTAGTAGACGTGCGCGGAGATCAGGTCCACCACGTCGTAGGTCTCGGTGAGCACCACGCGCTCCCACTCGCCGAACGTGGCCATCTCGGTGTTGGACGAGCCGCAGGCCACCAGCTCCAGGCCCGGGTCGATCATCCGCATGGCGCGCGCGGTCTCGGCGGCGAGGCGCCCGTACTCCTGGGGCGTCTTGTGGCCGATCTGCCAGGGGCCGTCCATCTCGTTGCCGAGGCACCACATCTTCACGCGGTACGGGTCCTCGACGCCGTTGCCGCGGCGCTGATCGGCGAAGTGCGAGCCGCGCGGCACGTTGCAGTACTCGAGGATGTCCAGCGACTCCTGGATGCCGCGAGTGCCGAGGTTGACGGCCATCATCGGCTCGACGTCAGCCTTGACGCACCAGGACATGAACTCGTCGGTGCCGAAGGTGTTGGGCTCGGTGGAGTGCCAGGCCAGGTCCAGGCGGGCGGGACGCTCGTCGGCGGGGCCGACGCCGTCCTCCCAGCGGTAGCCGGAGACGAAGTTGCCGCCGGGGTAGCGCACGGTGGAGACGCCGAGCTCGCGGACCAGTTCGAGGACGTCCTGGCGGAAGCCCTGCTCGTCGGCCGTGGGGTGGCCCGGCTCGTAGATGCCGGTGTAGACGCAGCGCCCGAGGTGCTCCACGAAGGAGCCGAAGGTCCTGGGGCGGACCGGGCCGACGACGAAGTCCGGGTCCACGCTGATGCGATGAGATGTCATGTGTGTGTCTTCCTCAGACGAGTGTGGGTCGGGGTGCCCGCTGCCGGGCAAAGCGAAACGGGGCGATCGGGTAGCCCGCGGGCTGCGCCCGATCGCCCCGGTTCAGAGGGATGGGAGAGCGACGATTACTCGCCGAGCTCGTTCTGCAGGTCAGACTGCGCCTGGTTCAGCGCGTCCTCGATCGGCACATCGTTTTCGAAGATGTCGTTGAGGGTCTGGGTGTTGAGCAGGTTGTTCACCGAGGGCATGGAGCCGTTGGTGAAGGACTCCAGGTGGCCGATGCTGTCCTGGATCTCCAGGAGCGGCTCGAACGGGTTGTTCTGGAAGTACTTGACGAACTTGTTCTCGGGGTTGTGCGTGATCTCCTGATCCGCCCACACCTCGGTGTTGAGCGGGTCGAAGCCCAGCAGTTCCCAGGTGGAGATGTTGCCCTCGGTGCCCAGCTTGGCCCACGAAATGAACTCGGCGGCCAGTTCGGCGTTCTCGCCGTCCTTGATCACCGCGGTGCCCGTGCCGCCGCCGCCGACGGAGATGTTGACCGGGTTCTCGACGGTGGGCGGGGGAGCGATGGCGATCTTGCCGGCGAAGTCAGGCATGTAGGCCAGGTAGCGCGAGGTGAACCAGAACGGCATCACGGCAGCGGCGAAGTCGCCGTTGTTGTAGGCGCCGAAGGCCTCCTCGGTGTCCGGCTGGCCGCCCGGGGGGACAGCGGCGGCGTTGGCTTCCTGCAGACCCTTGAGGATGGTGATCGCTTCGATCATCTCGGGGCTGTTGACGTTGACCTTGCCGTCGTCGGTGAAGTACTCGCCGCCGAGCTGGGCCAGAAGGAGGCCCTCCTGCCAGGCTGCGGAGGTGTCGACGGTGCCCAGGTACTTGCCGGTCTTCTCGAAGTACTCGGCGCCGGCCTCCTTGTAGTCGTCCCACGTCACGATCGTCGTGTAGTCGATCCCGGCAGCCTCGAGCAGCTCGGTGTTGTAGAACGCGACGGTGGCGCCCACGTGGAAGTCCAGGCCGTAGAGGGCGTCGTCCTTGGAGAACAGGTCGAGGCGGGCCTCGACGATGTTGTCGCGGTACGGCGCGGCGGCCTCGGTGAGGTCCATCAGCGCGGGGGTGCCCTGCGTGAACTGCGGGAACTTGCCGGCCTCGATGTCGGAGATGTCCGGGGCGCCCTGGCCCGAGGTGAGCGCGATCTGCAGCTTGTTGTGCATGTCGTCGTAGGGCAGGACGTTGACGGCGATCTGGACCAGCTTGTCGGGGTTCTGCTCGTTCCAGATCTCGGCCATCTCGGTGTAGAACTGCGCGTGCAGCTCCACGAACGTCCACAGCTCGAGTTCGGTGGCGCCCTCGACGGCCTCCTGGGTGATGACGGAGCCCTCGGCGGTCGACTCGGCCGACGTGTCGGGCGTGGCGGTGTTGCAGGCGGTGAGGGCCATGGTGGCCATTCCCGCTGCAAGAGCCGCTGTGGCGAACTTCTTGAGTTTCATCGACAGATACCTTTCTTGTCCTCCAGCACCTGTGCTGGGGAGTCGGATGATGAGTAGTGGTGGACGGGGGAGTGGGCGTCAGCCCTTGACGGCGCCGGCGGTCATGCCTTCGATGAAGAACCGCTGGAACAGGATGAAGAGGATGAAGATCGGGATCATGGAGAAGAAGGACCCGACGATGAGGAGTTCGTAGTTGTTGCCGTATGGCGTCAACAGTGTGTTGAGGCCGATGGGCAGCGTGTACTTGTCCGGGCTGCGCAGAGCGAGCAGCGGCCAGAGGAAGTTGTTCCAGCTGCCCATGCCGTTGAGAATCGCCATGGCGGCGAACGCGGGCTTGGTCAGCGGCAGCACGAGGCGGAAGAAGATGCCCATCTCGGTGACGCCGTCGAGACGGCCCGCCTCGACGATCTCCTTGGGGATGCCGCGGAGGTACTGCCGGAAGAACATGATGGTGACCGCGTGCGCCAGGAACGGCAGGATCACTGCGGTGTAGGTGTCCTGGAGCTGCATGTCGTTGATCTGGATGTACAGGGGGAGCATGAGCATCTCGAACGGCACCGACATGAGCAGGATCACGGAGATGAACAGCGCGCTCTTGAACCGGAACTCGTACATGGCGAAGCCGTAGGCCACGAACGAGCTGATGGCCAGCGTCAGGCCGACCTGGAGAAGCGTGACCAGCGTGCTGTTGAAGAACCAGCGGAAGTAGCTGCCGGAGTCCGTGAACAGGGCCACCCAGTTGTCGAAGCTGGCCGTGGAGAAGTTGATCCCGAGGTTGAGTCCGTAGCGGACGATCATGTTGCCGTCCTGGAAGGTGGCGACGAAGATCGCCCAGAACGGGAGGAGAACCAGCAGCCCCAGGCCCACGAAGAACAGCACCATCAGCGCCGTGGCGCCGCGGGAACGGCGGCGGAACGCCTTGCCTTCGTCGCTCATCTGGCGGTCGTTCTTGCCGATGCGCGAGGCCTTCTTGGTGAGCCTGGCGTCGATCGGCTTCACCTGTGACGACGAGGTGCTCATCGCTCCTCCTTCTTGAAGGTCCCGGTGGCGATCAGCTGCGGGATGTTGATGGCAAGCACAATGATGAGCAGCACCACGCCCACGGCCGAGGCGTAACCGAGGTCGTTCTTCTCGATGCCCTGCCGGTACAGGTAGCCGACGATGGTGAGGCCGATGTTCTGCGGGGAGTTGTTCCCGCCCCAGAGCATGAAGCTCTCCAGGAACATCGCCAGGCCGCCGTAGACGCTGATGGTGATCACGAAGACGATGGTGGGCTTCATCTGGGGAACGGTGACGTGCCAGAACTTCTGCCACGATGACGCGCCGTCCAGCGAGGCGGCCTCGTAGTAGTCGTTGGGGATGGCCTGCAGGCCGGCGAGGAAGTAGAGGATGTTGACGCCCGTCCAGCGCCAGCTCGCCACGGTGAGGAGCGCCATGAAGCCGGTCTCGCTCCCCTTGAGCCACTTCACGGGATCCATGCCGAATGCTCCGACGACCTGGTTCATCAGCGCGGTGGGGGACTCGGAGAAGATCAGGCGGAAGACGATGCCCGCGATCACGACCGAGGTCAGCGCCGGGATGAACATGACCGACTTGAAGATGGCCTTCATCTTGTCCGTGCCGAGCTTGGAGTTGATGAGCACGGCCAGCAGCAGCGGGATGGGGATGAGTAGGAACAGCGTGAAGATCATGTACTTCATCGAGTTGCCGAGGGCCACGTAGAAGAGGCGATCGCCGATCAGCCGCTCGAAGTTGGCAAGGCCGATGTTGGTCACCGAGCCCGGGATGATGTCCTGCGTGCTCATGATGAACGACTTGATCAGCGGGCTCACCCAGAAGATCGCCAGCGTCAGGACGAACGGCAACACGAAGATGTATGGGGCCACCTTGGGCGAGTAGAGCCATCTCTTCACTGAGCTGACCCCCGTCCTGACCTGTATGTGCGCTGGATCACAGCGAGCCTCCGCCTCTGCACGCCGACTTGGACGTGCCACTGGTTATAGCGTTGAAAACGGGCCCGGCGTCCGTGCCGACCCGCTCCGATGAGCCACTTTGACCAACTTCGGCCACGTCCGGTTTACATCGATGAGATAAAGCTAAACCGCGACCGGCACCCGCGTCAAGGGGGGTCCGGAATTGTGTCCGTATCGTGATCTTTCGCCGGCGTCGAGGCAGCCACTAGGCTCAGCCGCGTGAGTCAGTTCGGGGACGTCCTCAACCTTCCGCTGCGGCACGCCGGCAAGGTGCGCGAGTTGTACACCGTCGACGACGGCGGCACAGAGCGCATCCTGATGGTGGCCACGGACAACATCTCGGCCTTCGATCACGTGCTGGCCACCCCCATCCCGGACAAGGGGGCCGTCCTCACCCAGCTCAGCCTCTGGTGGTTCGCGCAGCTGGCGGACCTCGTCGACAACCACGTGGTGAGCACCGACGTGCCGGCTGCGGTCGCGGGGCGGGCCACGCTCGTCGAGGCGCTGGACATGGTGGACGTGGAGTGCGTCGCGCGCGGCTACCTGACCGGATCGGGGTGGGCCGAGTACCAGGTGTCGCGGACGGTGTGCGGGGTGCCGCTGCCCGAGGGGCTGCGCGACGGCGACAAGCTGCCGGAGCCCATCTTCACGCCGGCCATCAAGGCGCCGCTGGGTGAGCACGACGAGAACGTGGACTTCGCCACGATCGCCTCCCTCCACGGTGAGGAGTTGGCCGGTGAGCTACGGGACCTGACGCTGAGGATCTACGCACGCGCCCAGGAGATCGCCGCGGCGCGAGGGATCATCCTGGCCGACACCAAGTTCGAGTTCGGCCGCCGCGCCGACGGCACGCTGGTGTTGGCCGACGAGGTGCTGACCCCGGACTCCTCGCGGTTCTGGGACGCGGAGACGTGGAAGCCGGGGGAGTCCCTGCCGAGTTTCGACAAGCAGTACGTGCGCGACTGGCTGGCGAAGGACTCCGGCTGGGACAGGGCGTCGGACACGCCGCCCCCGCCGCTGCCAGACGAGGTGGTCGCGGCCACGCGTGAGCGCTACCTCGAGGCCTACCGTCGCCTGACCGGCCACGGGTTCGCCCCCGTCGGGTCCCCTGAGGCGTAATCTCGGCCGCATGACCATCCGCATGCTCGCCCTCCTCGACGGCACCCTCGTGGACCCCGCGACACCCATCGTCCGCGCCGACGATCAGGGCGTGGTCCGAGGCGACGGCGTGTTCGACGCGATGCTGGCGAGCTTCGGCCGCGCGCACCACCTCGACGAGCACCTCGACAGGCTGGCCACGTCCGCCCGCATCCTCCAGCTGCCCGCCCCCGACGAGGCCGGCTACCGTCGCGCCGTCGCCGCGATCCTGGCGGCCTGGGACTGGGACGAGGAGCCCGAGGCCGTCCTGCGGACGATCATGACCCGCGGACCTGAGGGCCTCGACGAGCCCAACGGATGGGTGATGGCCGCGCCGCTCGACGCCGCCACGAAGCGCGAACGCGCGGACGGCGTCCGGGTGCTGATCTTGGACCGCGGTTTCGAGGGCGCAGACGTGGCCCCGCTGCCGTGGCTGCTGCCTGGAGCGAAATCGCTGTCCTACGGGATCAACATGGCCGCGAAGCGCTACGCGAAGGCCAACGGCGCGGACGATGTCATCTTCGTCACCCCGTCGGGCTCACTTCTGGAGGGCCCCACCTCCAGTGTGGTGCTGGACATCGACGGGATCCTCGTCACGCCCCCGCTCCACGGCATCCTGCGCTCCATCACCATCGCCGAGCTCCTCGACAAGGCGGAGGGCGCGGGCCTGACCGTTGAGGTCGCCGCCCTGACCCGCTACGACCTGGAGCGCTGCCGCGGCGCCTGGCTGCTGTCCAGCGGCCGGATTGTCGCGCCGGTCACGCACGTCGACGGTGAGCCCATGCCGCTGTCTCCCCTCGGTGCCCGGCTGGCAGAGGTGCTGACCCCCCGCGGCGAGTGATGCTGGTTCCACCGTCGATCTCCTACGTGGAGCTTCCTTTCCTGGCCGTCGCGTTGCTCGACGCCGTGGCGGCGAAGGCCAGGGCGCTCCTCGGCGGCACCCTCACCGTCGACCGCGACGGCGCGCGCGTCACGCTGCGGATCACCGAGGTGGAGGCCTATGGCGGAGGGTTCGACCCCGCGTCGCACGCGTTCCGTGGCCCCTCCGCCCGCAACGCCGCCATGTTCGGGCCCGGGCAGCACGCCTACGTGTACCGGCACATGGGCCTGCACACCTGCTTCAACGTGGTGGTGGCGGTCGACGGGACCCCCACCGGGGTCCTGATCCGGGCCGGTGAGGTGATCGAGGGCCTCGAGACCGCCCGGGCGCGGCGTTCGGCCAGGGGCGTCACCCGCCGCGACACCGACCTCGCAGCCGGGCCCGCCCGCCTCACCGTCGCGATGGGCATCACCCTCGCCGACGCCGGCGCTCCCCTCGACGGCAGCGCCGGCCTCACGCTCATCCCTCGGGTGGGGGAGGAGCCGCGGGTCGCCGTCGGTCCGCGCATCGGAGTGGGCAAGGCCGCGGACTTCCCGCTGCGGTTCTGGATCGACGGCGACCCCACTGTCTCCCGCTGACCCTCAGGCCTGGAAGGCGACGATCCGCTCCACGGCCTCCGCGATCGCGACGCTTCCGGCGGCGAAGCTGATTCGCACCGTGCGGTCTCCCAGCCGGGCGTCGAAGTCGCGTCCCGGAGTCACCGCGACCCCGGTGGCCTCCAACAGCGCCGAGGCGTAGGCCGCCGACGTGCCCCACCGGTCCAGCTGGTCCCCGAGGTCGGCGTAGTAGTAGAAGGCCCCATCGGCCGGCGCCGCGACACCCCACCCCAGGCGGTCCGCGGCTGCCAGCAACACGGAGCGGGCGGCGGCGAAGTCGGCCACTGCCTCGTCGCACTCGGCGTAGGACGAGTCGTCGAACGCCCGCAGCGCCGCGTACTGCGCCGGGGCGGGCGGGCAGAGTGCCAGGTTTCCAGCCAACGCATCGACGGCGCCCACCAGGTCCTCGGGCAGCACCAGCCAGCCGAGCCGCCACCCCGTCATGCCCCAGTACTTGCTGAACGACGACACCACGACGGCGTCGCCGCTGAGCTCGAGGACGGAGGTCCCGCGATCCGCACCGACGGGGTAGGTGACGCCGTGGTAGATCTCATCGCTGATGAGCCGCACCCCGTGGGCCTCGCACCAGGCCACCAGCGCGGCAAGTTCGGACCGGCTCACCTTGGTGCCCGTGGGGTTGGCAGGGGACGCGAGGATCAGCCCCGCCAGCGGCGCCTCCGCGTGGACCGCCGCCAGCAGCTCAACGGTGGGCTGGAAGCGGACCTCGGGGCCGCAGTCGACGTCGACCACCTCGCAGCCGAGCGAGCTGAGAATGTTGCGGTAGGCGGGGTAGCCGGGCCGGGCCAGCGCAACGCGGTCGCCGGCTTCGAACGCGGCCAGGAACGCGAGCAGGAATCCGCCGGAGGATCCGGTGGTGAGGGCAACCCGCTCAGCGCTCAGCTCCACCCCGTACCACCGTCGATAGTGCCGGGCCAACGCCTCCCGGAGCGGGCGGATGCCCAGCGCCGGTGTGTATCCGAACGGGCTTCCCGCGGCGTGGAGACGGGCAGCCTCGGCGCTGACGGCCGTCGGCGCACCCCCGGCCGGCTCACCCGCGCACAGCGAGATGACGTCGCGTCCGGCGGCGCGCAGCGTGGCCACCCGGTCCAGCACGGTCATCACCTCGAACGGCGGGACGGCGGAGCGCGAGGACGGCATGCGGGTCAGGGTAGTCGGTGGGTCCGGCGCGTCCGGGGTCGGTGCGCGGCACGGCCCCGCGGGGTGCCGTCCGCTAGGATCCGTGCCATGCCACGCGTCGTCGTCAACGTCATGCCGAAGCCCGAGATCCTGGATCCGCAGGGGAAAGCCGTCACGGGCGCCCTCAAGCGGCTGGGCTTCGACGGGCTCACCGTCCGCCAGGGCAAGCGGTTCGAGATCGAGGTCGACGGCGAGGTCACGCCCGAGGTGCTGGCCCAGATCGGCGAGGCGGCGGAGAAGCTGCTGGCCAACACCGTCATCGAGTCCTTCGACGTGGTGGCCGACTGATGCCTCGCATCGGCGTCGTCACGTTCCCGGGGTCGCTGGACGACCATGATGCGCTGCGCGCCGTCCGGCTGACGGGGAGCGAGGCCGTGCCGCTGTGGCACGGGTCGGACTCCATCGACGGCGTGGACGCCATCATCCTTCCCGGCGGCTTCTCCTACGGCGACTACCTGCGCTGCGGCGCCATCGCCAAGTTCAGCCCCGTGATGGGCACGGTCATCGACGCCGCCAATGCCGGCATGCCCGTCCTCGGTATCTGCAACGGCTTCCAGCTGCTGTGCGAGGCGCACCTGCTTGAGGGCGCGATGATCCGGAACGAGGGCCAGCACTTCATCTGCCGCGACGTCCGGCTGCGCGTGGAGACCATCGACACCACGTGGACCTGCGCGTTCACCAAGGGCGAGGAGATCACCATCGCCCTGAAGAACGGCGAGGGCAACTATCAGGCCTCGCCGGAGACGCTGCGCAAGCTCGAGGGCAACGACCAGGTGGTCTTCCGCTACCTGGACAACCCCAACGGCTCGGCCAACGACATCGCCGGCATCACCAACGAGCGAGGCAACGTCGTGGGCCTGATGCCGCACCCGGAGCACAACGTCGAGGAACTGACCAGCCCCACCCTCGACGGGGTCAAGTTCTTCGAATCCGTCCTGCAGTTCCTCTCAGCTCGCGTCTGACTACGTTCGCCTTCCTCGCGGCGGCGCGTCTCGTGCTTGGATGGTGGCCATGCCGTCCGCGAACCTCACCCAGGCCGAGACCGCCAACCGAGCGCGCCACGTGCGCGTCCATGACTCCCGCGTCGACGTCGACGTCCGCGACGCCGCGAACCCGGCGGCGCACACCTTCCCGGTCACGTCGTCGATCATGCTCACCAGCCGATCCCGCGAGACCTGGCTGGACTTCATCGGCGAGGTCGACACACTCCTCGTCGACGGGGTGCCGCGGCCCGTGGAGTACGACGGCGCCCGGATCCGGCTCGCCGGCCTACCCCGTCGCCGCTGCACGGTCACCGTTCACGCCCGCGGCCGGTACTCGCGCACGGGTGAGGGGCTGCACCGCTTCGTCGACCCGGCCGACGGCGAGACGTATCTCTACACCCAATACGAGCCGGCCGACGCGCGGCGCGTCTTCCCCAACCTCGACCAG
>DATITN010000135.1:0-19275 GCA_035467795.1 Arachnia sp. | reverse complement strand
CCCCCACGTGAAGGCGACGGCGAACTCGTGCTGGTTGGCGAACGGCCCGTGCCCGGTCACGCTCATCCGGATCACCATGTAGGCAGTCAGCAGCAGCAGCGCGATCACCTGGAACGCCGTGGCGTACCACCCCAGGCTGGTCCCATGCCCGGCCGGCGCGGGCGCCTCGGACTGTGAGGGCGCCAACTCGGCGCCGCCGACGCTGACCTTGGCGCGGCTGCTCACCGTCACGACGGCGTGCCTGCGGCGCGAGGTCACCAGCGCTATCCCGCTGACCAGGCCCAGCAGAACAAAGACAGCGGCGGCGATGACGAGGTACTCAGCGAACTCGAGCATCAACAGGCTCCTTCTCAGCGGCGTCCGGGACGGTCGCGTCGATCTGCTCCACGAGGGCACGGAAGTGCCGCTCGAACGTGGTGTCCAGCTTCTCGGCCGAGGCGATCCTCAGCGTGATGTGGTCTCCCTCGGGCACCGCGCGCACCCAGAGGCGGCGGTGGCGAAGCGTGAAGGTCATCGTCATGCCGAGGACCAGGAGGCCGGAACCGATCCACATCCACATCGCCCCCGGGTCCTGGCGGGCGATGATGCCGGTGTAGCGCTGCTCGCGCTCGAACGTGAGCCGCAGCCCGGCTCCGGATGCGGTCCCGCCCTGCTCCACCGGCAGCACGTCGACCTTCTCGCCGCTGGCCACGTCGTACAGTTCGAAGACAGCGCTGCCCGCGGTGATGGCCGCGTCGACCGCACCGGAGGCGGGCGTGACGACCAGCACCTCCGTGCCGGTACCCTCCGGGGTGACCTTGCCGATGGCGTAGCGCCCGTCGTTGCTCTGCCACTTCAACGGGACCGCACCCTCGAACAGGGTGGCGCCGGCATCGTCGGCGATGCGGATGCGGGCCGCGATCCCGAAGGACGCCTGGTGAAGCGCAGTGCCCTCCACCACCAGCGGAGAGTTGACCCGGACATCGCGGGAATCGAGCACGGCACCGTCGCGCGTGACGACGAGGTGGCTCACGTAGTCCGTGGGGCGCCCGGCGTCGTCGTAGGAGTCCTTGAAGGACTCGGCGGTGACAGTGAGACCGGTGCCGTGGCCCACCTCGACGCTCTCGCCGACGGCGATGTCGAGGTTCTGCTCGAACCCGGTGAACGCAGAGACCCCGAAGGCGGCCAGGATGACCACCATGGCGGCGTGGGCGATGGCCGTGCCGAAGGGGCCCCAGCGGTACCGGTCGGCATAGAGGCCGACGGCGGGCGCAGCGAGCCGCTCATCGGGAAGGAAGCGGTAGCGCTGGCCGCCCAGCACGGATCGCACATGGCCAACCGCCTGCTCCGGGCCCAGCGGCAGTGTCATCTCGGCCCGGTACTGGGCATGCTCGAAGAACTTCTCGGTCACGTGGGTCCGCGGGCGCGTGGCCCGTTCCCAGAGCTGTGGCAGGCGGTGGACGGTGCAGGCGATGATCGACGCCGCCAGCAGGACCGTCACCCCGAGGAACAGCGGGGAGGTCCAGAGCGTGAACAGGCCGAGGAACTCAAGTACCGGTGTCCATCCGCCGTAGCGGGGCCGCACAGACTCCAACCAGTCTGCCCTGGCGATGGCGTCCAGGCCGCCGGGGGCCTGAATGATCATGGTCCCCAGCAGCGACAGCACGGCCATCGCCAGGATGACCAGCACCCCCAGCAGCTTGGAGCGTAGGAGCCGGTAGATCCAGCTGAACAGCTCGCGCATGGCCCCTCACTCCTCGCTGGACGGGGACGGGGACGCCGCGGTGGCCGCCAACGCATCCAGGTGGGAGCGCACGGTGGCCGCCAGGTCCGAGTCCGGCGCCACGTCGAGCACCTTCTGCCAATCGGCCTGCGCCGCCTCGGCATCGGGAGGATCCTCCGACAGATGGACGAAACCCAGGTTGAACCAGGCCTGTGGGTTGCTGGGGTCCACCTCTGTGACCGTCGTCCAGAGCTGCTCCGCCCGCTCCACGTCACCGTCGTTGAAGGTGAGCACGCCGAGCTCGAGGTTGGCGGCCACATCCTCCGGGCTCTCTGCCAGCTTGGCCTCCAGCTCGGCCCGACGGGCCGAGCTGTCGGTGGCCGACGCCTGGGATGCCTCCGTGGCGGCGGGGGCCGCGGTGTCCGCGGGGAGACCCAACCTGAACACGCCGTAGACAACCGCCGCAACCAGCAGCACGCCCAGCAACGGCACGAGAACCCCGGACTTTCGCGGTGCCGCCGTGACCGTGGCCGCCGGCTTGTCCGCCGGCGTGTGGACGAAGGGGCGACGCCGGGGCTCGTCTTCGTGCTCCCCCAGTTCGGCCAGGGCGAGGTCTGCCGCGTCGTGGGTCCCTGCTCCGGTGCTCGATGCGGGGCCGGGCGCCGCTGGCGCGGCCTTGGCCCGCGCCTCGTCAGCGCGGGCTTCGGCCCAGTCCCGCAGTGGCCCGGGGGCTGTGGCGAGGAAGTCGAGCAGGGCTTGGGTGTGCGCGTCCGCGGGGCCCTCGACCGTGTCGGGGGCCCCGGGCCGCGCGCTGGTGTCAGGCTCCACGTTCCTCGGACTTCTTCTCGTTCTCCGCGCTGATGTCGGAGGGCTGCAGAGTGGCGGCGTCCACACCGGCCAGCACCAGCTGGCCCTTGCGTGAGGCGTCGAGCGAGTCGGCCAGGATCCGCTGGATATAGGCGGGTGCGTGGAACCCGTACGAGTTCTCGGAGTAGACGTAGTCCAGGTAGAAGCTCGCCTTGTTCTGGAACTCGCGTGCCTGATCAATCGCCTCCGCCGGTGTGCCGTCCGTCTGCGCCGTCTCGATGGCACTGATGAGCGCCACGAGCGAGTCGAAAGCCACGTCGCGGGTGCCGATGAACTGGTCCTGGATGCCCACGACGCGATCGGTCATCTCCTCCTCGCTCGTGTGGTGGCAGGTCATGCAGGAGGAGTTCACGGCCAACAGCGGCGACTGGATGTGGTGGCTGGTGACCTTGCGGGCGCCTTCGGCCTCGTAGGGCATGTGGCAGTCCGCGCAGCTGACGCCGTTGGCCGCGTGCACCGAGTTGGACCAGAAGATGTCGAACTCCGGGTGCTGCGCCTTGACCACCTGAGCGCCCGTGGTGGCGTGCTCGAAGTCCTTGTGGCCGTCCTCCAGGTAGTACTCCCAGATCTGGTCGATGTCGAGACCCTTGGTCCAGGGGAACGTGAGCTCCTTGGTGTCCTTCTCGAAGTAGTACTCGACGTGGCACTGGCCGCACACGAAGCTGCGCATCTCCTGACGCGTGGCGTCGCGGTTCACGTCGTAGTCCTCCACGCCCTCGCTGGCCTTGAGCGCCGCGATGCCCTTCTCGAACGCCGGGCGGGTGATCCGCAGCTCCATGGTCTCGGGGTCGTGGCAGTCGATGCACGCCACCGGGTGCTCGACAAGCTGGGTGACGTCCGCATAGGACATCTGATTCATCGCCGTGAAGCCGGCCTCGCGGTCCCCGTCGCCGAGCTCGTTCATGAGGGCGACGGTGGACGCGTGGCAGTTGAGGCAGGTGCCGGGCTGGTTGAACTCGGTGACGCGCAGGGTGTAGCGCTGGTCTTCCAGCATGTACTCGTGACCGCGGGCGTGCCGGTAGTCAACGGAGAACGCGTAGCCGGCCCACATGTCCTTCAGCCGGGGATCCTCCTCCAATCGGCTGGTGGACACGACGGTGCGCGGGTCCGTGGCGGTGGGGGTCCGCTCCTCCGCCACCGAGCCGGCGTGCGTGGTGGCCTGCATCTCCTTCGTCCTGAGGAAGGACTGGTACTGGGCCGGGAAGTTCTGGCCCCAGATGGCCGGGTCGACGACGGTGTCGTCCAGCTCGACCACCTTCGTGAATGAGTCGCTAGCCTCACCCATCCGCTCGATAACGTTCGCAAGCAGCGCGGTGATGCCCGCCGTCACAACGGCGGTGATCGCGATCGCCACGACCAGGATCCCGATCCAGCGGTTGCGCTTCCTCTTCTCCGGCGTTGCCTGGGGTTCTTCGGTGGTAGTCATCTGCCTCACCTGCTCCTGTGCCCGACGTCGACGTGGCAGCGGGTGCAGTTGACCTGCTCGCTGCCGGCGGTCATTCGCATATCGCTTGTGAACTCCGAGTGGCAGTAGAGGCACGCCTCGTTCGTCACCGCTCGGTTGGAATCACGGATCTCGATGTTTTCGGGGTACCAACCGGTGGTGAATTTCAGCCCGTGCCAGAACCCGTTGTCGGCCTTGACGTAGTACTTGTTGATGAGGTTGTCGTGGGGCGCGTGGCAGTCGTTGCACGTGGCCACATTGGTGTGGCTACCGGCCATCCAGGCGTCGTACTGGCGCTCCATCACGTGGCAGTTGACGCAGGACGCCGGGTCGTTGCCGAGGTAGGAGATGCCGCGGGCGTACACGAAGGTGAACAGGCCCACGCCGATGAGCGACCCCACGACGAACACGGCTGCTGCGATGAGCAGCCGTCGCTTCGTCATCCAGGCGCGGACGCCGGCGTTCGCGGTCAAGGCCATCACTCCTACGCCGCATAGTAGTGCTACCTGACGTAGTAGAAGGCGTTTCGCACAACAACGATAGGAGTCCCCGGGGTGGAGCTTCTGTCAGCCCGAGTAGCAGCGGAGGAAGCGTGCGTACTCGGCGAAGACCCGGCCGCGGACGTCCTCCCGCGAGAGCACCAGGTCGTGGACCGCGTCCGGGATCCGGGCAATGACGACGAGGTGGCCCAGCTGAGGGGCGCGCGCCGCGATCCGGTCCACGTCCAGCACGATGTCGGCTAGGCGGAACTCCTCAGCCCACACCCGCCGGAAGTCGCTCCGCGCGGAGACCGCCACCAGCACGGGGCAATCGATCGAGAGGCCGGCGGCGACGCTCGCGTGACCCTCGAGGATGGCCGCCATCCACCCCACCCGGATCAGGAACGCCGGGTCACCCTTGAGGTTGCGGTTGTACGCCCACTCACCCTCCTCGGCCTTCGAGATGGTGCGGCGGTAGAAGCCGGTGTCCATCTGCGGTAGGGCCGTGGTGGCCACGACGGCGCGGGCGGCGCTGAGCATGGGCTGGGTGGCTGGGCGCAGCAGGGAGTTGGCCTGCAGTTCAAGCCAGGGCGCGTTGAGGATCAGCGCCGAAAACACACCTGGCCGCTGGTCAGCCCAAAGGGAGGCGACGAGGCCGCCCGTCGAGTGCCCCATCAGCACGATGTCGTCGTGCCCCTCGTCGACGAGAATGGCGAGAGCCTGGTCGAGCTCCTGGAAGTAGTCCGTCAGGTGAACGATGTAGCCGGCCAACTGCTTGGCACGCAGCGACCTGCCGTAGCGCCGAAGGTCTACTGCGTAGAAGTCGTAGCCCTGGCCAGCCATCTCGTCGGCCAGGTGAGCCTGGAAGAAGTAGTCGTTCCAGCCGTGGAGATACAGGACGGCGCGACGACCCGTGGGGACGTTGCGCCGTACAAGCGTGGCGACGAGAGTGCCCTCAGGCTCGAGGGCGTAGGTCGGCTCCTCCGGCAGGGGAATGACCAGCTGATCGTAACCGGGCAGCTCAGTATCCGGCACCCACGGGTGCGGAGCCTCAGGAGGTGTGGCGCTCGGACTGATCGTCGTCGTACTCGTCGTCCTCGCCCGTCGTCTCTGCGTAGGCCTCGGGGATGTCGTTGTTGGTCTCGTCGACGACAGCATCGCCCCTGAGCTCGCGCTCCAGGGACGTGAAATCGGTGGACACCGAGCGATACTTCAGATCGCGGGCCACCCTTGTCTGCTTCGCCTTTGCACGGCCGCGCCCCATATCGGGTCGACCCCCTTGCTTTGTCCATCGCGGGTTGGCCGCGGAATCTGTCAGATACTCGTGGGGTACAGGCTACCCAATCCGGCGGGTTCCTCCAAAGAGCGCCCTGTCGCTGGGCGGCGGCGTTCGTCGCCGTCGAACGCAGCCGGGCAGCGATAGGCTGAGGCATCCAACCTCGAGGAGTTCATCGCAACATGGGCAAGATCATCTACACCCTCACCGACGAGGCCCCGCTGCTCGCCACGTACTCGTTCCTCCCCATCATCAACGCCTACGCCGGCCAGGCCGGGGTGGACGTGGAGACCCGCGACATCTCACTGGCGGGACGGATCCTCGCCCAGTTCACCGACACCCTCCCCGAGGATCAGCGGATCGACGATGCTCTGGCCGAGCTCGGCAAGCTGGCGAAGTCACCGAACGCCAACATCATCAAGCTGCCCAACGTGTCGGCCTCCGTGCCGCAGCTCAAGACCGCGGTGGCCGAGTTGCAGTCCCAAGGCTTCCAGCTGCCGGACTACCCCGAAGACCCCCAGAGCGACACGGAGCGGGAAGTCCGCGCCCGCTACGACCGCGTGTTGGGCTCGGCGGTCAACCCGGTGCTGCGCGAAGGAAACTCGGACCGCCGCGCGCCGGAATCGGTGAAGAACTACGCCAGGAAGAACCCGCACCGCATGGGCGCCTGGACATCCGATTCCAGGACCGCCGTCGTCACCATGGACGCCGACGACTTCCGCCACAACGAGAAGGCCGTGGTCCTCCCGTCGGCGGACACCCTCACCATCCGGCACCGCGCCACCGACGGCACGGAGACCGTCCTGAAGAGCGGCCTGTCGGTACTCGCCGGAGAGGTCATCGACGCCACCGTCATGCGGGCCGAGGCGCTGGAGGAGTTTCTGCGCGCCCAGGTCGCCGAGGCCAAGGCCTCAGGGGTCCTGTTCTCGATCCACCTCAAGGCCACGATGATGAAGGTGTCGGACCCGATCATCTTCGGTCACGTCATCCGGGCGTTCTTCCCCGACGTGTTCGAGCGCTACGGCGCGGACCTCGACTCGGCGGGCCTGTCCCCCAATGACGGGCTCGGCGCCATCCTCGCAGGCCTGGACACGCTGCCGAACGGGGCCGAGATCAGGGCCGCGTTCGAGAAGGGCATTGCTGAGGGACCGAAGCTGGCCATGGTGAACTCGGACAAGGGCATCACCAACCTTCACGTCCCCTCCGATGTCATCGTCGACGCATCGATGCCCGCCATGATCCGGCAGTCGGGCCACATGTGGGGCCCCGACGGCGGCGAGGCCGACACGCTCGCTGTCCTCCCGGACTCGTCCTACGCCGGCGTGTACCAGGCCGTCATCGAGGACTGCCAGGCCCACGGCGCCTTCGATCCGCGCACCATGGGCACAGTGCCCAACGTCGGCCTGATGGCGCAGAAGGCCGAGGAGTACGGCTCGCACGACAAGACCTTCGAGATCGCGGCGGACGGCGTGGTCGAGGTGGTGGATCAGTCCGGCACCGTGCTGATGAGCCACGCCGTCGCGGCCGGCGACATCTGGCGGGCCTGCCAGACCAAGGACGCCCCCATCCAGGACTGGGTGAAGCTGGCGGTCACCCGCGCCCGCCTCACCGGATGGCCGGCGGTCTTCTGGCTGGACACCGAGCGGGCGCACGACCGTCAGCTCATCGAGAAGGTGCGCACCTACCTCGCCGACCATGACACCGACGGACTCCAGATCGAGATCATGAGCCCCGTGGAGGCCACGAAGTTCACCGTCGAGCGCCTCCGCAAGGGCGAGAACACCATCTCGGTCACGGGCAATGTGCTGCGCGACTACCTGACGGATCTGTTCCCCATCCTCGAGTTGGGCACGTCCGCCAAGATGCTGTCGGTGGTGCCGCTGATGGCCGGCGGAGGCCTGTTCGAGACCGGCGCCGGCGGGTCAGCCCCGAAGCACGTGCAGCAGCTCGTCGCCGTGGACTACCTCCGGTGGGACTCGCTCGGCGAGTTCCTCGCATTGGCCGCGTCGTTCGAGCACCTCGCCCAGACGGAGGGCAACGCGCGAGCGGGGATCCTCGCCTCCACGCTGGACCGCGCCACGGGCACCTTCCTGGACAGGGACAAGTCACCCACGAGGAAGCTCGGCGGCATCGACAACCGTGGGTCTCACTTCTACCTGGCGATGTACTGGGCCCAGGAGTTGGCTGCCCAGACCGACGACGCCGAGTTGGCGGAGGTGTTCGCACCGGTCGCGGAGTCGCTGAGCAGAAACGAGACAGCCATCGTCGAGGAGCTGTTGGCCGTGCAGGGCAAGCCCGCCGACATCGGGGGCTACTACCGCCCCGACGAGGCGAAGACGGTCGCGGTGATGCGCCCCTCTCAGACCCTGAACGAGATCATCGACGCCCTCTGCTGAGGCTCTCGAAACACGACGCGACAGGCGCCGCCCGATGTGGGCGGCGCCTGTCGCGTCATGAGCGTGAGGTGGTCGGACCGGTCAGGCGAAAAGCTTCTTCAGCCATCCGACGAATCCACCCTGCGCCGGGGCGGCGGGGGTCGCCTGCTCGGTGGCCGGGGTCGGCTCGACCGCGACGGCCTCATCGGTGACCGCTTCTGCAGTCACCTCGGCGTCCTTGATGGCGGAGACCTCGAAGACCAGATTCACATTCTCGGAGACGAGGACGCCACCGGTCTCCAGCGCCGCGTTCCACACGAGGCCGAAGTCCTTGCGGTTGACCATCACCGAGCCGGAGAGCCCGACACGCTCGTTGCCGAACGGGTCCATGGCCACACCGTCGTAGTCGAAGTCGATCACCACTGGGCGCGTGACGTCCTTGATGGTGAGATCGCCCTCGACGCGCAGCGTGTCGTCAGCGGGTGCGGTGACGCTGGAGGAGGCGAAGCGGATGGTGGGGTACTGCTCGACGTCGAAGAAGTCGGGAGAGAGAAGGTGTCCGTCGCGGTCCCCGCTCCCCGTCGAGACCGACGCGGCGTTGATGGTCATGTCGAGGGCTGGGGAGCTCAGACCGGTGCCCGTTGAGGCGCTGCCGGAGAAGTCGGTGAATGCACCACGGACCTTGGTCACCATGGCGTGACGCGCGGTGAAGCCGATCTCGGTGTGGCTGGGGTCGATGGTGTAGGTCCCGGCGAGCTGATTCAGGGCGGTGGTCATGGGCGTCTCCTCGTGGCGGCGTGCGGCAGGTCGTTGAATGTGAAACCAGCCTAGCCCGTCTTAGTTGAACTGTCAATTATCGCGTCAGCGGCCCACCGCCTGTGGCTCGCGCTGCGCGGTCCACACCCGCAGCCGGAGCGGCCATCCCCGCTCGATCGCGAGCCGGACGCCGTCGTGCGTCACCAGGTAGGCCAGCACCGCAAGGGCTGCCATCCCGGTGGCCACGGCGCCGGTGAGCACCATGGCCCGGGGGCCCCAGAGCTCGCCGAGCCATCCGATCAACGGGGCGCCGAGCGGCGTTCCGCCCGTGAAGATGGCCACGTAGACGGCCATCACGCGGCCCCGGTACTCGGGCGCCGTGCCGAGTTGCACCGCGGCGTTCGCCGTCGTCATCACCGTGAGGGCGAAGAATCCGCAGGGCACCAGGAGAACGGCGTACAGGGCGAAGGTGGGCGCGACCGACAGCAGCGCCGTGCTGACGGCGAACGCGCCCAGCGCGAGCAGCACCGTGCGGAGGCCCGGCTGAGTGCGCCGGGTCGCGACGAGCGCAGCCCCGAGCGTGCCGATCGCCATGACGGTGCCGAGCAGCCCGTACTCCTGGGCTCCCTTCCCGAACACCTCGGTGGCCATGGTGGCGTTGTAGATCTGGAAGTTCATGCCGAAGGTGCCGAGGGCGAACACGATCACCATGAGGAGCACGAGGTCCGGACGGTCACGGAGATAGCGCAGCCCATCCACGGTGGCCCCCCTCGCCTTGACCCTCCTGGAGGGGCGGAGCTCGCTCGGGCGCAGCGCCACCACCGCGGCCGCCATGGCCGCGAAGCTGAGCGCGTTGATCAGCAGCGTGGGCCCCACCCCGAAGGCCGCGATGAGGAGGCCGGCGGCCCCGGGGCCGACGAGGCGGGCCCCGTTGAAGGACGTCGAGTTCAGCCCCACCGCATTGGGGAGGAGCTCGGGGCCGACCAGCTCGGACACGAACGACTGCCGCGCTGGGTTGTCGAAGGCGGTGATGACGCCCTGGAGGAACGCGAACACGAAGACGTGCCACAGCTGCACCACGCCCAGCGCCACGACGGCCCACAAAGCCAACGCAGTGATCCCGAGGAGGCCCTGAGTCACCAGGAGCAGTCGACGCTTGGGGAGGCGGTCCGCCAACGCACCCGCATAGGGGGCGAGGATCGGGATGGCCAGAAACTGCAGCGCGGTGACCAGGCCCAGCGCGGCGCTCGAGCCATCGGTCAGCTCGGTGAGGACCAGCCAGTCCTGACCCACCCGCTGGACCCAGGTTCCGATGTTGCTGATCAGGGCCCCGGCGAAGAACACCCGGTAGTTGCGCACGGCGAACGAGGCGAACATGCGCCCCCGCTCACTCCGCATGGGACACCTCACCCAGGAGCGCCGTCGCCCGCCTCAGCAGCTCGAGCTGCCCGCCGTCGAGGGTGGCGATGTGCGCGAGCATCCAGGTGTCGCGGCTGGCGATGGTCTCCTCCACCACGCGGCTGCCCTCGGGTGTGATCCGCACCAGGATCTGGCGCCCATCGTCGGGATGGCGCGAGCGCTCCACGAGTCCCCTGTCTGCCAGGCAGTTCACCGTGCGCGTCATCGACGGCGTGCTCACGGCGTCGCGTGCCGCGAGCTGCGTGGGCGTCTGCGGGCCGACCTGGTGAACGGCCACCAGCACGGAGAACTGGTGCGGCGCGACGTCGCTGGTGCTCTCGAACCGCACCCGGCGGGAGATGCGTTGGCACGCGACGCGCAGATCGTTGGCCAGGGAGAGAAGTTCGGGGTCGTAGTCCGGCATGCAGTCCTTTCACGAGGACTGCTTAGCTTAGTTCATTATCTTAGCTAATCAAATGCCTGGGTCGCGGGCGGCGTGGCGGCGCGCGGTCAGCAACGGGAGGACGATCTCGCGGGCCGATTCGCGGGCGGCGGACACCGCCCCCAGCGAGACCACGTCGCCACCCGATCGAGAGGCGAGGACGGCCGGCGGCGGCAGCTCCAGCTCCCCTGCCATGTGGGCGACGGCCATCTCGATCACCTCGTCCAGGGCGCCCGCGATCGCCCCGCACACGACGATCACCTCGGGGTCGTAGAACCGCGACACGACGGTGCAGATCCGCCCCAGCGTGCCCCCCAGCTCCTCCAGCAGCGGCCGCGCCACCGGGTCCGACAGCCGCGCGTGGGAGAGGACCGCCTCGCCCGTGATGGCGCCGTCACTCAGGCCTGACCAGGGGTGGCCGGCAGGAATCGCACCCATTCCGAGCTGCGCCCTCAGCCACTGCTCCGCCAGATAGCCCAGGCCCCAGGTGCCGCCGACACCGGACACATAGGCCAGCCCCTCAAGTTCCCCGACGCCGCCGTGCGCGCCGCGCACCAACCGGCCTTCCAGAACCACGCCCGAGCCCAGGCGAAGACCCGACAGCATGGCGACGTAGTGCTCGCGCCCCCGCGCCTCACCCAGGGACCCCTCAGCCAGGGCCGCGAGTGCGGCGTCGTTCTCGACGCGCACGACGGGGAACTCCGCGCTCAGCGCCTCATGCAGGCCTGCGTTCATGTAGCTCCAGAAGCCGGACGGATGCGTGGGCGAGGCCCCGAACCCGTCCACCGGGGCAGGCACGCCCACCCCGACCGCGACCACCTCATTCCGGCCAAGTCCGGCAGCGGCGAGCACCGCGTCGATGACCTGGAGGGCCGCGGTGCGCCGGGTGGCCGGGTCCGGTTCCTCAAGCTCGAAGAAGCTGGTCAGTTCGAGGTGTTCGCGCGCGAGGATCCGGCCGGTGAGATCGGCCGCTGTGGCGGTGAAGCGTCGACCGCCGGCGTCGAGACCCACGATCAGCCCGGCCTCGCCGCGCAGCTCGAATCGTCGCGCAGGCCTTCCCAGCCGCTGGGCGGGCCCGGCGGAGCTCGTCAGCTCATCGATCAGGCCGACGTCGATCAGCTCATCGAGTGCCGAGAGCGCCGTGGAGCGGGTCATTCCGAGTGCGGCGATGACGTGGTCGGCCCCGAAGGCGCCGGAGTCCCAGGCGTACTCGAGGACCGCCGCTGTGCTCGCGCGGTGGCGCGCCTGGCGCTCGGTCACACTCACTCCCCGCACCCCCTTGACGATCCCTCAATCGTGATGCATCCTAGACCCAGATGACTTTCTTCGATAATTAAATCTATTAGTCGAACAACAAACCAGTCACCGACGACGAAGGGACAACGACGTGCCTCACCCCTCACCGACGCCTCCCCTGGGGCGGACCCCTACCTCATGGGCCCCACCCCGGCGCACCTTCCTCAAGTCGCTCGCGGCGGTGGGAGCGGCCAGCACCCTCCCGTGGGTGACCGGTTGCTCCTCAGGCGGGCAGCAGACCATCCTCTTCCACCAGTCCAAGCCGGAGGCGGTGCCCTACTTCCGCCAGCTGGCCGCCGACTTCACCGCCTCTCAGGACCAGTACCGGATCCTGCACGACATCTCGACGAACCTGTCCGCGAGCTTCGTGCGCAGCAACCCGCCGGACCTCGGCCTGCTCAACTACAACCTGGAAATGGCCAGGTTCATGGAGCGCGGCGCCCTCTCGGACCTGTCCGACCTTCCGGAGGCTGCCACCATCCGCGAGGACATCATCGAGCTGTCGAAGTCCTACCCCCAGTACGAGGATCGCATCAGCGTCCTGCCCTATTCCGCCATGGCCGCCTCCGTGATCTACAACAAGCGCATCTTCGCCGACAACGGCGTGGAGGTCCCCACCACCTGGGACGCGTTGATCGACGTCTGCGAGCGCCTCACGGGCGCCGGGGTCACGCCGTTCTACGCCACGTTCATGGACCCGTGGACCATCATGCAGGGCTGGTTCGACTACACCGCCGGAGGCATGCTCGACATCGCCGAGTTCTACCGGAAGATGAACGAGATCGGCGCAGACGTCGGCCCCGACTCGGAGGTCTCCTTCCAGCGCACCATGCTCGAGCCGGTCCAGAAGATGGTCCAGCTGACGGCCTACATCAACGACGACGCGGGGAGCCGCGGGTACGGCGACGGCAACACCGCATTCGCCAACGGCGCCTCAGCCATGATCCTCCAGGGCCCCTGGGCTTTCGGAGAGTTCGAGAAGGTGGGCAACGACCTCGACCTCGGCACCTTCCCCCTCCCCGCGACCGACAACGCGGAAGACCTCAGGGTGCGCGTCAACATCGACCTCTCGCTGTGGGTGCCAGAGGTGGCCGACGGGCGGGAGGGCGCACGCGCCTTCCTGCAGCACCTCATGAAGCCGGAGATCCAGAACCCTTACAACGCCGAGTTCCTGGGCTTCGGCACCACCAAGGACGCACCCCCGGTCACCGACCCGCGGATCATCGGGATGCAGGAGTACTACGACTCCGGCCGGTTCTACATGGGTCCTTCCCAGTTCATCCCGAACAACATCCCCGCCCCCAACTACTTCCAGTCGATCGCCCTGGGCGCCGAACCGGAGCCGCTGCTCGCGCAGCTGGACCGCGACTGGGCCCGACTCGCCTTCCGCGCCTGAGACAAAGGAGTCACACGCATGTCAACCCCGTCCAGGGCCAGCGCGCCCGCACAGAAACTAGGGCCGAGGCGCCCCGTCGAACCGATCTACTGGTTCTTCCTGGTGCCCGCCGTCGTGGTCTTCACCCTGATGATCGCCTACCCCGCCCTCGAGGGCATCACCATGAGCTTCACCAACTCAATCGGATTCGGCGACTTCCAGTGGATCGGACTGCGCAACTACGTGGCCCTCTTCCGCGACGAGAACATCCTGTCGTCCTATGGCTTCACGCTCCTCTTCGCCGCGGTCACGGTGGTGCTGGTCAACGTCATCGCCTTCTTCCTGGCGCTCGGCCTCACCTCCACGATCAAGTTCACCAACCCGCTGCGCGCGGTCTTCGTGATCCCGATGGTGATCTCGGCCATCATCTACTCGTTCGTGTTCCGGTTCCTGTTCAACAACTCGCTCCCGCAACTCGGTGAGGCCCTCGGGATCGAGACACTGTCGACGAGCCTGCTCGCCAACCCGGACTGGGCGTGGTTCGCCATCGTCATCGTCACCACCTGGGGCTCGGTCCCCAGCGCCATGCTGATCTACATCGCCGGACTCATGACGGTGCCCGGCGAGGTCTACGAGGCCAGCTCCATCGACGGGGCCACCCCCTGGAAGAACCTGTGGCACATCACGCTGCCCCTGGTGGCGGGCTACGTGGGCATCAACATGATCCTCGGCTTCAAGGGCTACCTCGCGGTCTACGACCAGATCGTCGGCCTGACCCAGGGCGGCCCGGGCACCGCCACCCGAAGCGTCGCGTTCACCATCTTCGCCGGCTTCGGCGGCGGAGACTACGCCTACCAGATGGCCAACGCCGCCGTCTTCTTCGTGATCACCATCATCATCGCGCTGCTGCAACTGCGGCTCACCCAGGGAAGGTCCGGCTCATGAGCACCCCACTCGTCACCGCAGCCGTCGCGGCCCCGGCCCCCACGGCGCCCCGCCGCGGCCGGATCGGCAAGGAGAAGATCAACTGGTCGGCCACCATCCTGCTGATGGTCGCGGCACTCACCGTCCTGCTGCCGCTCTACGTCACCGTCTCGATGGCCTTCAAGACCACCGCGCAGTCCACGGACCTCAACGCCTTCAGCCTCCCCAGCCCGTGGAGCGTCAGCGGATTCGTCGAGGCGTGGAGCCTGACGAACTTCCCGCGTGCATTCCTCGTGTCGCTGATCGTCACCCTGGTGGCGGTGGCCGGCGCAATCCTGGTCTCCTCGATGGCGGCCTACGCCATCGTGCGGAACTGGGACCGCAAGATCTTCCGCTACTCCTTCTACTACCTGTTGGCCGCCATGTTCATCCCGTTCCCCGTGGTGGCACTCCCGCAGGTGCGGCTCACCGGCCTCCTCGGGTTGGACAACTACGCCGGCGTCGCCATCCTGCACATCGTGTTCGGGCTCGCCTTCAACACGCTTCTGTTCAGCACCTTCCTCCGCTCGATCCCGCTGGAGCTCGAGGAGTCGATGCGGATCGACGGCGCCAGCACCTGGCAGACGTTCTGGAAGCTGATCTTCCCGCTGCTGTCCCCCATGGCCGCGACGGTGGGTATCTTCGCCTTCCTCGGCTCCTGGAACGACTTCATGATGCCCTCGCTGATCATCTCCCAACCGGAATGGCAGACGATCCCCGTGGTCAACAACATCTTCCAAACCCAGTTCAGCAACAGCTACAACGTCAGCTTCGCCTCGTACCTGATGGCCATGGCCCCGGCCATCGTCGTCTACCTGTTCGCGCAGCGCTGGGTAATGTCCGGCCTGACGCAGGGCGCCATCAAGTAGCGCCGTACCGACCGACAACCCGGGGGTGGGTCGGCACGCACGCCGGCCCGCCCCCCGCCAGCACCACCCCCAGTCAAGGAGAACCATGACCGAGCAACTCCAGCAGACCGCCCCCGCCGCCGCCTCCCGCCCGGACGGCTGGTGGCGCTCTGCCGTGGTCTATCAGATCTACCCCCGGTCCTTCCAGGACTCCAACGGCGACGGCGTCGGCGACATCCCCGGCATCACCAGCCGCCTCGACCACCTGGCCGAGCTCGGCGTCGACGTCATCTGGCTCTCGCCCGTGTACCGCTCGCCGCAGGTGGACAACGGCTACGACATCAGCGACTACCGCGACATCGACCCGCTGTTCGGCACCCTCAAGGATCTCGACGAGCTGCTCGCTCAAGCCCACTGGCGCGGGATCAAGCTGGTGATGGACCTTGTGGTCAACCACACCTCGGACCAGCACCCGTGGTTCGTCGAGTCCCGCGACCCGGCCTCCCCCAAGCGCGACTGGTACTACTGGCGCCCCGCACGGGCCGGCCACGAGCCGGGCACGCCAGGCGCGGAACCCGACGACAGCCAGGCCGCGTTCGCGCCGTCGACCTGGACGTTCGATCCGGCCAGCGGCCAGTACTACCTCAGCCTGTTCAGCCCGGGACAGCCGGACCTCAACTGGGAGAACCCGGATGTTCGCGAGGCCGTCTACGACATGATGCGGTGGTGGGTGGCCCGCGGCGTCGACGGCTTCCGCATGGACGTGATCAACCTCATCTCCAAGCCCCGCGACCTCGCCTCCGGAGGCCCGATCGAGCCCGGCTCGGCGGACTTCCGCCAGATCGCCAACGGCCCGAGGCTCGACGAGTTCCTCGCCGAGATGAACCGTGAGGTGGGCCTCGACGATCAGAATCTGCTCACCGTCGGCGAGATGCCGGGCGCAACGCTGGAGTTGGCCCGGCGGGTCACGGACCCCGCCCGCCGCGAGCTGAACATGGTCTTCACGTTCGAGCACGTCAGCCTCGACCAGGCCTCCGGCAGCAAGTGGGACCTGATGGTCCTGCCGCTGCCCGCGCTGAAGGGCAACCTTGCGGAGTGGCAGTACGGGCTCGAAGAGTCCGGCTGGAACTCCCTCTACCTCGACAATCACGATCAGCCGCGGGCCGTGTCCCGCTTCGGCGACGACTCCCCCGAGCACCGCGTCAACTCCGCCAAGACGCTGGCCACCGTCCTGCACCTGCACAAGGGCACCCCGTACGTGTACCAGGGTGAGGAGCTCGGCATGACGAACTCTCCGTTCACGGAGATCGGACACTACGTCGACGTCGAATCGCTGAACCACCACACCCTCGCCACCGCCATGGGGACCGCGGAGGCCGAGGTGCTGCGCTCGCTGGCCGCGAAGAGCCGAGACCATGCACGCACGCCCGTCCAATGGGATGACGGGCCGCACGCGGGCTTCACCACCGGCGTGCCGTGGCTCACGGTCAACCCCAACTACCGCGACATCAACGCCGAGGCCGAACGCCGCAATCCTGACTCGGTCTTCGCGCACTTCCAACGCCTGATCGGGCTTCGTCACACCGACGAAGTGGTCCGCGAAGGCCGCTTCGAGCTGCTGCTGCCCGACCACGAGCAGCTCTGGGTTTTCACCCGCACGCTCGGCGACACCACGCTGCTAGTCGTGGCCAACTGTTCGTCTACGTCGGCGGAGCTCCCGCTCGGCGCTCTGCCCAGCCTCGACGGCGCCGAGCCGATCCTGGCCACCCACGACGACGCCGACCCCTCGTCGCTCGCGCCGTGGGAATCCCGAATCCTCCGCCTGGCCTCCCGCTGACCCTCATCACTTAAGGAACTTCCCCCATGCAGGACCTCACAGACCAGGCGACCCTGGTCTCCGATCAGAGCGCCCAGTGGTGGCGACAAGCCCTCGTCTACCAGATCTACCCCCGCAGCTTCGCCGACAGCAACGCCGACGGGATCGGCGACCTGCGCGGCATCGCGTCGCGGCTCGACTACCTCACCGGTCTCGGCATCGACGCGGTGTGGCTGAGCCCGTTCTATCCCTCCGCCCTCGCCGACGGCGGCTACGACGTCATCGACTACCGCGGCGTCGACCCGCGCATCGGCACCCTCGATGACTTTGACGAGCTCGCCACGGGCCTGCACGCGCGCGGCATCCGGATCCTCATCGACATCGTGCCGAACCACACCTCGAATCTGCATGACTGGTTCCAGCAGGCGATCGCGGCGGGCCCGGGATCGGCGGAGCGGGAGCGCTACATCTTCCGCGACGGCACCGGCCCCGACGGCTCCGAGCCGCCCACTGACTGGGTCTCGCTGTTCGGGGGCAGCGCCTGGGAGCAGGTTGCAGACGGGCAGTGGTACCTGCACACCTTCGCCGTCGAGCAGCCGGATCTGAACTGGGCCAGCGCTGAGGTCCGGGAGGAGTTCCTCAGCATCCTGCGCTTCTGGGCGGATCGCGGCGTCGATGGCTTCCGCGTGGACGCGGCCCACATGCTCGCCAAGGACCTGACGGAGCCGCTGCCCACGCAGGCCGACCTCGAGGCCCACCCCAGAGACGGCAGCCACCCCACCTGGGACCGCGACGAGCTCCAGGAGATCTACGCCGAGTGGCGCGGGGTGTTCAACTCCTACGACCCGCCCCGCACTGCTGTCGCGGAGGCCGCGGTGCACTCGTCGCGCGTGCCGCTCTACGCGAGCCCGACCACGCTGGGACAGTCGTTCTTCTTCGATCTCCAGCTCGCCGACTACGACCCCGCGGCCTTCCACCGGATCATCGACGAGTGCCTGGGTGTCGCGGCCGTGTCCGGCTCGTCGGTCACCTGGGTGCTCAACAACCACGACACGATCCGGTCGGCCAGCCGCTACGGCACCCCTTTCCCCGGGACCAACCCTGACGGGACGCCGCTGCGCAAGCACGGCGGCGATTGGCTGCTGGCCGGCGGCGACCCTCTCCTGATCGACGCGGCCACCGGCCTGCGTCGGGCGCGGGCGGCGACGCTGCTTCTCATGGCGCTACCCGGCTCGGCGTACCTCTACCAGGGCGAGGAGCTCGGCCTCCAGGAGGTGGCGGAGATCCCCGATTCGCTGCGCGCCGATCCGGCGTTCTTCCGCAACCGTGAGCTGGAGGTGGGCCGCGACGGTTGCCGCGTGCCGCTGCCGTGGACACGGTCCGGGTCGTCGTTCGGCTTCGGCGACGACGGATCGCACCTGCCGCAGCCGCTGTGGTTCGGGCACTACTCCGTCGAGGCGGAGTCGGGTGATCCGGGCTCGACGCTGTCGCTGTACCGGCAGGCGGCGCAGCTGCGGCGGGAGCTGCAGGCCGACGAGTCCTTGGAGTGGGTGGAGACGGGCCTCGACGCCGTGCTGCGGTTCCGGCGCTCTGGCGGCTGGGAGGTGGTGTCCAACTTCGGCAAGGACGCGGTTCCGCTGCCCGACGGCGAGATTGTGGTCGCTTCGGGCCCGTGGGGAGACGAGCTCCCGGGCGAGACCACCGTCTGGCTTCGCACCAACCCTGAGCCGTGAAACCAGTTGCCTGACCGCGTAACGCCGGTCGGCGCAGTGAGCCGGGAGTCGAGACCCGGGCGGCTGCTGCCCACGGTCTGCGCGCCGCCGCAGGCCCAGCCCATGGCTGGGTGGTGAGGCCGCCCGTGTCTCGCCTCCCATCTCCCTGCACTCGTCAACCTGTGGCGTTTCGGGTTCGGATGAGGCCCGTCAGGGCGGCCCTGGCGACAGTCCGTCGAGGCGGCACGCCAGCCAGGTGATCGTCGGGTTGGGCACCGCTTCGCAGTGCCGCCCTGCCGTCCCCACCCTCGCGGCACCTCACGTGGGGACGACCTTACGGCTGTCGCCGGCTGCGCCGACGGCGCGTACCAAGGCCCCGGCGTCTGCAGCCAGCTGCATGTTCGGTGGATCTGGGGTCGTAGTCGCCACCAGATCCACCGAACAGAAAGGCCAGGGTGGGCCCTCGGCGCGGCCGGCGCACCCCGCGGGTTGAGCCGGGCAAAGCCGCGGAGCGGCGCAGCCCGCG
>DATITN010000134.1:0-14824 GCA_035467795.1 Arachnia sp. | reverse complement strand
GCCGTCCGCGCGCAACAGATGATGTGGGAGACGCTGCTGCTGCTCGGGAGCGTCGACCCCCGCCTCGACAAGGCCTTCTGCCAGACCATGATCGACCGCTGTGCGGACCAGCGCGCGCGCGTCGTGCGCGTCAGCACGGCGACCGCGGTGGACCGCTTCACCCTCAACACCGCGGAGCGGCGCGGGGAGTGATCAGAACGCCGGGTCGCGGTTCTGCAGCCAGAGCTGTGCCCGCGACGCCGCCCGGCTGACCGGCCGCGACCACCACGCAGCACCCCGCAGCGCGGCCTTCGCCGCGTTGAAGCCGGCCCCGCCGTGCACGCCACCTCCGGGGTGGGTGGCGGCGGAGGCGAGGTAGAGCCCGTCGATGTGCGTGCCTGGCCCGCCCAGACCCGAGATCGGACGCCACGGCCCCTGCTGGAACAGCTGGGTGGTGCCTGCGCCGAGGGCGCCGTCGACCAGGGAGGGGTTCGCGGCGTGCAGGTCCGCCGGGGTCTGGACCCAGCGCCCCTGCTCGAGGTCGCGCCAGCCCGGCGCCAGATCGTCGAACATGGCCTCGACGGTGGCTAGCGACCGCGCCGCCCCCTCCGGTCCGGTCAGCGGCAGGTGGGTGTACGCCCACAGCGACTCCGTGCCCAGCGGCGACCTCGTGGGATCCGCCGTCGTCATCTGCCCCACCAGAGCGAATGCCCGCTTCGGGACGCTCCCCGAGGCGATGTCCGCGTGCCAGTGGACCAACTCCCGCGACGACAACCCGGCGTGCACGACGGCTGCGTCCCGCGCCCGGGCGGCGCGCCACGGCATGGCCCCGCCCAGCAGGAGGTTGACCTTGAGCGTCGGCGGATCCCAGGCGAACCGCTCAAGCCGCTTCAGCAACCCCGAGGGCACAGCGTCGGTTGGCAGCAGTGCCCGGTAGAGCGCGGTGGCCGACACGTCCGCGATCACGGCCCGCCGGGCCCCGATGGTCCTGCCGTCGGCCAGTCGCACGCCGTCGGCCCTACCCGCCGTCACTGATATCCCGACGACGGGGGAGTCCAGCTCCACCACGGCGCCGGAAGACCCGGCCCGCGACACCAAAGCTTCGGCCAACGCTCCGGCGCCGCCGCGCGGCACGGGGAAGCCCACGTCCTGCGCGAGCATCGTCATGATGAAACCCATCATCCCGCTGACCGGCGCCAGCGGCGAGACGTCCGCGTGCATGGCGTTGCCGGCGAGGATGTCGCGCGCGCGGGCGCCAACGAACCATTCCTCGCCCATCCGGTGCGAGGGCAGGAGCGCGAACCGTGCGAAGTCGAGGAGCCCCGCCGCGCCCAGCACCCCGGCCAGGCTGGCGGCCGCCCCCACCGGAGGCCAGCCCTTGAGCAGCGCGTCGATCAGTGGTTCCCCGACGCGACGCCAGCCCGAGACCAGCTTCAACCACGCCTCACCGTCGCCGGGATGGTCGTCATCGAGGGCGGCGGCGGTGCGCTCGGGCGTGCCCTCGACCGAGGAGCCAAGGTCATCTCCGCCCGAGGACACATGGACCACGGCCGGGCGCCGGTCCACCCAGTCGAGCCCATGCCGTTCAAGATCCAGCGCCTGCAGCACGGGGGAGGCCTTGCCCAGCGGGTAGCAGGAGGAGAACTCGTCGACGACGAAGCCGTCGATCTGCCGGTGCGCGACGGAGCCGCCCGGCTTGGACCGCCCGTCGAAGACGGCCACATCCCACCCGGCGTCCGCCAGTAGAGCGGCGGCCACCAGCCCGTGGTGCCCCGCTCCGATCACCACAGCGTCGACGTTTCGTTCACCCATGCCACTGATACTACGTAGCCACACAGCCGGGATGGCTGAGGTCGCGTCGGCGGCGCGGGACGCAGTTCCGGACGTGGTGGACTCGACCCGCGGCATCATGTGGCGTCGCGATCAGCGCTGCCTGCCTCCGTCGCCTGCCTGATCAACCCGCGCGCACAGGGGTCCGGGGGGCGGGCGCTCTGCGCGCCCGGTTCAACCATCGGCGGTCTCGCCGTCGTAGGCTCTGAGGAACGGCGAGAGGATCCGCGACAATGATCGAACTCCCACCCATCACCTGGCAGGCGGTGCTCACGGGACTGGCCGTGCTGCTCGTCGGCGTGGGCGTCGGCATCGTGGCGCGGTTCATCATGAGGTGGTTCCTGGCGTGGCGAGGCCGCAGCGACAGCTCCACCCGCGTGTTCTCCGGGCTCACCCAGGTGACCATCATCGTGCTGTCCACAGCCGCGGCGATCACCGTGGTCTTCCCCAGCGTGAAGCCGGTCGACGTGCTGGGCGGCATCACCATCGTCTCCCTCGCTGCCGGCATCGCGTTCCAAACGGTGCTGGGCAACATGTTCGCCGGCATCGTGATCCTGGCCCGCGATCGGTTCCGCGTCGGGGACCAGATCTCCGTGCTCGACCACTCCGGCACGGTCAGTGAGATGGGCCTGTCCCACACCGCGATGCGGACGTTCGACGGCCGGCTGGTGCTGATTCCCAACTCATCCCTGCACTCGGAGATCGTCACGGTCCAGACAGGGTATGAGCGGGTCCGCTCGACGGTATCGGTGGACCTCGACGACGCCACGGACCTCAGTCATGCGCGGCTCGTGGCGCTGGAGGCGATGAAGGAGATCCCGTCCGTCCTCTCCGAGCCGGCGCCTGAGGCGTTGCTGCGCGAGATCGGAACGGCAACCGTCAGGATGGACCTCCGCTTCTGGTCCGGAGCCCGGCAGCTGGAGACCCGCACCGCGCAGGACGCGGTCATTCAGCACGTGGTGGAGGCCTTCCGGCAGCACGACGTCAAGTCCGGCGACGACGTCGTGACGGTCAAGCTCGTCGACGGCGGGGGCGCGCCTGCGTCCGTGCAGTGAGCTCGGGGGGCAGGAGCCCAGTGTGCGGTCATTGTTCCTCCAGAACCGCTCTCAAGTCCCTGTGGGCCCCGAAGACCGTTCTGGGGGAACAACTGCCGCAGACCTGTCCGTAGACTCGACCCTTGTGGACGCACCGAAGCCGCCGCGACGAGTCGGAACCCTCCCCCTCGTCATCGCCGTCGCGTTCGTGGTCCTCATTCTCGTCACGCTCGGGGCCACCAGCCCCCGACCCCCGCTCGTCGAGGTCCTGCCCAGACCCGCCCCCACCGCGACACTCGAGCCCGAGGCACCCCTCCCCACCTTCAACCCGCTGCCGTCGCAGTCACCGATGTACCCCATGCCGGACGTGGAGCCGCTGGTGCTGCCGGGGTGGGCCGACGACGTGGTCCGGATCCTTGCCGCCGCCGCCATCCTCGCGCTCATCGGGACCTTCCTCTACCGGCTGTCCGGTGAGCTGATCAGGACCGAGCGCCGGCACGCCGCCGAACCCACCGGCTCCGAGGCCGAGATCCCGGAGATCGACGACGAGGAACTGGCCGAGGCGCTCGACGAGACGGTCGCGGAGCTCCGTCTGGGCATGGCCGTCGACGGCGCCGTCATCGCGTGCTGGCGACGGCTGGAAAACGTCGCCGTCTCGTCGGGCATCTTCAGGAAGCCCGCGCAGACGTCCCAGGAGTTCACCGTCGAGGTGCTGAGCCGCGCGGCGGTGGACGCCGCGACCCTCGAGGAGCTCGCCGAGCTGTACCGCCAGGCGATGTTCTCCACCCACGAGCTCACGGACGCCCACCGCGACCGCGCCGTCGCCGCCCTGGAGGCCCTCAGCGCGCAGCTCAGCGGGAAGGGAGCGCCGTGACGGCCGCGTGGAGCCTGATCGCCCGGCTCGCTGTGGGGATCGCCGTCGCCTCGCTGTTCATCCTGGTCGACGACGTGGCCTATCTCCGCGTCGAGCCCACCCTCGCCCCCCTCGCCGGCGTGGTCGCGGCTGCCGCGTCGTGGGCCGTCAATCAGGTCCTGCCCGCCGGGGATCAGCCGGAGTGGAAGCAGCCGTCCTGGCACACCCGGTCCCCGCACTTCCAGGCCGACATCCGCACCCGCCGCCTCGCCTCCGTCCTCGCCCACGCGCAGCCGGGCCGAGGCTTCGACTCCCGGCGCGTCGCCCGCCAGCTCACCGAGCTCACCGTGAGGCGCCTGGTCACCTCCGGCCGCACCGACCGCCCCGCCCGCGGCGCCGACCCCCTCGAGGGCGCGGACGCCCACCTCTCGTCCGCGCTGCTGACCTACCTCCGCAGCGCGGAGGCTGAGCACCCCCAGGTGCTCAACCGCAAGACGTTGCACGCCCACCTCAAGGAGATCGAATCGCTATGAGCACCCCCGCCGCGCTCACCCAGGCCCAGGCCACCTCGCTGGTGCAGCAGGTGCTCGACGCCGTCGACACCGCCCTCGTGGGCAAGCGCGACCAGATGACCCTGGTGCTCGCGGGGGTGCTCGCCGGCGGCCATGTGCTGCTCGAGGACCTGCCGGGCTTGGGCAAGACGCTGGCGGCGCGCTCCCTGGCGCAAGCGCTCGGCCTGGCGTTCACCCGCGCCCAGTTCACCCCGGACCTGCTCCCGGCAGACCTCACCGGCTCCTACATCTTCGACCAGCACACCAGCGAATTCAGCTTCCGTGAGGGCCCCATCTTCACCGGCCTGCTCCTGGCCGACGAGATCAACCGGACCCCGCCCAAGACGCAGTCCGCGCTGCTGGAGGCGATGCAGGAGCGGCAGGTCACCGTCGAGGGGCACACCTTCGTGCTGCCGCGGCCCTTCCATGTGCTGGCCACCGCGAACCCGATCGAGCACGAAGGCACCTACCCGCTGCCCGAGGCCCAGCTCGACCGCTTCCTGCTGCGCCTGGCCTTCGGCTATCCGTCGCTCGACGAGGAGTGGGACGTGCTCTCCCGGCGGATGGGGCGACGGCGGGAGGAGATCGTGGTCGACGCGGTCCTCGACCCTGCAGGCCTGCTCGCCGTTCAGGACTGCGTCGAGAACATCCACGTGGCCGAATCCGTGGGCCGCTACGCCATCGACCTGGTCCGCGCCACGCGCGAGCATCAGGACACGATGGTGGGGGCGTCGCCGCGAGGGTCGCTGTCGCTGCTGCTGTGTTCGCGGGCGCTGGCGCTGATCGAGGGCCGCGACTTCGTCATCCCGGAGGACATCAAGCGCCTCGCAGTGCCCGCGCTCGGGCACCGGATCGTGATCCGGCCGGAGCTGTGGCTCAACAACGTGGCGCCGGAATCCATCGTCAGGGCGGTCCTGGACGTGGTGCCGGTGCCGGACGCGGAGAGCCTCTGATGCAGGTGACGCACACCCCCGCGCTGCTGCGGTCCCTCGGGGTCGCGGCGGTGCTGGGAGTGCTCGCGATCGTCGCGCAGCGGGCCGACGTCGCGGTGTTGATCGCGCCCTTCGTCGTCCACCTGGCCTGGGCGTGGGCGGTCCGACGGCGGGAGGGGCCGGAGGTGGACGTCCGGCCGAAGGCGGTGGTGATCCCGGAGGGGGAGTCCGTGCCGTTGGTGGCCCGTGCGTCCCGGGCGTGGCCGTCGTCCCTTGTCACGATTCAGTGGCCGGTGCGCCCGGGGATCGCGGTGGAGCCCGACGCCGGCACCGTGCTGGATGCGGTGGCGCCCGAGGGCTCGAGTGTCGCGGTGCAACCCGAGCGCTGGGGCCGCTACGACGTGGGCCCGGGCTCCGTTTCCGTCGCGGACCTGAGCGGGAGCTGGCGCGCGTCGGCGACGATGCCCCGCGTGCAGATCACGGTCCGGCCGGCGTCCTCGACGCTGGAGGGCGGCAGCGGGGTGGCTCATCCGATCGGTATCGTCGGCATGCACCGCTCGCGGCATCGTGGCGACGGCAGCGACCTGGCCGATGTGCGCGAGTTCCGACCCGGGGACAGGCTGAGGCGGATCAACTGGCGGGTGACGTCGCGGCTGGGGAAGGTGCACGTGAACTCGACGCTCACCGAGCGCGACACGGACGTCCTCATCGTCGTCGACACCCTCCTCGACGTCGTCCCCGCGGATGCGACGGCGCCCACGAGCCTGGATGCGACGGTGCGCGCGGTCGCGGCGATCTCGCGCCACTACGTCGGCTTCGGGGACCGGGTGGCCGTCCACGATCTCGGCCGACGGATCGGCCATGTCCGCTCCGGCACCGGGCCCCGGCAGGCGCGGGTGGTGCTCAACGTGCTGTCGCGGGCGAATCGCAGCGTGCCGGACTGGGACATGCTGAGGCCTGTCGGCACGGTGACCAGCGGGATGCTGGTGTTCTTCTGCTCGCCGCTGCTGGAGCGGGAGTCGCAGGACGAGCTGGTGCGGCTCCGCCGGCTCGGCGCGGAGGTGATCGCGGTGGACACGCTTCCGGAGGGGATCGGGCGGTTCCAGGACATCGGGGCGTTCCGCCGCGACACTTTCCTCGGCGAGGCCTGGATGATGCGCCGGATGGAGCGCGACGACGCCATCGAGCGGCTGCGCGGCATCGGCATCCCGGTCACCCCGTGGCGTGGCACGAGCAGCCTGGCCAGCGTGCTGCTCTCGATGGAGGCGGCGCGCTCCGCCCCCAGGCGGGTGCTCGGCCGATGAGAGACCTCGCCGAACTCGTCGCCGCCTGGATCTACGTGCTCCGGATCACCAGCGGTCAGCAGTGGGTGCTGCGGATGATGGTCCTTGCGTCGGGCGTGGCGACCGCCGCCCTGTGCGCGGTGTGGTTCCCGACGGTGGTCTCGTCCGCCCTGTTCGTGGTGGCGGCGCTGATGGCGTTCGCGACGGTGGTTCGCCCGGACTCCGCGGCACCCTTGGGCCTCGTCGCCGTCGTCGCCCTCTCGTGGCTGTCCGGGGGCGCGGACTCGCCGTGGTGGCAATGGCTGATGGTGGCCGGCCTGGCTGCTGTGTTCCACCTGAGCGCCGCCTTCGCCGCGGCGGCGCCGTCGTACGCGACGATCACCGGCCGCGCGGCCCGCCGGATGGCTGGAGGGTTGGCGGGGTTCGTGGGCGTGAGTGTCGCGGCAGGGGCCGGGGTCGTCGGCCTGACGACCCTGCCCGACGACGCCCTCGGGCTCTGGTGGGTGGTCGCGGGGGCACTGGCCCTGGCATCAGCGACGGTGGGCCTGGTGGCCGCCCTTGAGCGCCCCGGCTAGGGGCTGAAAGGAGCTGTTTGAGCGCTTACCTACGGTAGCGTAACCTTGTAGGTGATGACACTCCAGGGCGCCACCGGCGCCCCGCCTCAGGCGCACAGCTCAGTGGTCAAGCGCGTGCTGAAACAGGCCCGCTCCGGGGCCCGGAAGGTGGCCGAGGCGCTCGCCACGCCACTGCTCCCCGAGGACTTCCTCGACCTGATCGACCCGCTGCGCTCCGGCGCGGACCTGCGCGGCCGCGTGGTGGCAGTCCGCCCCGAGACCGCCAGCGCCACCACCGTGGTCATCAGGCCGGGGCGCGGGTGGCGCACCCACAGGCCCGGCCAGTACACCCGCATCGGCGTGGATGTCGACGGCGTTCGCCAGTGGCGCGCCTACTCCATCACCAGCCCGGTCTCCGACGCCGGCACCATCACGCTGACCATCCGGGCCATCGCTGAGGGCAAGGTCAGCAACTACGTCAAGGCTCACCTCAGGCCCGGGGCCGTGATCCTGCTGGACCAGGCCACGGGAGACTTCGTCCTCCCCACCCAGGTGCCGGACGCCGTGCTGTTCCTCACCGCCGGCAGCGGAATCACCCCAGTCATGGGGATGCTGCGCAACTCGCCGCTGCCGCGGGACGTGGTGGTGGTCCACTCGGCCCCCACCCCCGAGGAGATGCTGTTCCGCACCGAACTCCGGGCACTCGCCGACGCGGGCCGGATCCGGCTGATCACCCGCTTCACCAGGGCCGCGGGCGTGCTGCCCGTGACCGAGCTGGACTCCGTCGTCCCGGATTGGCGCACCCGGCACACCTGGGCCTGCGGCCCCACCGCCCTGCTGGACGACGCCGAGGCGCACTGGGCCGACGCCGGCCTGGCAGACCACCTGCACACCGAGCGGTTCCGCCCCCGGATCCACGCCGTCGGCGAGGGCGGGGAGATCACCTTCCTGCGCTCAGGAATCACCACCGCGGCCGACGCCTCCACCACCCTGCTCGACGCGGGCGAGGAGGCCGGCGTGCTGATGCCGTCCGGCTGCCGGATGGGCATCTGCTTCAACTGCGTCGTCCCCATGACCGAGGGCAGCGTTCGCGACCTCCGCACGGGGGACCTGACCACCGCCAACCCAGATGACCCCGTCATCATCCAGACCTGTGTGTCGGCTGCGGCTGGCCCATGCCATCTCCGAATCTGAGAGCCTCACCATGACCGAGACAGTCCGGAACCGCCCGAACCGCATCACAACCTCCCGTCCGCAGGAACGAGCCGAGATCTCGGCCAGCGGCAAGCACAACCCCATCGCCCACCTCAGCCCCGAGGACATCGAGGACATCGGCCGCGAACTCGACGCCATCCGCGACGAGATCATGGCCAGCCGCGGCTCCGCCGACGCCGCCTACATCCGTCGTGTGATCAGGACGCAGCGCTCCCTGGAGCTGGCCAGCCGCGTCGTGCTTCTGTTCTCCAGGTTCCCGCCTGCGTTCGTCCTCGGCACCACCGGGCTCACGGTGGCCAAGATCATCGAGAACACCGAGATCGGGCACAACATCCTCCACGGACAGTGGGACTGGATGCGCGACGAGAAGATCCACTCCAGCACCTGGGAGTGGGACTTCGCCTCGCCAGCCGAGCAGTGGAAGAAGTCCCACAACGTCGAGCACCACACCTACACCAACGTCGTGGGCATGGACAACGATCTGGGCTACAACGTGCTGCGCGTGGACCCGGACCAGGAGTGGAAGCTGCAGCACGTCTTCCAGCCGGTGACCAACTTCTTCACGGCTCTGTTCTTCGAATACGGCATCGCCGCCTACGACCTCGACATCAAGGGGTGGCATGAAGGCACCAAGGACAAGCAGGTGTTCAAGGATGATCTGAAGAAGGTCTTCGCCAAGATCCGCACCCAGATGACCAAGGACTACCTGGTGCACCCGCTGCTGTCGGGGCCCTCTGCGTTGTCCACGCTGATGGCCAACGCGATCGCCAACACCGCCCGCAACGTGTGGACGCACTCGGTGATCTTCTGCGGCCACTTCCCCGAGGGCGTGGAGACGTTCGAGACGGAGTCGATCGAGGGCGAGACGCGGGGCGAGTGGTACGTGCGGCAGATGCTCGGGTCGGCCAACATCTCGGGCAGCAAGCTCATGCACCTCATGACCGGGCACCTGTCCCACCAGGTGGAGCACCACCTGTTCCCCGACATGCCCAGCAACCGCTACCCCGAGATCTCCCCGCGGATCCAGGCGCTCATGCAGCGCTACCACCTGCGCTACGTCACCGGGCCGCTGCCCAAGCAGGTGGCCTCCGCGTGGGGCAAGGTTTTCCGGTACTCGCTGCCCAACAAGAAGCCAGGCACCAGCCAGTGGGCCGAGGTGGCCTCGGCCGCCCGCGCCGCGGTGGGCGACGTGGTGGACTCCACCCGCGGAATGTGGCGGCGTCCGCGGCAGGCGGCCATCGGCGCCATGGCGTAGCGCTAGCCTGAGCGCACGATGCTCCTTGCGCTCCTTGTCTCGCTGTTCGCCGGTCTGGCCACGTCCATCGGCGGGTTTCTGGTTGTGCGCCGCAAGACGTTGGGGCGGCGGTTCCTGGCCGTGGCGCTGGCGTTCGCAGCCGGTGCCATGTTGATGATCTCCTTCATGCAGATCCTTCCGCTGGGCATCCAATGGATGGCGGAGACCTACTCCCTCGCCACCGCAGAGGCCTTGGTCTTCGCGTCGTTCTTCGTCGGCATCCTCCTGGTCCTGGCGATCGACCGGCTGCTCCCCGCCTCGCTGAACCCGAGCGAGATCGAGGGCCGCGAGGCTTCCATGGGCTCCTCGGACGCGGCGCGCAACACGCGGCTGCTCCGCAGCGGGCTCCTTGTGGGGCTGGTGCTGGGGTTACACAACTTCCCCGAGGGCATGGCCACGTTCTTCAGCACCTACCAGGACCCGAAGATCGGCCTGACGCTCGCCGTCGCAGTCGCGATCCACAACGTGCCGGAGGGTATCGCCGTCGCGGCGCCGGTCTATGCGGCGACGGGGTCGCGGGGCAAGGCCTTCTGGTGGGCCACCGTCTCCGGGCTGACGGAGCCCATCGGCGCGTTGGTGGCCGCGGCGCTGATCAGCTGGGTGGTACCGGAGTCCGTGCTGGGGCTCTTCTACGGGCTGGTGGCCGGAATGATGGTGTTCCTGGCGCTGGACGAGATGCTGCAGGCGTCGTGGCGTTACCAGACGGACAAGCACCAGACCATCTACGGCATGCTCGCCGGGATGGCGACGGTGGCCGCGAGCCTGGTCATGTTCGCCGCGGCCTGACGGTGCTGCGTGCCGCGGCCGATCGCGGCGCCGGCAGTCAGTGGGCGCTTGACATCGCCGCGACCCAACTGGTCCCATGGCTGCATGGTCAACCAGCCTCGTCGGGTGCGTGCCGCGGACGTGGCCGCGGCGGCCGGGGTGTCGCGCACGGCCGTCTCCTTCGCCCTGAACGGCCGCGACGACGGCAACATCTCGGCGGAGACCAAGAAGCGGATCCTTGAGACGGCCGCCCGGCTGGGCTATGAGCCGCACCACACGGCACGTTCCCTGCGCAGCCAGACAACGCACTCAGTCGGCCTGTTCACCGACGCCGTCGGATCGCCGTTTGCCGGACGACTGCTGGCGGGGGCCAGCGACCAGGCCATCGCGCTCGGACACGTGCTGCTCGTCATGGACCTGCACGCCGGGGAGGACGCTGAGACCCGGGCCATCAAGGAACTCGAGCGCCGCCAGGTGGATGCCCTCATCTACGCCAGCATGGGGTTCCAGATCCTGAACCGGCCCCCGCGCGCCCATCTCCCCCTTGTCCTGGCCAACTGCACCAGCGAGCGCGACGACGAGCTGAGCGTCTACCCCGACGATGCCTACGGCGCAACCCAGGCACTCGAGCACCTGGCGGATCTCGGCCACCAGCGCATCGTCATGCTGAGCGGCCATTGGAATCCTCTCGCCAAGGAGGACGCCGGCAACATTTCCGGCCCCATCCGTCGAGAGGCCTTCCTGGCCGGCGCCAGGCGTCGGGGGGTCGACGCGTCGTACGTGGAGGCCGGCTGGCAGATCGACAGCGGCTACCACGCGGCGATGAAGGTCCTCGACCGCCCCGCCGAGGAGCGGCCGACGGCACTCTTCGCCATCACGGACCGGGTGGCCGTGGGCGCGATGCTCGCCGCGGCCCGCCTGGGGATCGCGGTGCCGGAGGACCTGTCGATCGTCGGCTTCGACGATCAGGAGCAGATGGCCGAATGCACGGTGCCGCCGTTGACGACGGTCGCGCTCCCACACGTGCGGATGGGGCAGGAGGCGGTTGCGATGGCCATCGCCACGGCGGCCGGGGAGCCGGTGGAGCACCCTCGGCGGGCGCTGCCCTGCGAGCTGCTCGTCAGGGAGTCGACGGCGCCACCTCGCTGACCGACACCCTCACGCCCTCCGGGACCTCCAGACGCCAGCCCACGTCGCTGCGCCACACCGACGGTACGCCGTCACGCGGGTAGACCTCCAGGACTGGACCGTCCACCCACACGTCGGCGCCCGAGGGGACGACAACCTGCCCGAACTCGTCGTGGGTCAGCGTGGCGCCGTCGCCGTCGACACTCAGCCGAGCCTGCCACCCCGCCATCGTGGCGCGGCCCGAGATGAGGGGGCGCCGCGGCCCGCCTGGGGATCGCGGTGCCGGAGGACCTGTCGATCGTCGGCTTCGACGATCAGGAACAGATGGCCGAATGCACGGTGCCGCCGTTGACGACGGTCGCGCTCCCGCACGTGCGGATGGGGCAGGAGGCGGTTGCCATGGCCATCGCCACCGCAGCTGGGGAACCGGTGGAGCGCCCCCGGCGCGCCCTGCCCTGCGAACTGCTCGTCAGGGAGTCGACGGCGCCACCTCGCTGACCGACACCCTCACGCCCTCCGGGACCTCCAGACGCCAGCCCACGTCGCTGCGCCACACCGACGGCACGCCGTCACGCGGGTAGACCTCGAGCACCGGCCCATCTGCCCACATCTCCGCGCCGGACGGCACGGGCACGGTCCCGAACTCGTCGTGGACCAGCCGCCCGCCCGAACCGTCGACGACGAGCCAGGCGTGCAATCCCTCCAGCGAACCAGCCCCTGACCAGGGACGCGACCCCCTCAGCAGCGCGCCCGCTGCGCAAGGATCGACGGCGGACGTCACCACCCCGTCGCGGAGGGACAGGCGCCGGGGCAGGGTCATGCAGCCCGAGTGGTCGATGATCGCCGGGTCCTGGTCCGCCTGGCGGATCCAGCCGAGCAGGAGGGGTCGCCCGTCTGCCTCGGTGACCTGGGGGGCGTAGAAGTCGTGGCCGTCGTCGAGGACGTTCAGGCGTTCGCCGACGAACCGGGGGCGGCCGTCGACCAGTTCGAGGTTCCCGACCACCGCGACCACCCGGCCCAACACCTGGCGATGCTGCAGGGACAGGATCAGCACCCAGCGGCCGTCAACCCGCACCAGTTGCGGGCACTCCCAGATGTCGGCGGGATCCGCTGCGGCGAACGCCGGATCCGACGGCGTTGCGAACACGCCTTCGTAGGTCCAGGCCGCCTCGTCGTCGCGGTTGAACAGCAGCACCGCGGGGGAGCCGTCGTGCAGGCCGGCGCCGAGAAGGGCCCAGCGCCGATCCTCGACCTCGAAGACGAAGGGGTCGCGCATGACGGCGATGCCGTCGGCCTCGGGGGTGTCGGCGACGACTACCGGCTCGCCCCAGTCGACCAGATCGTCGGAGCCGTGACGCAGGCAGATGGTGCTGCGATGCGACGCGTCGGCGATCGCGGAATAGGCCACCGTCGGGCGGTCACCGCCGGGGACGAAGCAGCCCGACCAGCAGCCGAACTCGTCCGGCCCGCCCGGAGTGGGGGAGAAGGCGACGGGGTGGTGCTGCCAGGTGGCGAGGTCCCGGGAGGTGGCGTGGCCCCACGCGATCGCCTCGTGCCAGGGGCCGGCCGGGTTGTGCTGGTAGAAGACGTGCCAGACGTCGCCCACCTTGGTCATGCCGTTGGGGTCGTTGAGCCAGCCGCCACCGGGCGGGCGGAGGTGGTAGGTGGTGTGAACTGCTGTGGTCACGCTCATCCTCGGATCCTAATTCGGTTTAGTTGGCTCGCGAGGCAATCCGACCTCTCGGGGCGAAAGGTAACAAATTGGTCACGGCCGTACGCGGGGGGTTGACAGGAGACGGATTCTCTACGCATAGTGTAGTCACCTAATTCGATTTAGGGAACCTCAAGAACCAGCACCGCCAACGCCGGCGGTCACTTGGAAAGGGAAACGCAATGACGCACTCAGGACGAGCACTCGCAGCCATGGCGATCGTCTCGGCACTCGCTCTCTCCGCCTGCGGGCAAGCGGGCCAGACCCCCGAAGGCGAGGGCGACGGACCCGCGCAGGTCACGCTGTGGACCCACTCGGCCGGCAACCCTGCCGAGCTCGAGGTCTACAACCAGATCATGGCGGACTTCAACGAGTCCCAGGACGACTACGAGGTGGTCTCGGAGTCGTTCCCGCAGGGCGCCTACAACGACGCCATCGTGGCGGCCGCCACCTCCGGTGACCTGCCCTGCCTCCTCGACATGGACGGCCCCATCGTCCCCAACTGGGCCTGGGCCGGCTACATCCAGCCGCTCGGTATCTCGTCAGAGATCACTGACTCCCTGCTGCCCGCCGCAGTGGGCATGTGGGACGACGAGGTCTACTCCGCCGGCTACTGGGACGCCGCGCTGGCCATCTTCGCCCGCCAGTCGGTCCTCGAGGCCAACGGCATCCGCGTGGCCACCGTCGACGAGCCCTGGACGCAGGAGGAGTTCGACAGCGCCCTCACCACACTCAAGGCCGCCGGCTACGAGACCCCGCTCGACATCGGCGCCGAGGATGCCGGCGAGTGGTGGCCCTACGCCTACTCGCCGCTGCTGCAGAGCTTCGGCGGCGACCTGATCGACCGCTCCACCTTCCTCACCGCCGAGGGTTCCCTCAACGGCCCCGAGGCCGTGGCCTGGGGCGAGTGGTTCCAGGGCCTGTTCGAACAGGGCCTCGCCTCCAACACCGGCACCATCGGCAACGAGGAGTTCAACCGCGACGAGGTGGGCCTGACCTACACCGGCGTGTGGAACGCGCTCGACTCCATCGAGGCAGTCGGCGACGACCTCGTGATCATGCCCCCGCCGGACCTGGGCCAGGGCCCGAAGATCGGCGGCGGCTCGTGGCAGTGGGGCATCTCCACGGAGTGCTCCGGTTCGGCCCTCGACGGCGCCCGCGCCTACCTCGAGTTCTCCTTCGCCCCCGAGTACGTGGCGGCGTTCGCCGACAAGCAGATCGTCATCCCCGCCACCGAGGAGGGCACCGCGCTCAGCGAGTACTTCGGCGAGGAAGGCGTGCTGCGGCCGTTCACCGAACTCACCCAGTTCGCGGTCCTGCGTCCGGAGACGCCCGCCTATGCCGTGATCTCCACCACCTTCGAGACCGCAGCCATGGACATCATGAACGGCGCGGACGTCCAGAAGACCCTGGACCAGGCTGTCAAGGACATCGACGCCGACATCGCCAACAACGACAACTACGGCTTCTGATGCACCCCGGCCGGGGCCTCCGGGCCCCGGCCCCCATCATCCGGAGGACACACTCATGACAACTCCACGCTCCGCTGCGCCCGCCGCAGCCGTTCCGGCGGCCACCAAGGCCGCCCCCCTCAAGCGCCGCAAGGGCCAGGGCCACGGTGCCGCCTACGGGATGGTTGCCCCCGCCGCGCTGCTCATGCTCCTCTTCCTCATCATCCCCGTCGGGCTTGCGTTC
>DATITN010000133.1:0-2194 GCA_035467795.1 Arachnia sp. | reverse complement strand
AGGACCGTGGATGTGGCACCAACTCCGGTGCCCGACCCAAGGAGAACGAGGCCCAGCGAGACACCCAAACCCCGTCTGGTTAGGCATTCCTTCCTCACACCGCCGATCTACTACGTTCCGTAGGAGTTATTTGTCCGTTCGCTCGAAGCAGGGGTTCCGTTCACCCAGACCGGTTGAGATGAAAGCGAAACCCCCACTCACAGAGGAGGACCCATGTCTCACCGTCACCACGGCCTGGTCGCCGCCGCGATCGCAGGATCCCTGGCGCTTGTCGCCGCTCCGGTGGACGCCGACGCGACCACCACCGATCTCGACTACGCCATCGCCAGCCCCTACGCGTCCGTCGACTGGAACTGGGACCAGTACAAGGCCGGCTTCCACAACCACACCACCGAGTCCGATGGCGGCAACACCGCCCGCCAGATGCTTGAGCAGGCCTACGCCCTCGGCTTCAACGTCTACTCGATGACGGATCACAACTTCGTCAACACCACCTGGGACCGCACCGACACAGCCAAGGCGATCGCGAACCCCGAGTACTACCTCACCACCGAGCGCATGGTCGAGATAAACACCGGCGCCGACCGCGAAGGCCTCCCCGGGATGATCGGCACCGGCGCGTCCGACGAGCAGTCGCGTGCGGATCACCTCAACACATTCTGGGCGCCATGGAACAACGCGCCCGGAGCGACGCTGGAGTCCACCGTCGACTTCGTCGACGCCATGACGCCGGCGACCGACGCCGACCTCGAGCCGATCATGCACATCAACCACCCGGGCCGCTACTACGGCGGCAGAGACACCGCCACCGGCGGGGACGCCGCGACCGACCCGGTAAAGGTGGCCCGTTACGTCGGCCTGTTCCAGGCCTACCCCGACACCCTCGTCGGCATGGAGATCGTCAACAAGGTCTCCGACGGCGACTCCTACTCCGACCGGATCCTCTGGGATTCCGTCCTGCAGGAAACGATGCCCGAGCTCAACGTGCCCGGCTTCGCCAACGACGACGCCCACTCCACGGGCGCCCTTGGCTACGACTACAACCGCCTGCTCATGCCCGCCCTCACCGAGGCCGACGTCCACGCCACCATGAGGTCCGGCGCCTTCTACTCCACCGCCCTGGTGGCGAAGCGGGAACTGGGCTCCACCTTCAAGGGTGACCGCACCCTCCCGGCCCCCACGATCACCAACATCGCGGTCGATGAAGTGGACGACACCATCACCATCGAGGGCACCCACTACAACTCGATCGAGTGGATCGCTGACGGCCAGGTGGTGGCCACCGGAAACACCGTGGATCTCGACGACATCGCCGCCGGCGCTGACAACTACATCCGCGCGCAGCTCAAGGGCGACAACGGGATCTCGTTCACCAACGCGTTCGGGCTCGAGCTGAACACCACGTCGAACAACGGCTCCTTCCTGTCCGACTCCGAGGCCGCAGCGGCCGCCCTGGCCTCGGTGGACCGCACGACGGCGGATGTGGCCGTCACCCGCCGATTCGGCGCGAAGCAGGGCGCCAAGTACTTCGAGGTGAAGATCACCACCCTCGCGGATACCGAGGCTGTGAGCACCACGGTCAAGGTTGACGCCGTCTCGGGCGCCATCCTCTGACCCCGACAGCTCGACGATCGGGTGTGGCCCGTCCCGCAGGGGGCGGGCCATACCCGTCGGTGGGAAGTTGGCCGTCCGCGACTCGGTGCCAGAGACTGGGTCGCATGTCGAATGCCGTCAGTAGGCCCACGCCCGCCCCCACGCCTGCGTGGTACACGGTCCTCTTGGGCGCCATCGGCGTCGCGGCTGTGGTCGCCGTCGGCGGTTTCTGGATCGCCGGCGAGGTGCTCGAGTCGGTCACCGACCGCGACGGGATCGCTATGTGGGACCGCCCGATCCTCGACTGGATGATCGCCGCGCGCACCCCCACCGCCGACGGGGTCATCGCCTGGTACTCCAACGCGGGCGGCCCCCTCTGGCAGCCGATCATCACCTCAATGGTGGTGGCGTTTCTCTGTTGGAGGTACCGCTCAGGTCGTCCGCTCCTCCTCACGGTCATCGCGGCCGGGGGCGCCTTGGCCATGACGATCCTGGGCAAGCGGGCAGTGGGACGCGTCCGCCCGCCCTTCGAGCAGTCCATCCCGCCGCATGAACTGTCCGCCAGCTTCCCCAGCGGTCACAGCCTCAACGCCATCGTCAT
>DATITN010000132.1:0-5387 GCA_035467795.1 Arachnia sp. | reverse complement strand
GTTGTCGGCGTTTTTGACGACGTAGCTCAGCCAACTCGTGATGCCGTCCATCGACCATCCCCTCCGTCAACCACGTCGGTCTTGATCAGCTCGCTCCCTTGAGTGGTAGGCAGGATGACCTCTGCTCACCGTCATTACCATAGCCACTCGGAGCCGACAATCGACAGTCGTATTCGTGATCAGACGAAGACGGTGTCCGGATCCGGGCCAGCCAAGGAAGTCAGCTTGGCGCTGGTCCTTGCCGGCCAAGACGACGCAGAACGGGAGCGCCTATGAGCTGCTCGTCTCGGTGGTCGTGGGCGCCCTCACGGTAGTCGTCGGCGGCTAATCGGCAGGTTTGGTGCCGCAGTCGGCACCAAACCTGCCATTTAGCCCCTTCGTCGACGCGACGCACCCCATTCCGCTGGCTGGCGGTGCCGCGCAGCGGCCTCGAAGCCTCAGAAACGTGACCTTGTCAACGTGCGTTTCCGAGGCTTCGAGGCTCGTCGCTTCGCTCCTCGCGCCTCAGCCGACGAAAATGGCTCGGCGTCGCGGACACGGTGTGGTTCTACACTCATGATCATCGTGGCGGTGGCTCACCAGATCGTGGGATGGTTCGTGTTCCGCACTCAACTGGTCTACAGGCTGTTCTCACGCATCTTCGGCGCAGCCGACCTGCTGGTGTGGGGTGTCATCTTCTTCCCCTTCCTGGATCACGTGCGGCTCTGGCAGCAGCCTTGTTCCAGCACGCCTACATCTGGGGGCACATGTACTGCACTGAGGGACCTGACATCCACGTGATCTATGGGCAGCGTCGCGTCGGGTGATCTAGATGAACGCCAGCAGTCACGGACTGCTCGAAACGCCAAAGCGATCGCCGAAAGCCGGGCCTGCATGGCCACCGTCGAACCTCTGCTGCGGCGCGGGGCGACCCTCGAACTCGACGGGAGAAGAACCATCAACGAACTGGCTCCACCGCCTTGGGTGGTGAGCGTCGAGAAGGGGAGGCAACGCCGACCGGCTGTGCGGGCAACGCTGTTCCCCGTCTAGTGCTGGACGTCGCCAAGCAGTTCAGGGCGGGCGATGACGTCAATCATGGCTCCGTTACGGAACGTGGTGATTGCCAGCAGCTCCCCGGGCGGGTGCGCGTAGAGGCGCCGCTGCAGTGCCTGGGCGTCGTCGACGGGTTGGCCGCCGATGGTCACCACCACATCACCGGCGCGCAGTCCGGCCCGGTCGGCGGGGCCCCCTGTTTCGACTTGGACCAGGCGGACGCCGTGGCTGCGGCCGAGCCGCTCCGACAGGGCTGGCGGCAGCGGTGTCGGCGCCACGGCGACGCCGAGGACGGAGCGCCGGATGTGGCCGTCCTCGAGCAGCGTGCGCAGGATGTGGCGGGTGGTGGTGTTGATGGGTACCGCGAGGCCGAGACCGACGCCCGCGACGGCGGTGTTGACCCCGACCAGGCGGGCGGAGGTGTCGACCAGGGCGCCTCCGGAGTTGCCGGGGTTGAGGGCGGCGTCGGTCTGGATGACGTCCTCGATGATGCGGGTGTGTGTGCCGCTGTAGGCGGGCAGGGATCGGCCGAGGCCGCTGACGACCCCGGTGGTGACCGAGCCTGCCAAGCCCATGGGGTTCCCGATCGCCACCACCAGTTGGCCCACCTGCAGCGTTGCGGCGTCCCCGAACTTAACCGGTGGCGGGGTGTCGTCCACGGTCCGCAGCACGGCCAGGTCGGACAGCCGGTCGAGGCCGACCACGGCGGCATCCATCTGGGTCCCGTCGGAGAACGCCGCGCGGACGTGGCGTGTCCGACCGGCCACGTGGGCGTTTGTCACCAGCACGCGGTCGCCGATGACCACACCGGAACCGGCTCCCTCGCGGCCACCGTCGCCCCCCACGATCAGGCTCGCGACCGACGGGCCGACGGATCGGACCACCCTGATCACCGCAGCCGAGTACGCATCCAACGGCGACTCCGCATCCATCGCAACCTCCTTAGTTCACCTCGTCAACGAGCTGGGGGCGCCCCTCATTCCGGCACCCAACAGCGCTAGCCGCTTCGGCCCGCCAGCCTGCCGGATACTTCGACGCGCGGGCCGTGGTCTGGGGCTGCTGCCGGCTACGTCCGCCACGTGCGCGTGGCGCTATCCAGCGCTTGGAGTTCTTCGGGGGCGAGGTTGAAGGTGAGGGCGCGGGCGTTGGCTTCGGCCTGGTGCGCGTTCTTCGCCCCGGGGATGGGCAGGACGCCTTCCTGCTGGATCAGCCAGCGGAGGGCAACCTGGGTGGCGTCCTGGCCGTGGTGCTGACCGATCTCGTTGAGGAGTGCCACGACCGGAACGGTGGCTTGGGTGGCCCTGCTTCGGAAGGTGGGCATCAGCGGCCGGAGGCCTCGCGGTCGGGTGCCGGTGAGGTACTTGCCGGTCAGTGCCCCGCCCGCCAGCGGTTGGTAGGCGATGAGGGTGATCCCAAGTTCGCGGCAGGTGTCCAGGACACCGTCGGTTTCGGGTTGGCGGTGGAGGAGTGAGTACTGCACCTGGTTGGACGCCAGGGGGATGCCGCGGTCGGCGAGCGCGGCGTGCGCGATGCGCAGTTGGTGGGCTGAGTAGTTGCTCACCCCCACGGCCCTCACCGTGCCTGCCTCGACGGCATCGGCCATGAGGCCCATCAGGGCCGCGATGTCTACTCGTCGGCTGGGGAAGTGGTGCTGGTACAGGTCGATCGTGGCGCGACCGAGCCGGGCCAGGCTGGCGGCCAGGGCGCCGGGCAGGTCCTCGGCGGTGGCACGCAACCCTGGCGGGAACTTGGTGGCGATCAACGCCGGGGTGCCGTGGGCGAGTTGACCGAGCCGCTGCTCGGACGCCCCGTTGCTGTACATCGCCGCGGTGTCGAACAGCGTCACACCGGCCGCCAGGCTGGCGTGGAAGGCGCGCGCCTCCTCGTCGGCCCCCTCTGCGCCCCCATAGGCCAGCTTGGCGGGCGTGAACCGGTTCAGGCCGGATGCCTCGCCCCAGGTCATCGCGCCCAGGCCGAGTCGCGGCACCTGCAGCTCGGTTCGCCCGAGCGGTTGGGTCTGCATCACGGCGTTGCCTCCTCATTGGTTCTGGCGGTGGGCCGCGCCCACCCGGGCCGCCGCGGCCGCATGATCAGCGCACGACCTTGATGTTGAGGATCGGTGTGCCCAGCGAGCCCCACAGGCGCAGCCACAGGGGAAGGTACATCTCGGGGCCGCGGGCGGTGGTGATGTCGCCGAGATCGATCACATCGGTGTGCCCGAGGCTCTGCAGCAGGTCGGTGACCGCAGTCTTGGCGTCCGGGTCGTCGCCGCTGAGGAACACCGAGTGGTCGCCGCCGGCGAGCTGGCCGGGTTCGGCCTGCAGCGCGACCGTCATGGTGTTGAGCGTCTTCACCACGCGGGCGTCCGGGAAGGCCCGCTGGATCTGCTCGCCGAGGGAGTCGGTGTCCTTGACGAACAAGGTGGGCGGCATCCCGTGGGAGAAGTCCAGCGGGTTGGAGACGTCAATGAGGATCTTGCCGGCGAGGTTGTCCGCACCGGCCAGCGTCAGGGCCGCGATCGAGGCGGCGCCATTGGTGGCGTTGACGGCCACCTCCGCCTGGGCAGCTGACTCGGCGAAAGCGGCGAGCCGCACCTCGGGATGCGCGTCGAGCCACACGGGGAACGCCGGACCGCCGAAGGCGTCCGGCTCGGTGCGGGCCAGGGCGCCGGTGACGTCGCGAGTGCCCACGACGACCTCGTGGCCCAAGGCAGCGAAGCGTTCGGCGAGGGTCCGGCCGACCGGGCCGGTACCGAGAATGGCGATCTTCATCAACGTGCACCTTTCACGTGGGATACAGACAGGTTCGTCTGCCTGTCGTGAGGCTAGCAGACAGATCTGTCTCTCGCAATGGTCACAAGACAGACGAGTCTGTGTACCATTGAGTCTGCGGAAAGGAGAGCCGATGGCCCTCACCACCAAGCCGACGCCCGCCCCGAGTGCGGCACGCGATCGGATCCTGGCTGCCGCGTTCGGCTTGTTCTACGCGCGCGGCCTCCACGCCGTGGGCGTCGACACGATCATCGCCGAGTCGGCAGTGGCCAAGGCCACGTTCTACCGCCACTTCCCAGCCAAGGACGACCTGATCCTCGCCTACCTCGACCAGGTGGACGGCATCTGGACCGGCCAGCTCGAAGCGGCCGCACAGGCAGCCGGACACGAACCCGGCGACCAACTCGTCGGCCTGTTCGACGCCCTCACTTCCGCTTGCCGCAGGCCCGGCTACCGGGGCTGCGCGTTCATCAACGCCGCCGCCGAAACCGCTCCCGGGACACCAGTGCATGACCGGACCGTGGCGCACAAACGACGGGTGCTCACCTGGATCCGGGACCTCGCGCAACGCGCGGGGGCAACAGACCCCGACCAACTCGCGCGGTCCCTAACCCTCCTGCTGGACGGCGGGCTCGCCAGCGGCGCCCTCGACGCCGACCCCGAGAGCGCGGACGCCGCCCGGGCCACAGCGCGCCTCCTGGTCAGCACAGCCCTTCAAGACTGACAAAGGGGGCGCGTGACCACCTGAGCGGCCCACGCGCCTCGAACTGATGCCCGTACGCAAGCGCGACCAAGAACACACCACGCCCACGCGTGCGAGGGCTGGCGTCAAGGAAGCAACCGCATGAGCCTTCACACGATCGTTGTCGAGTGTTCACTCTTCACCGTCGAAAGTGTTCGATCTTTCAGGCGTTGCCGACAGTCTCTCCCAACCCTTGGCAGCTGGCCACCACCGAAGGTCGCACGCTCCAGTCTCGACCCAGTCCCGAGATCCACCTTGGGGATCGGAAAAGGCGGGAGGCGACTTCGCCGCGACAGCAGGCCCCCAGTGCCGCCCTCCAGGCTCAGGCGAGGGCCGGGTGACCGGCACTCCGGGCGCATTTCCGCGGAGTGGGCACCCGGCCACTTGACGTTCGGACGGCCGGAGGCGCGGCATCGTGCCCGTAGTGGCACTCTCTGGTCTGCTCCCTGAGCGTGGAGGCCCGCACTGGCGCCCCGCCTCCGCGGACTGTGGTCAGAGGCTGGAGAGCAGCTCCTGCATCTCGGTGATCTCGGCCTGCTGGTCGGCCATGATCTTCTCGGCCAGCGCCACCGCGTCGGGATTCTGACCGTCAGCGAGTTGCATCTCGGACATCTCGATGGCACCCATGTGATGGGCGATCATGGCCTCGAGGAACGCCTGATCGAAATCGGCGCCGGATGTGGCGTCGAGTTGGGTCATCATCTCTTCCTGGCTCATTCCGTTCATGTCCATCCCGCCCATGTCCATGCCACCGTGGTCGTCGGGGGAGACGTCTTCAGCCCAGGTGTTCAGCCAGGCGGTCATCTCGTCGATCTCGGGGCCCTGGGCCTCGGCGATCCGCT
>DATITN010000131.1:0-8991 GCA_035467795.1 Arachnia sp. | reverse complement strand
TCGCGGTGGCGCCGAGCGAGGACCGGACCCACGAGATCGCCGACGGACTCGCCGCAGCGGACCCCCGCGTGGTCGTGCTGGACAACCCCACTGGATTCACCCCGGCAGGCCTCAACATCGCCATCGACCACTCCAGCCACGACATCATCGTCCGGGTCGACGGGCACGGCGAGCTCAGCCCCGGCTACATCGAGACAGCAGTGGCCCTCCTGGAGGAGACCGGGGCCGCAAACGTCGGCGGCCTCATGGACGCTCAGGGCACCACTCCGCTGTCGGAAGCCGTCGCGGCGGCGTACAACTCGCGTCTCGGGCTGGGCGGAGGCGGCTTCCACCTCGCCGACACCCCGGCGGGACCGGCCGACACCGTATTCCTCGGCGTCTTCCGCAAGGCGAAGCTCCAGGAGGTGGGCGCCTACGACGAGACCCTCCACCGGGCCCAGGACTGGGAGCTCAACTACCGCCTCCGCCACGCCGGGCACCTGGTCTACTTCACGCCCAGCCTGCGCGTCGTCTATCACCCGCGGGACGGCTACCGCGCCCTGGCAAGGCAGTTCTACACCACCGGCCAGTGGCGCCGTGAGGTGGCCCGCCGCCACCCCGACACCCTTTCGCTGCGCTACCTTGCGCCTCCACTCACCGTGCTCGGACTCGGCGGGGGGCTCCTCGGAGGGCTGCTCGGGCTGATCCTGCGCAACAACGCCCTCACCGCCCTGCTGCTGGCCCCGGCCGTCTACCTCGCCTTCGTCGCCGCCGCGACGGCCAGCGTCCGGTCGCTGTCCCCAGCCGCGCGGATCAGGTTCCCGGTCGTGCTCGCCGTCATGCACCTGTTCTGGGGGGCCGGGTTCGTCCGCGGCCTGCCGCGGTGACCATGGAGACCGCGGAGACCGCCAGCGGCCTGCTGCTGCAGGCGCAGCGCTTGGCGGACCGGGTGCGCGAGGAGGCCGACGCTGACGTCGCGCGATCCAGGCAAGACCTCGCAGACCTGCTCCGCCAGCGCGACGAGGCGGCAGGCGAACTCGATTTCGCGCGTCACCGGCTCGACGAAGCCCGCGCGGACGCGCAACGGGCGCTCACCGAGGCCGCGGACCAGGCCGGCCGGATCACCGATTCCGCGCAGCGCGCCGCCGATGAGGTCATCGGCGACGCCCGCGCCGAGGCCGAGGCGGCGCTCGAGGCCGCCCGGAGGCAGGCCGCGGAGCTCGTTGCCGATGCGGAGGGCGAGGCCGGGCGCATCCGCGAGGAGTCCGAGCGCCGCCGCGCGGAGCACGACGCGCTGCTGGAGCGCGAACGCGAGGCCTTCGAGCGCGGGCTGGCCGAGCAGGCCGCCCAGGCCGACGCGGACGCGGAAAGGGTGCGCGCAGACGCCGAGGCCGAGGCGCGGCGCAGCGCGGCAGAGGTGGACGACCAGCTCCGGGCGGCGCGCGACGAGGCGGCCAGGCTCCGCGCCGACGCCGCGGCAGAGGTGGAGATCCAGCGTGAGGCGGCTGCCGCGCACGCCGCCCGCCTGATCGACGACGCGGAGAGCCGCTCGCAGGCCCAGCTGGCCGACGCGGCCGCGCAGCTGGCCTGGGCCCGCACCACCGTCTCGGCGCTGCTCGATGGAGCCAAGGCCGACATCGCCCGCTCCACCCGCGACTCACACCTCGCCAACGCCACCCGTTCCAGGGACCTCCGAGCCAAGCTGGCGCGGACAACGGACCGCGCCGTCGAAGTGGCCCGGCAGCGGGTCCGCTCCGCTGAGGTTGACGCCGCCGATGTCCGGGCGCGGGCCGAAGCCGAGCTACGCGCCGCCGCCGACCACGCCACCCGCACCCGTGCAGAGGCCGAGACCCGGGCATCCGATTCGCTGGATCGGGCCAGGCGCGAGGCCGAGGCGATCGTGGCCCGGGCCGAGGAACGAACCGCCGAGGCCGAGACCACGGCCGCTCTGGTGCGCGAGACGCTGGCAGCGGATCTGGAGCGTTCGCAACGCGCCTCCTTCGAGCGCACCCGGGCCACCCGCGAGGAGGCCGTGAGGCTGCTCGCCGAAGCCCGCACCGAGGCCGAGGCGCTCCGATCCGGAGCCCGCGAGACCGTCGCGTCCGCCCGCGACGAGGTGGCGCGGCTCACCCGCCGACGAGACAACATCACCGCGCAGCTCAGCAGCCTCTCCGGCGTCATCGAAGCACTCTCCGTCCCAGGAACCACCCCCACCCCCAGCGAGGAATCATGACCACACCCAGTTTCCGTACCGTGCTGCGCGGCTACGAGCCGTCCCAGGTCGACGCCGAGATCTCCACGCTGCAGCAGGCCCTGGATTCGGCCAGGGCCGAGCTGGGTGAGCTCAGCGTCCAGCTGAGGGAGGCCGGCCAGGAGCGGGCCGCACTCGAGGCCCGCCTCGGTGAGGCGCAGGCCCGGGCAGAGGAGGCCTCCCGTGCCCAGCACGTGGCATCGCGTCCCACCTTCGCTGAGCTCGGCGAGCGCGTGGGGCAGATCCTCTCCCTCGCCGAGGAGGAGGCCGACGAAACCCGCCGCGCCGCGCAGGAGGAGGCGGCCGCCCGGATCGAGGAGGCCACCCGGATCGCGCAGGCCACCGCCGGCGAGGCGGACCGCTACGCCGTGGACACCCGATCCTCCGCCGAGGCCGACGCGGAGGCGCGCCTCACTGGCGCCCAGCGCCGGGCCGACGAGCTGTTGGACCACGCGGACCGCGAGGCGGCCACCCGCCGCGAGGAGGCAGAGGCCGTCTACGAGTCCCAGCAGGCGAGGGCCGCCCAGGCCGCAGCGGACTTCGAGCGGACGCTCGCCGAGCGGCGCGACTCCGCGGCAGCAGACTTCGCGGCGGCCATGGGCCAGCGCGACGATCAGCTCCGGGCGGCCGAGGAGAACCTCCAGGCAGCCGAGAACGAGGCGCAGCGCATCATCTCAGACGCCTCCTCGCAAGCCGAGGCCGTGCGCGTCAAGGCCGAGCGCGAGGCCGATGCGTTGGTGAGCGAGGCCCGAACGCGGGCAGATCGCATCCGCCGCGACTCGGACCGCGAGCTGGCCGCCGTCACCCAGCGCCGCGATTCGATCACCTCCCAGCTGTCCAACGTGCGCCAGATGCTGGCCACCCTCGGCGGCGGAGCGGTCCTCGCGGCAGTTGACCCGGAGCCGCAGCCGGAGGCCGAGGCCCAGCCGGAGACCGAGGCCCAGCCGGAGGCGGCCGACGCGGAGCAGCCCTCAGACCAGTAGCGCCCGCTCGGCGTCGGCGATCTCGGCCGCCCGCTCCCGCGACACCCCCACGGCCACCACCGTCGAGCCTGCCCCCTGGACGGGCGCCACGAGCGCCCCGGCCACGGTGGCCCAGCCCGTGGGCGGGTCCAGCAGCAGAAGCCGCCCGTCTCTGGGCGCCGTCGGCGGCACGGGGGCCCCGGCCCACACCGTCGACTCGCCGAGCGGCGAGAGGTCGTGGGCATCCGGCTGTGCCATCGCCTCCCGGTAGTCGACCGCGCCCTCGGGGGCCACCGGGAAGCCCAGCCCCAGCGGGTGCAGCGAGCACGCCACCGTGATGTCCGCGCGGCGGTCGTCGCCCGGACCCACCACCAGCAGGTCCGCGCCCGAGACCCCCGGCTGGACCGGGCAGCCGCGCTGCCACGCCGCGGCCACCCACACCAACGTCACCCAGTGCGCCGGGTGGGTCTCGGCGAGCGCCACGTCGATCGGCTCCCCGTCGTCGTGGCCGAGGTCCGCGATGAGGTTGGCGGTCTTGTCCACCCAGTTGGCGAACGTGACGGCCGACAGCTCGATCCGGGAGCCGTCGTGCCCGTCGTAGTAGGTGAGGAGGGGCTGCGAGCCCTGACGGGCGACGCGACGGCGGAGGGCGCTGATGAGCATGGGGCGATCCTATTGGCGCCTCGGCCCTCCGGATTCGCTAGCCTCCCACCATGCGCTACGTCGTCATCATGGCCGGTGGGTCCGGCACCCGCCTCTGGCCGCTGTCCAGGCAGGGCAGGCCCAAGCAGCTGCTGGAGCTCTTCGACGGGTCCTCGCTGCTGCGCCTGGCCTACGAGCGGCTCGTCGGCCTGGTGCCGCCGGAGCACATCCTGGTGTGCACAGGCCGCGCCTACGCCGAGGATGTGGCCCGGCAGCTGCCCGAACTGGCCGCCGGGAACATCCTGGGGGAGCCGGAGGGTCGTGATTCGCTCAATGCGGTGGCCTGGTCCGCCGCGGTGGTCGCGGACCGGGACCCCGACGCGGTGGTGGCCATGGTCACCGCGGATCAGGTGATCACCCCCGTCGAGGAGTTCCAGCGCAGCCTCTCGCTGGCGTTCGAGGTGGCCGAGCAGAGGCCGAAGGCCCTGGTGACCCTCGGCGTGCTGCCCACCTCGCCCCACACCGGCTACGGCTACCTCCACCGCGCCGAGGAGCTCGACGGGTTTCCCGGCGTGCACCGGGTGGCGGAGTTCAGGGAGAAGCCCTCGCGGGAGGTGGCCGAGCAGTACCTGTCCACCGGCGAGTACTGGTGGAACGCCGGCATGTTCGTGTGGCGGGCCGCGACCCTGCTGGGCCAGCTGGACCAGCTGCTCCCGGACACCGCGGCCAAGGTGCGAGCAATCGTCGCCGATCCCGGGCTCCTCGACGAGATCTTCCCCACGCTGCAGAAGATCTCGGTGGACTACGCCGTGATGGAGCCCGCCTCGGTGGGCCGCACCGACGCCGAGGTGGTGAGCGTGGGGCTGGCGATCGACTGGCGCGACGTGGGCGGCTTCGTGTCGCTGGCCGGGCTCCTGACCCAGGATGAGCACGGCAACGCCGTCGACGGAGCGGCCGTCACGCTGGACTCGCAGGGATGCGTCCTCATCAACACCACGGGCGCCGCGCACGTGCTCGGCACCATCGGGCTGCGCGACTGCCTGGTGGTGTCCACACCCACCGCCACCCTGGTCGCGCCGCTGGCCGATTCGGAGCGTGTGAAGGAGCTGGTGGCCCTCGTGCGGGAGATTGCGGGGGACCAATTCGCCTGATCGGCTTGACCGATCAAAATCACTCGTGTGTAATTCACAACAACGGAGGGAGGCGACGGTGGATGAGACCATCGATCTCTTCGGAGACGACGGAGCCTTCCCGTGGCAGGCGGACGCCCTGTGCGCCCAGACTGACCCTGAGGCCTTCTTCCCGGAGAAGGGCGGCTCCACCCGGGAAGCCAAGCGGGTGTGCCAGAACTGCACCGTCCGTACCGAATGCCTCGAGTACGCTTTGGGCCACGACGAGCGCTTCGGGATCTGGGGCGGCCTTTCCGAGCGCGAGCGCCGGAAGCTGAAGCGCGCGGCCGGCTAATCCCAGGTCCGGGAGGACAGTGTGACTGACGAACCGCAGCACGGACGCCTCGAGGATCTCTGGTCCTGGATCGATTCCGAGGATCCGGCCGGGGAGACCCCACTCATCGAACCTGCTGCGGTGACCGCCGTCATGGTGGTCCACGACGCGGCGGAGTGGCTGCCCCGCCAACTCCTCGCCCTGGCCCGCCTTGATCCGCGGCCGGGCCGGATTGTCGCGGTGGACAACGGATCGGTCGATGACTCGAGGAACCTGGTGCTGCGCGCCGTCGCCGAGGGCGTCCTGGACCAACTGCTCGACGCAGACGCGGGGACCAGCTTCGGCGAAGCGGTGAGTCTGGCGCTCGCGGAGTCCGAGCCCGATTGGATCTGGCTGCTGCACGACGACTCATCCCCCCACCGCGACACCCTCGCCCACCTCCTCGACGGCGCCCGTCAGGCGGACGTGGTGGTCCCGAAGCTCCTCGAGCCCAAGCGGCGCAACTACCCCGACACCCTCTCGGAGGTGGGGCAGGCCATCACCCCTGGGGGACAGCGCGTGCCCCTCGTGGAGGAGGGCGACGTGGACCAGCAACAGACCGAGGCGCGCGAGGTCCTGGGCGGGTCCACCGCCGGCATGCTGATCAGGGGCGAGGTGTGGCGCGAGATCGGCGGACTGGCCCCCGAAGTGGCCCGCCACCGCGACGGCGTGGACCTGGGCTGGCGCGCCAACGCCGTCGGCTACCGCGTGCTGACCTGGCCTGCGGCTGCTCTGGTGCACCGCCGGGCCGGCCGCACCGGCGAGCGGCCCTCGGACTCGCACCCGCACGAGGACGACCGGCTGGCGGCGCTCCGGGTCGCTGGGGCGCGGGGCACATCGCGCGCGGGTGTCGCGGTGGGCTCGTCGCTGCGGGCGCTGGGCTTCCTCCTGGCCAAATCCCCCGGCCACGCGGGCGCGGAGCTGGCGGCCATGCGTCGCTACCTGGGCAGCGGCGAGGTCACGGCCGCGCTGGCGGCCCGGCTGCCGGAGGAGGACCATACCCCCGACGACCTGCTCCCCAACCGCTTCTGGCCGCTGCGCCACGCGGTCGACAAGCTGGGCGCAGGGGTCTCGGAGAGGTTCCGGGATCTGCGGGAGGCCGACACCACCCTTGACGACCTGACCGGCGACGACTTCGCGGGAGGACCGGTCCGCCGCCGGGTGATCTCGCCTGTGACCGCGCTGCTGGTCCTGCTCGCCGTCGCCGCGGTCGCGGCCGGCCGCACCCTGCTGGGTCTCGGCGCGGTCTCCGGGGGCGGCCTGCTTCCGGCCCCGGCGTCGATCGGTGCGGTGTGGGAGGCCTACCTGAGCGGTGAGGCGCCCTGGATGGGTGTCGCGGCGATCGCCTCGCTGGCCGGGCTGGGCAGCCCGGGCTGGTTCGCGTTGCTGGCCCTGCTCGCCACCCCGCTGCTGGCGGGGCTGTCCGCGCTGGCACTGCTGCGTCGGCTGGGCGTGACCCCGGCGGTCGGGGCGGCCGTCTCGGCGGCCTGGGCCGGTGCCACCATCCTGCTTGGCCTCGTCACCGCCGGCGACGTGAGCGGCATGGTGCTGGCCGTCGTCGGGCCGTTGCTGGCCAGGGCGGTGCACGCCGTCGTCCGCAACGAGGCCGCCGGGGCGGAGCGGCTCCGGGCGCCCGCGGGCGCCGCCTTCTGGCTGATCATCGCCTCGCTCGTGTGGCCGGTGCTGCTGGTGCTGGCCACCCTCGCCGCCATCGGCTGGGCCGTGCGTGACCGCTCCCGCGTGGCGGACGTCGCCGTCGGCGTCCTGCCTGCCTGGGTGTTCCTCGCACCGTGGCTGGGGCAGCTCCTCGCCCACCCCGGGCGCCTCTTCACCGGGGTGGATCCGTTGGCGTGGCCGGACTTCCCGCCCGCGTCCTTCGCGCTGGTGGTGGGCCGCATCCTCCCCTCGGGGCTGCCGCTGTGGGCCAACGTGACCTTCTTCGCCGTCCTGGCCCTCGTCGCTGTCGTCGCCTTGGCGCGGCTCTCCGGCACGGCCTGGCGTTGGGCCATCGCCGGGATCGCGACCCCGCTGGTGATCGGGACTCTCCTGTCGCGGCTGGTGGTCACCGTCGACGGCGGCACCGCCCGGGTCCTCCTGTCGCCGTGGGCGCTGCTCGTGGTGGCGGCGCTGCTCGCGCCCGTGGTGGCGGCCGAACTGGCTGGCACGTCTCTGACCCGCTCGGCTGTGGCGCTGGGCGTGAGCGGCCTGCTGGCCGCGGGCGTGTGGGCTGTGGTGGGCTTCAACGGGCCCGTGGACGACACGGCCTCGGCCCTTCCCGGCTACGTGCGTGACGTGCTGGACTCCCCCCGCGACACCCGGGCCCTCATGATCGAACTCACCGACGACGGCGCCCTCGCGTGGAATGTCGTGGACGCCCGCCAACCCCAGTGGGGCACGGGCGAGCGCAATCCGGTCGGGGACTTCTCCGCCGAGTTCCGCGCCCTGGTCCAGGCGTTCTCCACCGGGGCGGTTCCAGACGACGTGGCCGGGCAGCTGACCGCGCTGGGGACCTCGCACGTCTGGCTGCGAGGCTTCGACCCCGAGATGAGGGCTGCCCTGGACAACGCGGCGGGCCTGACCAGCGCCGCGGCGGACGCCGAGACGGTGGTCTGGACCGTGCTGGGCCTCGTCTCCAGGGCGCAGGTCGTCGACGGCGAGACCGCCGAGCCTTTGGTGCAGGGACGCGTGGAGGACGGTGCCGCCGGGCGCAGGCTGGTGGTCGCGGAGCCCCCGGACGCGGACTGGCAGGCCACCCTCGACGGGCGCCCGCTCCCGCGGATCGACGGCGGGGACCGCCTGACGTTCGACCTGGGTCAGGCGGCGGGCGAGGTGGCGGTGCAGCCGCGGCCGCATCCGTGGCGCTTCGCCGTGCAACTCGTCGTCGCGGTGGTGCTCGCGATCCTGGCGGCCCCCACCCTGGGTGCGGCCACCGTGGCGCGAAGGGGGCAGGAATGATCCGCAGGCTGGGCGTGTCGCTGGCGGCCCTCATGCTGGTGGTGGCCGTGGCTGTCGGGTTGGCTCTGATCAGCCCGCTGCGCAAGCCGGCTGCCGAGGTGATCGAGCTTCCCCGGAGCACGGCACTGACCTGCATCCCCGCAGGTCAGGCCCTCATCGGCGGCTCCGGTGAGCTCAGCGTCACGGGGCTCGACGGCGCCGAGCGCCGCGTCACCGCGCCCCTGGCCGATCCAGTGACGGGTCCGGTGGGCCTACGCGCCGAGGACACGATTGCGGCGGGAGTCCTCGTCGAGGAGCCGCAGCGCGCCTTCGCGCCGTGCGGCACCCCGGCGACCGCGGGGATGGTGCTCGTAGCGGACCCGGCCGCCACGGAACTCATCCTGGTCAACACGGACCCCGGCCAGGCCGCAGTGGACCTCACCCTCCTCGGCCCCGACGGCGAAGTGACCGCAGTGGGGGCCCGCGGGATCGCCCTGGCGCCCGGCGTCAGCAGGAGGGTCGCCCTGTCGGTGCTGGCGCCGGCCGGGCCGGTGGGAGTGGCGTTCAGCACCAGCCAGGGACGCGTGGCGCTCATCGCCACTGCGGTGGAGGGCCGCCCCACGCAGTTCGCGCCGCCCACCACGGTGGCCACCGAGCACCTGATCACCGGGGCCCCGGCGGGCGCGACGTCCTCAAGGCTCCTGGTGAGCAACCCTACGGAGAACCGCACTGAGGTGTCCA
>DATITN010000130.1:0-5095 GCA_035467795.1 Arachnia sp. | reverse complement strand
CCCGCCGGCGGAGATGCGCGAGACCCTCGGCGGCCTGTTCCAGGGGGCCATGCGGGGGCGCACCATGTACGTCGTGCCGTTCTCCATGGGGCCGGTGGGCAGCCCGCTCGCACGCCTGGGCGTCCAGGTCACGGACTCGCCCTACGTGGTGATCAGCACCGGCATCATGACCCGGATGGGTGCCGACGCGCTGGCTCAGATCGGCCCCCACACCGAGTGGGTCCCCGCGGTCCATTCCGTGGGCGCACCGCTGCTGCCCGGCGAGGTGGACGTCGTGTGGCCGTGCAACGAGACCAAGTACATCGTCCACTACCCGGAGAGCCGCGAGATCTGGTCCTACGGCTCGGCCTACGGCGGCAACGCCATCCTGGCCAAGAAGGGGTTCGCACTGCGGATCGCCTCCAAGATCGGCGAGCTGGAGGGCTGGCTGGCCGCCCACATGCTGCTGCTGAAGGCGACGAACCCCGAGGGTCGCACCTTCCACGTGGCCGCCGGGTTCCCCAGCGCCTGCGGCAAGACCAACTTCGCGATGCTTCGTCCCGCCATCCCGGGCTGGACGGTCGAGACCATCGGCGACGACATCGCATGGATGGCTCAGGGCCCCGACGGCCGGCTGCGCGCCATCAACCCGGAGGCCGGCTTCTTCGGAGTGGCCCCCGGCACCGGCCACTCCACCAACCCCACCGCGATCGCGACGATCGAGGGCGACACCGTCTTCACCAACGTCGCCCTCACCGACGACGGCGACGTCTGGTGGGAGGGCCTCACCGACGAGACGCCCTCGCACCTGACCGACTGGCAGGGCCGCGACTGGACGCCCGACTCCGAGACCCCGGCGGCGCATCCCAACTCGCGCTTCACCGTCGCTGCCCACCTGTGCCCGTCGATCGCGGACACCTGGGACGACCCGGCGGGTGTGCCGATCGACGCCATCATCTTCGGCGGGCGCCGCGCCACCAACGTCCCGCTCGTGGCGCAGGCCCGGGACTGGGAGCACGGCGTCTACATGGGCGCGACCCTGGCCTCCGAGCGCACCGCCGCGGCCGAGGGAACCCTGGGCGAGCTGCGCCGCGACCCGTTCGCGATGCTGCCCTTCTCCGGCACCCACATGGCGGACCACTGGCAGCACTGGCTGAACGTGGGGAAGAAGCTCGACGAGTCGGGCAACGCGCCGCAGATCTTCCAGGTCAACTGGTTCCGCCGCGGCGAGGACGGCCGCTTCCTGTGGCCCGGGTTCTCGGAGAACTCCCGCGCCCTGGCGTGGATCACGGAGCGCATCGAGGGGCGGACCGACGCTGTGGAGTCGCCATTCGGACTGGTGCCGGTTGACGGTTCCATCGACTACGCCGCCGCTGGTGTGACCGGCGAGGACTGGGCTGCCCTGTTCGCGATCGACTCTGCGGCCTTGAGCGCTGAGGCCGACGACACCGACGTCTTCCTCGCCAGGATGGGCGCCAAAGTGCCGGATGCCGTCACCCGCCAGCACGAGGAGTTCCGCTCCCGGCTCTGACGAGCAGGATCCACCTCATTGCCGAGGTTGGCCAGTGGGCCGAAGAATAGATCGAGGAAGGCGGAGTCGGTCAGTCTCGTGTCAGGGGTGCAGACGACGTCGGGCAGAACCGCTGCGGGCGGACGTGGCGCTAGTCGGGCCAGACGATGGATACCTTTCCGGTCTGAGCCGCGTCGGCCGCGGCGTAGGCTTCGGCGGCCCGCTCAAGCGGGAACGTCTCGGTGACCACTTCTTCGGGGTGGAGGCCCCAGCGGTCGAGCTGCTGGAGCAGCTCGGCCATGTGTCCGGTGGACGTGACCCAGGAGCCGTGGATGGTCAGCTGCTTGTGGATGATCGCGTGGCTGACGTCAAGCCCGTCGATTACGCCGCCCTCGCCCACCAGCGCCACGCGGCCCCAGGCGCGGGTGCCGTCGATGGTGGCGAGCTGGCCGCGGCCGCTGCCGGAACAGTCGATGCCGGCATCGGCGCCCCTCGGGAGCAGCCGCTGGATTTCCTCTGAGCCGGGCTCGAACGCCTCGTTGACGGCGCCGATCTTGAGCGACAGCTCGCGGCGTGCCGCGCTCGGGTCGACGCCGATGACCAACGGCGAGCCCAGCTTGCGCGCCATCAGGCCTGCGGCCAGTCCGACCGGGCCGAGGCCGGTGATCAGCAGGGAGTCGTTGCCGGAGACGTCGATGCGGCGCAGGGCCTCGTATGCGGTGCCGAAGCCGCAGGCGACGCACGCGCCGTCGATGAAGGTCAGGGAGTCGGGCAGGACCAGGCAGTCGCGCTCGTCGGCGATCATGTAGGTGGCGTGCCCGCCGTCGCGCTGCCAGCCGTAGGCGGCACGCTGCGGGGAGAGGCAGGAGATCTGGTAGCCCTTGCGGCACTCGTCGCACTGGCCGCAGCCGCTGATGTGGTAGACCACCACCCGATCCCCGGTCCTGATCCGCTGCACGCCCTCGCCGACGGACTCGACGCGCCCGGCGGGCTCATGGCCGCCCACCACGCCCTGGTAAGCCTCGGGACCTTCGCCCAGGTGCTCGCGGTAGATGGCGCGCAGGTCACTCCCGCAGATGGTGGAGGCGCGCATCGCGATGCGGACCTGTCCGTAGTCCGGCTCGGGGTCCGGCACGTCCTTGAGCTCGACACGGCTACCGCCGGGCAAGAACGCAGCTTGCATGACACATCCTCCTTGACGCGAAACGATTCGTATCCAAGCTACATGTGTACCGGGCGGGTGCACAAGGCTCAGTGTGGCTCACTGTCGACTCTCACCCCGTTGTCGGAGGCAGTAATCAGGGCCCGGCGGGAGACCGGGAGCAGCGGCCTGGCTACGCCGGGGCCCATACGTGACCCTCGTCGAGGGGTTGCCGCGGGCTGGCGCTGGGGCTAGTCTCGGCAAGACGAATCGTTTCTCCCACGCTTGGAGGCTACATGAAACCCGTTGCACGCCCGCTGCGCGACGGCACCCGGATCCCCGCTATTGGCGTCGGGACCTTTGGGTCGGACCGCTATTCGGCCTCCGATGTGGCGGGAGGAGTGGAGACTGCGCTCGAGATCGGTTACCGACTGGTTGACTGCGCGGCGGTCTACGGCAACGAGAACGCCGTCGGCCGGACGCTCGCCTCGGCCCTGTCCGGCGGATTGGCCCGCGACGACGTGTTTGTCATGTCCAAGGTGTGGAACGACCACCACGCCCCGGACCGCGTCCGCGCCTCTGTGGAGAAGTCGCTGGCTGACCTGCAGCTGGATCACCTCGACGCGTGCTTCATCCACTGGCCGTTCCCCAACACCCACGCCCACCACGCGCACGTCGACGACCGCGATCCCGGCGCCCGCCCCTATCTCAACGCGGACTTCATGCGGACCTGGGGGGCGCTCGAGGACCTCGTCGACGAAGGCCTGGTCCGCCACGCGGGTCTGTCCAACGTGACCGTCCCCAAGCTCAAGCTCATTCTTCCGGAGTGCCGCATCCAGCCGTCGCTGGCCGAGATCGAACACCATCCCACCCTCCAGCAGGGTGAGCTGCTGCAGCACCTCATGGACCACGACATCCAGGTGGTGGGGTACTCGCCGCTGGGCTCGCCGTCCAGGCCCGAACGCGACCGGACGGAGGCGGACCTGGTGGATCTGGAGTCGTCGGCTGTGGTCGAGATTGCCGGGCGTCGAGGCCTCACCCCGGCCCAGGTGTGCGTGGCGTGGGCAGTCAACCGCGGTGTCGTGCCCATCCCATTCTCCGTGAAGGAGCACCAGCTGCGCGAGCTGCTCCAGGCCGCCACGGTGCGCCTGACCCCTCAGGAGATGAACGCGCTCCGCGGCGAGGACCGTAACAACCGCCTGATCAAGGGCCACGTCTTCCTGTGGGAGGGGGCCGGATCATGGCTGGATCTGTGGGACGTCGACGGCACCATCCCCGGCTGGCAGGGCTACGCGTCCTGACCGATGGCCACCTACAAGGACATCCAGCGACTCACCGGCCTGTCCCTGTCCACCATCTCGAAGTACTTCAACAACCTCCCCGTCCGGGAGGCCAACCGTCGCGCGATCGAGGAGGCCGCCGCGACGCTCCGCTTCCGGCGCAACGCCTTCGCCCGGGGGCTGCGGACCAACCGGTCGCGAGTGGTGGGCGTCCTTCTCCCCGAGCTGGACAATCCCTTCCACATGTCAATCATCGCCGGTGTCGAGGCGGCGCTGCGCGCTGAGGGTGTCGGGATTCTGGTCCGGGCGGCGCACCAGGACCTCGTCTCGGGCGTCGAGATGCTCCGGGAGCATATGGTGGACGGCATCATCGCCGTCCCCACCGATACCTCCGGCCCCGGCGCCCTCATCGCGGCACTGGGAGACCTGCCCCTGGTGTTGCTGGACCGCCGCCTCGACGGCGTCCGCGCAGACTCGGTCACCATCGACAACGAAGCGGCAGGCGCACGGGCGGCCGAGTGCCTCCTGGCGTTCGGGCACCAGCAGGTGGCCGCACTCGTCGGGCCGCCGTCGGTGTGGACCATGCGGGGCCGAGCCCGTGGGTTCGTCGACGCGCTGGGCGCCGGGCACGTGACGGTACTCAACACCGCGAGCCTCACCGTCGCCGCAGGGCACTCGGCCATGGCCCAGGCGTTGGCCAGCCGGAACCGGCCCAAGGCGGTGTTCTGCGCCAACTACGAGCTCACCCTCGGCGCCCTGACCGCCATCACCAACGAGGGCCTGAACGTCCCTAACGACGTCTCCTTCGTCGGATTCGACGGCGGCGAGCTGGCCGAGATCACCAAACCCAGGCTGTGGACGCTTGTGCAGCCCGTCGACCAGATGGCGGCCCGGACCGCCGAACTCATGCTCGCCAGGCTGTGGGGCGAGGCCGGAACGCCCCGCGAGGTCGTCCTCCCCGCCCAATTACTGCCCGGAGACTCAATCGCCGCTCCCGCCTGACGCGTGATGCGAGCGCGGCATGAGCTGCGCGGGCGGTCCCGAGGGATCGGCAGGACTCCGCAAACCCGCCGGCCCCGGCAGCCTCAGCAACGGCACTCACGCTGGGCGGGTGGGCGGCCTGATGCACTCAGGAGGTCTTCGCCATGCACCACGCACCACGCATGGACCTTGAGCGCCCCTTCT
>DATITN010000129.1:0-12386 GCA_035467795.1 Arachnia sp. | reverse complement strand
TTTCCAGGCCGCGCACCTCGCCACGGTGATCGCCGAGGGCCGGCCCGAGTCTCACCTGCTGCCGCTGGACGAGACGCTCGCCGTGATGGCCACCATGGACGAACTGCGCCGCCAGGTGGGCGTCAGCCTGCCCGGCGAGGTCCTTTAGGCGAGGACCTCCGCCACCTCCGGATCGAGCAGGTCGACGACGGCGGCGCGGGCCGCCTCTGGGCTGGCGCTGGCGAGCACCGCGTCGAGCATCGCCCGGCAGGTGTCCAGGTCGTGGCGGGCCAGCGAGGCCTTCACCGAGCCCACCTTGCCCACGGCCATGGACAGCGACGAGATGCCTGCGCCGGCCGCGACCAGGGCGAGCAGCGGGTCTCCGCCGACCTCCCCGCAGATGCCCACCGGCTTGCCGTCGGCGCCGCGGACGGTGGCGACGATGAGGTCCCACAGCGCCGGCTGCCAGCCGCTGAGCAGGTGCGCCAAGGCCCCGTTCATACGGTCGGCGGCGAACAGGTACTGGGACAGGTCGTTGGTGCCGATGGAGGCGAAGTCGCACGCGTCCAGGACCTGCGCGGACCGGATGGCGGCGGCCGGGACCTCCACCATGGTGCCCGCCGTCGGGAGTCCGGCGTCGCGGCAGCGGGCCGCGAACCAGCCGGCCTCCTCCGCCGTGGCCACCATCGGAGCCATCACCCATACCTCGGCCCCCGTCGCCTCCCGGGCCAGCGCCAAGGCGGTGAGCTGGTCGGTGAGCAGGTCGTCGCGCTCGCGCTGCAGGCGCAGTCCGCGCACCCCGAGCGCGGGGTTCTCCTCCGCGCCGAGGTCTGCGAAGGCCAGAGGCTTGTCGGCGCCCGCGTCGAGGGTGCGGACCACCACCTTGCGGCCGGTGAACGCCTCGAACACGGCCGTGTAGGTGGCCGTCTGCTCCTCGACGGAGGGGGCGCTGGTGCGCTCCAGGAACAGGAACTCGGTGCGGAACAGCCCGGAGCCTTCCACGTCTGCCTTCGCCGCGCGCTGCGCATCGTCGGCGGTGCCGATGTTGGCCAGGATCTGGACGCGGTGACCGTCGCGCGTGGCACCCGGCCCCTGCGACAAGGCCTGCAGCGCGAGTCGGTGCTCGTTGCGCGCTCCGAGAACCGCGGACATCCCCGTGTCGGGATTGACGATGACCTCGCCGGTGGCGCCGTCGAGCCCGAGTGTGTCCGGCGCAGCCGCCAACACGCCGGTGGCCTGGACGACGGCGGGGATGCCCAGCTGCGCCGCGAGGATCGCGGTGTGGGAGGTGACGCCGCCCGCCTCGGTCACGATGCCGAGCACGCGGGCCGGATCCAGGGTCGCGGTGTCTGCGGGCGCCAGGTCCAGCGCCACGATGATGCTGGGCTCGTCGAATTCCGGCACCCCCGGAGCCGGGCGGCCGAGCAGCCGGGCGGCGGCACGCTGGAAGACATCGCGCAGGTCGCTCTGCCTTTCGGCCATGTAGGCATCGAGCCCCGCGAGAAGCTCGCAGTACTGCTCGACGGCCAGGTACAGCGCGTCGACGGGGCCGTGGCCCTCGCCGGTGAACGAGCCCACCGCGAACTGGAGTCCCGGGTCGCGTGCCATCATCGCCGTGGCCTCAAGCACCGGCCGGGCGTGGTCGTCGGCGCGGGATGCGCGCAGTTCCATGTCCGCCGCGACCGCCTCGAGCGCCTCCGCGACGGCGGCCTCTGCGGCGGCCGGATCGTCGGTGCGCTCACCCGGAGGCGTGATGAGGACGGTGGAGACGATGACGGCCGGACCGCTGACCGATCCGGGGCTCACCCCTATGCCGTGGATCCTCATGCCGGCGCGTCGTGGTCGAGCTCGAGGAACGCGACGAGACGGTCCAGCGCCTGCTCGGCGCCGTCGCCCTCCGCGGTCAACGTGACCACCTCGCCGTGCTTGACGCCCATCGTCATCACGCCGAGCATGCTGCGGGCGTCGATGGCGCGGCCGCCCGGCTTGGCGATGGTGACCGGGATTCCGAGGGAGGAAACCTCGGTGACGAACAGGTTGGCGGGGCGGGCGTGCAGGCCGACCGCCGAGGCGATGGCGACGTCACGGCTGGGCATGGGTGTTCTCCTTGGAGGTCCAGATGTGGTCGAAGACCTCGGCGACGAGATCGTCGAAGATGCCGAGCTCCCACGCGACGTCGAGCGCCGTGTAGCGGGAGCGGTAATACATGGCGCGCGGGAAGGTGGCCCGCACGTCCTCGGGGGTCAGCCCGATGTCCTCCGGGCGGGACGGCGCGCCGGCCAGGCGGAGCTGCTCGCTGAGGTGTGCGGTGGTGACCAGTTGGGCCCGCAGGCGGTCCGCGACGGCGGGCCACTGGTTCACGAGCGGCTTCAGCCGGTCGTAGAGCTCGTCACCCGAGGCGTACTTGGCCCTGGTCTCCCGGACCGCGTGGTCTGCCAGCGCCCCGTCGAAGGTGGACCGGATGTCGGCCTCGATCTCGTCCCACGGCTGCCGTGCGTCGACGGCGGCACGCAGGTCGAGCTGGGTGAGGTCGCGGGCCAGCAGAGCCTCGTAGAAGGCGCACATGGCCAGCGACCCGATGGCCACCTTGTCGCCGTGCGACAGCGGCGGGTCGAGGTCCGCGCCCAGGTGGGCAAGCTCCCACAGGTGCGAGAAGTAGTGCTCGGCGCCGGATGCCGGGCGGGTGCCGCCGTAGGCCTGCATGGCCAGGCCGGACAGGCACAGGCCCTCGACCAGGCCCTCGAAGGCGTCGGCGTCGCCGGCAGCCAGGGCAGCCGGCCGCGACAGTGCCGTCGCAACGCCGGACTGCACCATCGCCCAGACGTCCTCGTCGATCGGCTCGATGCCGGTGACATCGGCGAGGATCCAGTCGGCCCCACCGGGGATCTTCGCGGCGAGGTCGCCGTACCCGGAGGCGGTGAGGAAGCCGGGGGCCGCGGCCACCACGTCGAGGTCCATGATGACCACGACGGGTGCCTTGCAGTTGCGGGTGACCTTGACCCCGTTCTCGCTCATCGGCGCGCCTGCGCCGGTGTAGCCGTCCATGGACGCTGCGGTGCCGACGACGGCGTAGTCGCGGCCCATCTCGAACGCGGCCAGCTTGACCAGGTCGTTGAGGGTGCCGGAACCGAGCGCGACGGGAAGGGCCTCGCCCATCGCCGCCTTGATGGTCTCGCAGTTCTCGTACGAGGCATACAGGGTGGGCGTCCCGGGGAAGATCAGCGGCGCCACGGTGGTGCAGCCGGCCTCCTCCAGCGAGGAGGTGAGCTGCTCCCCGGCGACCGCCCAGGTGTTCTCGTCTGCCACGACGATGTACGGACCGTTGCCCAGGTGGGCGGCGAAGTGGCGGCCGGATTCGGCCAGCACCCCGCGCCCCACTGCGGCGCCACGGGTGTCGACCGCCCGTGCGAGGGCGTCGGTGAGTGTCTGGCTGGTCACTCGAACACCAGCTGTGCGCCCTGCACCAGAGCGGGCACCTCGTCGACGCCGGCGAGGTGGATGGCGCCCGGCATGCGGGGCTCCCCCTCCCCGTCGAACACGAGGGTGACGTGCCCGAGGTTGGCCAGGTTCTTCTCGGCCACCTCGCCCAGAGCGGTGATGGTCCAGACCTGGTGGCCGATGCGCACCGTCTGCCCGATGGCAAGCGTCCCGGTGAGGTCCGCCTTCTCGATGATGAAGCAGTAGGAGCGCAGCGACTCGGGGGCGTCGCCCGCGAAGGTGATGGCCATCTTCTCGGCCAGGAACTCCGGAGCGTTCGGGCCGACTTCGACGACGGTGGTGGTGTACGACATGGTCTGATCCTTCTCTTCTGTCAGGAGGCCGAGTAGAGGCCGATGCTGGCCAGCCAGGCGACGGCGACGCGGGGGACGCCGTTGATGAAGCGCGAGTACAGCACCGACGGTACGCCGACGGAGATTGTCTCGGGCTCGGCCTCTTCAAGGCCCAGGCCGACGGGGATGAAGTCCGCGGCGTTCTGGGTGTTGATGGCGAAGAGGGCCGGCAGCGCGAGGTGCGGCGGGACGTTGCCCTTGCCGATCTCGACGCCGATGAGGGTGCCGATGAGCTGGCCGATGACGGCGCCGGGGCCGAGCAGCGGGGACAGGAACGGCACGGAGCAGATGAAGCCGAGGACCAGCAGGCCCCAGCCGGAGCCGGCAAGTGGGGTCATCAGCTGCGACAGCCACGCACCGAGCCCGGACGCCTGGATGATGCCGATCATCATGGCCACGAAGCCCATGAAGGGGATGATCGTGGTGAGCATGGTCTGCACCGCCTCGCGGGCGGCCTGGTAGAACACCGAGATGACGCGGCCGGCGCCGAGGCCGATGATCTCCAGCAGGCTCTTCTTCTGCTTGGCCGCCATCTGCTCGGTGAGCTTCATGTTGCGCCCGTCCTCGCGCTTCGGCGGCGCGGCCACCTTGACGCTGCCCGCGGTGGCACCAGCGGCACCGGCGGCGACCGCTCCGGCGCCGACCATGGCGGCGACCGCTTCCTCGTCCGCCAGCCTGATCTGGGAGGAGCTGACGGCCGAGACGTAGATGCCCTCGTTGATGAACTGGGCCAGGGGCCCCGTCTTGCCGGTGGGGACGATGTTGACGGTGGGGATCATCTTCTTCGGGTAGAGCCCGCACCGCAGGGATCCACCGCAGTCGATGATGACGAGGAAGGTCTCATCGTCGGGGACGGAGCCGGTGAAGCCGTTGACGGGCTCGGCGCCGCTGAGCTCGGCGATCCGGTCCACGACGTCGGGCTTCATGCCTCCACCGACGATGTAGACGATCTTGTTCTTCTTCTCGGTGGGGGTGAGGGTGAGGGGGCCGCCGTAGCCGCCCGGGCCCTTGCTGATGGTGATGGTGCGGTACTCAGACATGGAGAGCCTTTACCTGATCGGACAGGACGATGCCCTGTTGCTTGCTGACGTACTTGGTGGTGTAGTCGGTGACCCAGCCGCCGACGAAGTTCATGACCATGCCGACCAGGAGGTAACGGATGGCGAGTTCGCCGGTGCCGAGTCCGAGGGCGGTGATGCCCTGGGCGATGCCGAGCCAGATGAAGAGCTCAGCGGGGTTGATGTGCGGGAACACGCCGTTGCTGGTGTGGCAGAACTGCGCGAAGCTCGCGTAGTAGCTGGGCTTGTAGCGCTCCGGGAGGAAGCGGCCCAGCGTGAAGCCGGCCGGGTTCGTCAGGAAGAACGAGCCGATGAACGGGAGGAAGAGGTAGCGGCTGACCGGGTTGTTGCCGGCCTTGGCCGCGACCTTGTTGATGCGGTCCTCGCCGATGAGGGCGATGAGGGCGTTCATCGCGATGAGGAGCACCAGGACGAGCGGAACGATCCCGGACATCCAGGACAGGAACACATCTGCGCCTGTCTGGAAGAGTCCGATGAACCATTCAGCTCCCGCGACGAGATAGTCGAGAATGTTCATTCTCAACTCCTTTCAGGGGGGTGTGTACGAGGCGGCGGACGCCGCCCCGAGGGCGCGCTGACCCACGGGTGGGCCTGCGGATGGAGAAGGGGTGGGTGGCGAGCCGGCTGGGTCAGCCGGCGATGGGGGCGGGCCGCCTCCGTCGGAACTTCGCCGAGATGGCGTCGATCGTGCGGGCGAGCGCGGTGGGCGGCTCAGGGGCCCTCTCGCCGCTCAGGATGATGCGGTAGTTGTCCTTCGCGTTGGCGACGGCCTTGACCACCGACTTCCCGAAGCGGGCGGCGACGGCCGGGTCCACGTCGGAGATGTGCTGGCCGGTGAAGTCGTCGAACGGGCGGAACCGGGCGACCACGCTCACGCCGTGCAGGCGCTGGCCCTCGAGGATGACACCGTCGTCGTCCAGGCCGAACATCACGATGGCGCCCTGCACGATGCCGCCGCGGAACTTGCCCATGGCCACGCGGCCGCGGCGGCGCATGTCCACGAACAGCGTGGAGAACGCCTTGGCCTGCTTGAAAGAGAGGGCGGACTGGGCCACCCACGACAATCCGATGGCGATGATGAAGATCCAGAACATCAGTGGAGCCTTTCCCCGAGGGTGTGGGTGTGCATGGAGTAGTAGAAGTCTTCGAAGCTGGTGGCCTGCGACAGTTCGGTGAGCAGGTCGCGGCGGGCGCCAAGGCGGAGCACCTCGTCGTAGACCTGGACGAGGATCCCGTGGCTCTGGCCTGCGTCGGCGGGGACGCCCAGCAGGACGACGAGGCGGACCCCCTCCTCGCCGGGTTCCCTGGCCACGACGCCGACGGCGAGCATGACGTCGGTCTGGGTCTCGAGGGTGGCGTGGGGGAAGCCGAGCCACGGGTCCAGCTGCATCCGCGCCACCTCCTCCCGGGCCCTGATCCGGTCCCCGAAGCCCGGCTCGACGTTGCCGCGGGCCTCCAGGTGGCCGGTCATGAAGTCGACGGCGTCGGCGTAGTCGGTGCCGCTGGGCAAGGCGAAGAAGTGCTGGTCGTCGAGCGAGGCGGCGATCACCGAGCCAGGCCTGCCTGCGGCGGCCACTGGGAGCCTCAACTTCAACCGCTCGAGCTGGCGCTCGAGGGCCGAGCTGTCCAGGATCCGGGTGATGTGCAGGACGGGTGCAGTGCAGGCCAGTTCGTCGTCTCCCGTGACCACGACGAGGTCCGCCCCCTCGAACCGGGCAGGCGTGGCGTCGGCCAGTGACACGATGACGAAGTGCGCCGAGGTGGGCAGCAGCTTGTTCAGCTGGAGGCGAACCAGTTCTGCCGTCACGCGTCCGGTGCTGGCCACGATCACGATGCTCAGCGGCGACGCGCCGGAGCGCTTGCGGCTCTCGAGGAACACCTGGAAGTAGGCGGCAAGGAAGCTGATCTCCGCTTCGTCGACGGGCATGCCCACCTGTTCGGCCACCACCTCGGCGGCCACGGTGGCCATCCGGTAGGAGACGGGGAACTCGTGGCGGATGTTCGCCACGCCGGCGTCGTCGACCCAGATGCGGTATCGCATCCGGTTGATCATGTAGGCGAGGTGCCGGCCGAACTCGGACAGGAATCCGCTGTCGGTCAGGTCGATCTCCATCTCAGCCTGCACTGCGGCCAGTACGTCGTTGACGAGGACGGCGGTGTCGCTGACGGCGAACCGCTCGGAGGCCTCGTGGTTCTCCGGCGCGCGCATGCCGGCCACCGGGAGCGCGAGGAAGACGCGGTCGCCGTCGTCGAGGCTGACGCTGAGGCCGGCGGAGATGCGCTCGGTGAGGGTGGTGGCGAGCTCGTGTGCGGGTGTCGCGGCGAGGCCGACGTAGCGCTCGGAGAGCTTGTCGATCCGGCGTTCGGTGCGGACACGGTCCACGGCGACGATGGCCCAGCGCGAGAGTTCCGGGACCACCGAGCTGTCTAGTCGGACCTCGGCCGCGAGCTGGTGGACGATCTCCTCCACGCGCGCCGTCGCCGAATCCGCCGGGTAGGCCATCGGGAAGTGCCAGCGCAGCACGTGGAGGCGCTGCTGGAGCTCGGGGCCGCTGAGGGTCAGGCCGGCATTGGGGCGTCCGTCGATGGTGAGATCGGATTCGGCCACCAGGTCCCGGACCCGGGCGATGTCGCCCACGACGGTGGTGCGGCTGACCGACATTCCGGCGGCGAGGTCGTCGATGCGGATCGGCACGAGAGCGTGGAAGAGCTTGGCCACAATGTAGGACGCCCGCACGACCGGGTCGTTGAACGACGGCTCCCCCGCGACGCTGGCCCGCACCGCCCGGTAGCGCGGCGGGTCGGCGATCAGCAGGCGGTAGCGCCCGTCGGTCAGCGTGATCGATGCGGCGGTGCCCATCAGGTACTGAAGGGAGGCGATCTCGTTGGCGATCGTGCGCCGGCTGACGACGATGCTGTCGGCCAGGTCGTCGGCAGAGACGGAACGTTCGCTCTCAAGCTCCGCGAGGATGCGTGCGGCTCGGCTCATGGTGGTCACCTCACTTCGTTGTGTCAGTTGGGACTGGGGTGGGTCGTTGTGTCAGGTGGGCTGAGGTGGAATTTCGCATTAGCCGCCGGCACCGTCGGCGCCGAAGAATGTGTCCCATGGCACATCCACGGGGCGGTCGAAGGCGACCACCTCGTGCAGGTGTCGAAGCAGCGGAAAGCGCTCGGGCGCTATCAGCCCGCGCTGCGTGAGGAGGACGAGCGCGGAGCCGATGACGACGATCGCGGCGGCACCCTCCAGCGTTACGCCGGGCATCTGCGCGCGGGCCTCGCTGAACGTGAGCCCGGCACCGACGAAGCGACCGCACTTGACGTTGCGGCCCCCCATCGAGGTGACGAAGCAGTCGCCGATACCGGCCAGCCCCAGGGGGGTGCTCGGGCGTCCACCGAGTAGGTCCATGAAGTCGACCATTTCGATCGAGGCCTGGCCGAAGATCGCGGCGCCGTAGTTGAAGTTGACGTAGCGGCTGCCCGCCTCCTCCCCCATAGCGTCGAGGATGCCGGACATGAAGCCCGCGCCGAAGGCGTAGCAGTTCTTGGTGGCGGCGCAGACCTCCACGCCGACGAAGTCCGTGCTGGTCCACACGTGGTAGTGGTCTGTGGCGAACAGGTCCCGCCACATGGCGACAGCGGCCTCGTCGTCCCCCGTGAACACCACGGAGGTGTGGCGGCGGATGGCCACCTCGCCGGCGATGGACGGGCCGGCGATGGCCGAGACTGTGAGCTGGCCGCGCAGATCGGCAGGGATCTCGTCGGCCAGGACGCGCGGAAGAATGGTGAGGTTGCCCTCGGCGTCGGCCTCCATCCCCTTGGCCAGAGCGATCACGTGCATGCCCGGCCTCAGCAGAGAGGCCAGCTGACGGCCGGCCCAGCGCACTCCGAAGGAGTTGACTCCGCTCATGACGAGGTCGACCCCGTCAAATGCCTCGGCGGCGTCTTCGAGCTGGTAGGCGGTGGCGCCCGACGGCAGCTGGAGCCCGAGGTTGGGGTGGACGCCGGTGGTCTGAATGGAAGCGACGATGTCGCGGTCGAGGTGGGTGCCGACCAGACGCACCTGATGCCCGTTGTCGGCCAGGGGCGTGGCCAGCGCGCTGGCCATGATGCCGGCTCCCAGGACTGCGATGATCGCCATGGTGTGTTGTTCCCTACCTCTGCGTTGAGTGTGTCGCCGAGCCTCTTGTTCGGTAGGACTGACGCTACGCCGCGGCGGCATGCTGGCGCGATAGCCAACCGTGCGGAGCATTTCCTGCGTCGGTGCAGAGTCGCGACCTAATCCACGACCAGCGGGAGCGACGGCTGGGGCACGCTTGACTCATCCGCGCGCACCGTCGACGCTGACCCCAGGAGAAGCCCATGATCAAGAGCCCCAGCCAGTGGTACGACGCCTACGTGTTCGACCTCGACGGCACCATCTACCTCGGCGACGAGCTGCTGCCTGGCGCCAAGCGGCTAGTCGAGGGGGTGCGCGCGGAGGGCAAGGTGGTGAAGTTCCTGTCGAACAACCCCACCAAGGACCCGCAGCAGTACCAGGCCAAGTTGGAGGCGCTCGGCCTGCCGACGGCCCTTGAGGACATCGCCAACACCGTCGTCACCACCACCCGCTGGCTGCTCGACCATCACCCGAGCGCCGCGCTGTTCGTCGTGGGCGAGGACCCGCTGAAGCGGGCCTTGACCGAGGCCGGGTTCCGCCTGACGGAGGACCCGGCGGAGATCGACGTGGTGGTCGCGTCCTACGACCGCACCTTCGACTACCGCAAGCTGCAGATCGCCTTCGACGCGCTGTGGTTCCACAAGCGCGCGATCCTCATCCAGACCAACCCGGACCGGTTCTGCCCGTTCCCCGGCGGCCGCGGTGAGCCGGACTGCGCGGCGATCACCGCCGCGATCGAGGCGTGCACGGGCGTCACGTGCAGCGTCAGCCTGGGCAAGCCGTCGCCGGTGATGCTGGAGGCGGCGTTGGGCGGGCTGGGGCTGGAGGTGTCGCGGTGTCTGATGGTCGGCGACCGCCTGCACACCGACATCCAGATGGCCATCGACACCGGCATGGCATCCGCCCTGGTCCTGACCGGCGAATCGACGCTGGAGGACGTCGCGGCGCTGTCGGAGGACCACCGCCCCACCTACATCGTCGAGCGAATAGACCACCTCCTGCCCTCCTGATCCACCGCGCGGGCAGACCGTGACGATCTGGCCGAGGTGAGGAGCGCAGCGACGAGCCCAGTTGCGTTGGCTGAGGTGCGAGGAGCGCAGCGACGAGCCTCGAAGCTCAGAAACGCTCCTTGTCAGCTTACGGTTCTTAGCTTCGAGGCCGCTGCGCGGCTCCTCAGCCAGCGGGACTACAGCTGGCTGAGCCGCGCGCGGCCGTCGGCAGCCCCGCGTTGACGCCCTCCGCGCTCGACGCGCGGACCCGGAAGACTTCGACTAGCCACCCTTGGCCCAGACTGCGGCGCTGCGGCGGATGAGTTCGTCAAGGCCCGGCCCTGTGTAGAAGGGCGCGCCTGTCAGGTCCGGCTCCCGGGGCGCGCCTGTCAGGTCCGGCTCCCGGGCCGCGTCCGGTGGTTCGGGGTCGTGTGGGCAGGGTGGTCCCCCGGCTTGGGGTGTGAGTTGCTGGAGCCGGTGCCGTTGGTGCTGCCTCGGCCGGCGCGCGGGGTCGATGTGTCGGGGTGGGGTGAACCACGGCATCCCAGAGGCCGGATCGAGCGCCACCTGCCACTGGGATTCCTCGGATTGCAGCGGATCCGGCTCGACGAGCCGATGATGGAACGGACACAGCAACACGCCGTTGGCTAGGCATGATGCGCCGCCGGCCCACCACGGAAGAATGTGATGCGCCTCACACACGGTGGGTGGGGCGGTGCAGCCCGGGAACACGCAGCCCTGATCCCGCTCGATCAGCGCCGCGCGGATCGCGGGGGTGAACAGGCGGTGGGTGCGGCCGACATCCAACGGGCGCGACGCCGTCCCGAGCACCATCGGGATCAGGCGCGCGTCGCAGGCCAGCCGCCGGGCCTCCCCGGCCGACAGGCCATCTGTCCCGCCGTTCGTGGCGAGCAGAGCGACTTCGCCGAGGCCGCTGGTCAGGGTCTCGAAATCGAGGGTGATGTGCACCTGCGGGCGGTCCACCCCATGCGACGGAAGCTGACCGCTGCCCGCGGCGACCTGGGTAAGCAGGACGAGGGCATCCGCGCGGCGGGCATCCCTGCTGGGGGCCTCGCCGGTGCGGGTATAGGTGGAGGCGGGCGGCATCAGCGCATCCAGTTGCGCCGAGAGGAGGGCGGCGTCGGCGACGGGGAGTTGGCCGGTGATCCTCATCGACCCGTGGAAGTCGGGTGACAGGCGAAGGAACTGGTCACGGTGCGCGGTCCGCTGCTCACGTGCCAGTCGTTTCGCGTCATCGGCGTCTGCCTGGTCGGGGTCGATCACCTCCGCCAGCCGCGCCGCCAGCGTCCGCAACTCCGCAGGGCCCAACGAGTTCACGTGGCCCAGGATCAGCTCCTGACACTCCACCAGCTCGCTTCGGGTCAACCGCCCGGGCAGCTTCCTGAGCCCCGTCACGATCGCCTCCGCCTGCGCTAGCGACACCACGCCCTCGTTCAACGCGGCGGCGATCAACCCGAACCTGTCCCCCAGATCAGAGGCGAGCCGCAGCGTCGCGGTGGCCTGGGCGGGGGTGGTGCGCACCGATTGCCGCACCCCTTCGACCACTGCGGCGGCTGCGCTCAGCTGCGCCTCGTGGAGCAGGTGAAGCCGCAACCCGGCCAGTTGGGCCTCTGCCTCACTGATCGACTCCACCAAACCGCCCAGCCGCTGCACCGCCGTCTCGTCTGCGCCGAGGGATCCGGCCGCACCCCACGCGGCGGCGATGTACCGCTGCCCCAGGTCCCCCACCGTCTCGCTCATGTGCACAATTCTGACAGCCACCACCGACAGAAACGGGCCCAGAAAGCCGCACCGACAGTGAGAAGTTCGGGCAATCTCTGACCCTCCCCACGAAAGGTCCGCCGACAGCACGGGCGCCGCCCAATACAGCACAGCAATGCTTGTCAGCCGCAGTTGGGACCCCTTCGAGAACGCCCTGCCCGTGTGCGCGAACAACCCCGGTCAGGGTCTGCTTGACTGGTCGGGTTGGCTTCGACGCGGGCTGCGCCGCTGCGCGGCTTGGGCCCGGCTCACCCAGCGGGGAAGGCGGCGTCCAACGAGGGGTAGGAGACGGGCACGCCGCTCCGCGGCCGGGCGGCCTCGCGGGGTCGGAAAGACCGCGCCTGAGAGCGAGGGTGGGGGACGGCAGGGCGGCACCGCGCCGCGGTGCCCAACCCGACCACCACCAAACCGGCATCCCGCCCAAACAGACCCAACCCCAACGCCGCCCTGCCGGCCAGCACCCGGACCAGGCCACACCACAAGCCGACGACGTGCGGGGAGACGGGAGCCGAGGCACGGGCGGCCTCACCAACCCAGCCACAGACCCAGCCGCGACAACCGCCAGACCATG
>DATITN010000128.1:0-1615 GCA_035467795.1 Arachnia sp. | reverse complement strand
CGTCGAGCAGCGGACGGTGCCCGGCGTTGTTCCCAGCCGAGGGCTGGCGCGGGTGCGCCCTACGATCGCGACATGGACGCGGTGGTGCAGAGAATCCGGGCCGCCTGCGGGGCACTTCCTGAGGTGAGCGAGCGCCACAGCCACGGCGCGCCCCTCCTGGTTCGTGCGGGGCAAGTCCTTTGCGACCGCGTGGCTCGACGGCCATCAAGACCACACCTTCCCCCACATGTGGTGCGCTGCCTTCCCGGATGTCCAGGACGCCCTCGTCTCGAGCCGCCCGGACACGTTCTTCTGCCCGCCGTACGTGGGACACCGCGGCTGGCTCGGCATCCGCCTCGATCGCGACCTCGACCCGGATGAGTTGGCCGACCTGCTCACCGACGCATACCGGAGCGTCGCCCCCAAAGGCCTCACCCGCCAGTGGGATCAGTAGCCCGACCGCGCGATCGGGCACCACAGCCGGCCGCCCTGCGCACGTCGCACAGGCCAAGAGACTAATTGGAAGGTCTGGTGCCGACTACGACACCAGACCTACCAAATAGCCGCCGACGCGCCTCCAGTCGTCAAGGGAGGATCCATGAACGCCTCACGCCAAGTCCCCCAAAGGTGATCCCACATTCCCAACACGCGTATGCGACGGCGGCTGCGGTTGCCGAGGCGCCGGACCGCTGGCATCCTCAGCCGCGTGTCGAGCTCAACTCGTCAACGGGCGGCAGCACGGAGATCGGGTGGTTCGCGACGACCATGTCGCCCCGATCGACCTGGGACCGGATCCGCCGGAGCTTGAGCCAGTCGCCGGTGTCATAGGCGTCGCGGGCATCGACCGGGGTCTCCGCGAAGTTCAGGTACTGGCTGCCCGTCGACCAGGGCGCCAACGCGTCGACCAGACGCGCGGTGTCCACGGCCCCTGCTTCAGCCATTTCCGGCGTGGCTGCGATCGCCACGAAGAACCCTGCGTAGGCACCGTCGATCTGAGACAACGCGCCCGCGTCCGGAGCCTTGCGGCTGAGGGCGCCACCGAGCTGCCGCAGTTCGGCGGCCAGCAGAGAGGTGGACGCCCCCGGTCCGGCCGCCTGGAGGAACGCCTGGATCGCCCCTTCGTCGAGGCCCTCGAGAAGTGTGCTGGCACCGACCGCCGGGGTGGGTCCCTCGGGGTCCATGTGCAGGCGGGTCAACGCGGCGGCGGGTGTCCGGGCGAAGGTGTCCAGCTCGGGTGACAGCTCACGCAGGGGCGCGATCAGCTCCTCGCCGCGGGCGTCGTCCGCCAGCACCGCCCCATCGATCACGACCAGTTGCCGGCCGCGCAGGAAGTCCGGCAGCTCGGGAAGGGGCGGGAACCGGAGGAACCGAAGCGAGGTCGTGACTTCGTCTGGGGCTTGGGCGGACCAGGCGGCCCAGCGGCGTAGAACAGGTTCGGCGTGGGCGAGATCCCACAACAGCATGCCCGCGTAGACGTCCGTGATGGGGAACAGACGGAACTCGAGAGCCGTCACCACCCCGAAATTGCCGCCGCCACCGCGCAAAGCCCAGAAGAGGTGGGGATGAGTCATCGCGTCCGCGCGCACGAGCGTCCCATCGGCGGTCACCAGCTCGACGGCTGTGAGGGAGTTGCAGG
>DATITN010000127.1:0-3966 GCA_035467795.1 Arachnia sp. | reverse complement strand
ACCCGCCCTGCGCGGTCTGGTCCTCGGATGGCCGGTGGCTGGCCTTCGGCGCCGCCACACGTGACTACGACTCTGACGTGACTGAAGTCTGGGTGGTCGATACCGAGACCAACGACATCACCAGACTGCCCGGGCTGAGGTCCACAGACCTGGAGTGGGCGCCTCGCTCGTCGGAACTGTTCATTGCCAGCGACGGCATCTCGATCTACTCGACGGTGACCGGCACCACGCGTCCGTTGGACGGAATCTCGGGCGTGGTAGCCCTCGGGATCTCGCCGGACGGCCGGTCCCTGGTTGTCCAGCGGGGCTGGAGCAGACACGCCCCCAATTCCGACGACCTGGTGCTGATGGGCACCGACGGGTCCGATCAGCGCACCCTGGTGGCCGGCTACCGGGTGAGCAACGGCATCGGCCCAGTCTGGTCCCCCGACGGCAACCGGGTGGTGTTCCAGCGGATGTGCGACACCTACCTGGACGAGGCAGGGCAGGAGCGGACCTGCCTGGAGGAACACGAGGCTGTCGTCGTCACCGTCGGCGGCGACGACCCCCGCACACCGTTCGGGACCCAGACTGTGATCCCACTCCCGCAGACGACTCACAGCGGGAAGGTCCAGGTGTGGGCACCGTTCAGCGTCAGTTGGTCGCCCGACGGCAAGGCCCTGCTGTACCTAGCGTGGTCCTACCCCGGCTACGGAATCCTTGCCGTGCCGGTGGACAGCTCCACTCCGCCCGTGATCCTCGACGATGTCCTCGGCGTCGCCGGTCACGCAGGCCAACCATGGAACACGTTCCAGAGTTGGAGCACACAAGGTGGATGAATCCCTGATCGGAGGCTTACCGTGAATCGTCTCTTCGCCAGCCTGGCTGGTCCTGCCCGGATTGCCGCTCAGCACCGCCTCGGCGCTGCCCCCGCTGTCGTACTGGCTCTCCTGTTGGCCGGCTGTACCCCCTCCGCGCCGCAGACAGACCCCGAGCCGACAGTCACCAACGAGCCGACCGCGACATCGGCGACGTCCGCCGCTCCCGCCACTTCCGCGCCGTCCACATCGCCCTCACCGAGCTTGTCGACGACCGATACGTCGAGGTGGACGCCCTACACCTCGGAGCAGCACGGCTTCAGCCTCAAGCACCCGCCCGGCTGGGAGGTCGTTCCCGCCGAGCACGATTGGATGTTGGAGGCGGACGCCGATCAAGTGGGCGGCACCGGTCAGGACGGCTTCATGGCGCCTTCTGGAGAGATCTGGGTGACCGTGTGGTCCGCAGCCGCCGAGGACATGCCGGAGACCCCGGAGGGTGTCATGGCCTGGGTCGAGGAATATTGCGAGCTCACTGACGTGCCCTGCCCGGGGATCCGCGATTCGGCAGTGCAGCTGTGCAACGAGAGGAAGGACTGCCATCCCGGCCTGCTGGTGCCCTTCGCCGGCAAGGAGTTCCGGGCATTCTTCACCGGCGGCAACTACCAGGGCCGGATCATCGGCGCCGCGGTCTGGCGTCCGGATGATCACGCCTCGGTGGAACCCTACGGTGGTGCCCGACGCCTTCTCGAGGCTTTCCTCTCCACGATGGACGTGTGCCCCGCTCAGGGTCAGCCCCCGACCGGGTGCCCTGCCACGGTCGGATAGGCCGCCCTGGCCAACCCGTTGAGCAGCAGATCCAGTGTGAACTCGAACTCGTTCTGGCTGTCGCACCAACCGAGGGGGTCCTCGGCGTTGTCGTGGACCTCGGAGGCCACCATCGCGGTCAGGTGAGGCAGGGCCTCGGCCATGGCCGCGAACTCGGCGTCCGAGGCCTCCTGGTCCGTAGCGCCTCCCTCCGAGCTTGGGCTGAACAGTTCCTGGGTGAAGCCGAGAACCATGGTGCCCAGGGCGTGAATGGCCCGATGGCTGAGGTGGTAGCTCAGGCCGCCTCGAACCATGGTGGCGAGGATCTCCTCGTAGTAGGGGTAAAGGGCGGGGGGAATGCTCGAGCGTGAGCCGAGGAGAGCGGGCGCCCAGCGGTGGCGCACCATCACCTCGCGCGCGGCGAGGCAGCGGGCCCGCAGCGCCGTGCTCCAGTCGTCGTCGGCACGTTTCCGATCCGCGACCGCCACGTTGATCTCGTCGATCACGGCCTCGGCCAGAGCGTCGAGGAGGCGCTCCTTGCCCGCCACGTGGTGGTAGAGAGACATCGCCTCGACGCCGAGGTCCGCCGCGAGCCGGCGCATGGTGAGCGCGGAGACGCCCTCGGCGTCCACCAATGCCATGGCAGCGGCGAACACCCGCTGCCTGCTCAGCGGTGTCCGCACCGCACTTGTGGTCACATCTTCTCCTTTTACCTCTTGCACAACCTTACACTGTATGAGACTCTTACAACGTAAGGCTCTTGGAAGGAGAACCTCATGACAACCATCGCCACCCCCCTCACCAGCGCTCGCCCCGAGGCGCCCATGCCCGGCGTGATCCGCACCGCCCGCACCACCGGCCTTCTCTACCTCGGGCTCGCGGTCACCGGGATGCTCAGCTACATGCTCATCCGCAACCAGCTCTACGTCCCGGACGACGCCTCGGCCACCCTCGCCAACCTCACCCAGCAGCCGTTCCTCGCGCGTCTCGGCATCGTGATGGAGATGGGCGTCGTGATCACCCAGGCGCTCGTCGCGCTGTGGTTCTACCGCCTCTTCCGGACCGTCAACTCGTTCGCGGCAGGCTCGATCGCCGCGTTCGGCATGGTCAATGCCGCGGCGATCCTCGTCAGCGGGGCCCTGATCGCCAGCGCGTTGGACGTCAGCCTTGACGCCTCGCTCACCGTCAGTGGCGGGGCGGCCGCAACCGCGCAGCTTCTCTACGTCATGAGCGGGCACCTGTGGATCATCGGCGGCATCTTCTTCGGCCTCTGGCTCATCCCCATGGGTTGGCTCGCCAAGCGGTCCGGGTGGATGCCCAGCGCCATGGGCTGGATCCTCATGGTCGGCGGAGTGGGATACGTCGCCAACGCAGTCCTCAGCTACCTGCTCCCGATGGGCGGCCCCGCCCTCGACCTGCTCACCGTCCCAGCCACCATCGGCGAGCTGTGGATCGTGGGCTACCTCTCCGTCCGCGGGGTGCGCCGGCGCTGACACAAGGCTGCACGACACTGATCACCATCCGCCGCGACCGCATGGGTCGCGGCGGATGTCTGGTCCACCAGCCGGGCTGGCCCACCCGTCATGATGGGGACGTGGAGTCTTCGTACCAACGCACAGTCGCCTGAGAGGACCGCGACTTCCCCGAGTGGCACGGCGGGTGCAGGCACGCGATGGTGTGGGCCGTCGACGCGGACATCGACGCGGTTCGTGCGGCGGTCGGGGAGGCGCGCGGGCGCCTGGCCGACGTCCTCCTCCCCCGCTACGACCGGCAACCGCACGTCACCGTCGCCTATGCGGGCCTCGTGCCCTCCCCGGGCACCCGTCCCGGCGAGGAGCCGTACGGACCAGGGCGGCTGGCCTCAGATGTCGCGGCGCTTCGACGGTTGGCCGCACGGCCGTTCACGGTCAGGGTCGCGGGGTGGGGGTCCTTCCCGATGGTGCCCTATCTGGCCGCCGAGGCGCCCGAGCTGCACGCGGCCCACCGGGCCTTCGCCGAGGGCGGCGCTGGGTACGTGCCTCACGTCACCGTCGGGCACTACTCGGTGTCGCGGCCGCTGACCGACATCGCGGCCCGGGTCGACGGCTGGGCGCCGCCAGCCGTGAAGGTCGCGGTCCGGGAGTGGCTCCTGCTGGCCTATGAGACCCAGGACATCGCCGGCCCCCTCACCACGCTCGGGCGCCTCTCGCTGGCCGATGGGACGTGGACGGTCGAGTCGGAGCTGCCCGGTTACGCCCTGTGACGGAGCCCCGACTGCCGGATCGGCGCAGGTACCCGGATCTCGTTGACAGCACCCTGGAACCGGCGCAGAATCGAATCAGAGCCTCTCGCATGATCGCGGAGGTGCGCGGGGTGACACCCCGTC
>DATITN010000126.1:0-12678 GCA_035467795.1 Arachnia sp. | reverse complement strand
CCAGACGCGATGCCGAACCGTCGCTGCGCTGGACCCGTCCCGCGGGGTGGCACATCACCACCTCCTTCATGAGCGACGTGCCGGAGGAGAATCTTGAGCGGCTGGAGGAGAACCTGGCGGAGGTGGCCGCCCGGACGCGGCCTTTCGACGTGGAGCTCGTCGGCGGCATCGCGTTCCCTGATCCGGCCAGGTCCCGGGTGCTGGGGCTCTCGGCAGCAGCCCCCGACGACGGGTTGGCGTCGCTGTCGGCTAGTTGCAGGGCCGCCGCCAGCAGAGCCGGGGTCGCGGCGGACGGCGCCCGGTTCGTCGGGCACCTGACCCTGGCCCGGCACAACCGCGGGCTGCCCGCCGTGCGCTGGCTCGAGGTGTTCGACTCCTTCCCCAGTTGGCGTTGGGTGGCCGACGAGCTGTGCCTGGTGGAGTCGCACCCGGGGGCGCGCTATGTGGTCGCGGAGAGGTTCCCGCTGGGCGAGATGGCGGCGGGTCGCCTAGACTGAACGGCGCCCCTGAGGGGCGAGCCGAAGTGGTGGAATTGGTAGACATGCAGGATTTAGGTTCCTGTGCCTTCGGGCGTGCGGGTTCAAGTCCCGTCTTCGGTACCGCGCAGGTTCAAATGATTCCCGGATGAGAGGCCGTCCCCCGGCCCGTGGGGGACTACTCCACCTTCGTGGGTCACATTGGCGGGTAGCCTCCCTTCCTCCGCCCGCCGTCAACCTCGTCGTTCTCCAGTGCGATAGTGGGTGGGTTCCACTCCGCTCGTCTCCAATGGGAGGACCCCCATGTTCGTCGCTACACCCGTCACCCCCGATGGCCACTCCGCACCCTCCTGGGGCAAGGCGCACTGGATCGGCATCGCCGAGGTCGCCGACGGCGAGGTCACGTCGTGGCGGATCGACGAGGTGGCCTGGGACGTTTCCCACGACGCCGGCACCCACGGCTCACACCATGCCCGCGTCGTGCGGTTTCTCAAGGACGAGTCGATCGGCGCCGTCGTGGTGGACCACATGGGCGAGGGCATGATGCGCGTCATGAACACGATGGGTATCCCCATCCTCACGGCCACTCCTGGTGACGCCCGTGCCTCCATCCTGAAGGCTCTGGAGGCCGCCCGCGGAGCGGCGTAGCCGTCCCCCTGGTCCATGAGGGCCGCCCTGTCTTGCAGAGTCGTGACTACCACACCCGTCATGTCTGTGGCGTTGCCTGGTCCGGGGTGTGGGCCGGCAGGGCGGCGTTGGGGCCGGGTCTGCTTGGGCGGGATGCCGGTTGGGCGATCGTCGGGTTGGGCACCGCGTCGCGGCGCCGCCCTCCCGTCCCCCACCCTGGCTTTTAGGCGCGGGTTCTCGAGCTGACAAGTAATCCCTGGCTCGCTGAGGTCGCTGCTCTGCACTCGCGAGCGGGTCGTAGACCCTGGTGAACTCACGAAGATTGAGGACAGAGATGACCGTTAGCCGGCCTGAGCCCAAGCGGCCGAGCTGCGGCGGATGAGTTCGTCGAGATCCGGCGCAGGGCGCTCAGGCACCACCGGCGAGCCCGGATCAGGCGGGTCGGGGTCGTGTGGGCAGGGTGGTGCCGCGACGCGGGGTGTGAGTTGTTGCAGCCGGTGGCGTTGATGCTGCCTCGGCCGCCGCGCCGGGTCGATGTGACGCGGCGGGGTGAACCACGGCATTCCGGTTGCCGGATCCAACGCCACCTGCCACTGGGATTCCTCGGACTGCAGCGGATCCGGCTCGACGAGTCGGTGGTGGAACGGGCAGAGCAAAACGCCGTTGGCTAGGCATGTTGCCCCTCCGGCCCACCACGGAGCGATGTGATGCGCCTCACAGACGGCCGGGGTGGCAGCACAGCCGGGGAACACGCACCCCTGATCCCGCTCCACGAGCGCGGCCCGGATCGCGGGCGTGAACAGGCGATGCGTACGCCCCACGTCCAGCGGTCGCGACGGCGTGCCCAGCACCATCGGGATCAGGCGCGCGTCGCAGGCCAGGCGGCGAGCTTCCCCCGCCGACAGTCCGTCCACACCGCCCGCGCCGAGCAGCACCACCTCGCCGACGCCCGACGTGAGGGTGTCCAGATCCAGGGTGATGTGGACCTGGGGCCGGTCCACCCCATGCGAGGGCAGCGTCCCGTTGCCTGCGGCATGCTGAGTGAGGAGGATGAGGGCGTCGGCGCGGCGCGCGTCGCGGCTGGGCGTCTCGCCGGTGTGTCGATACGTCGACGCGGCGGGCATCAGGGCGTCGAGCTGAGCCGTGAGGAGGGCGGCGTCGGCGAGGGGGAGTTGGCCGGTGATCCTCATCGACCCGTGATAGTCGGGTGCGAGGCGCAGGAACCGGTCCCGATGCGCGGCGGCCTCTTCCCGGGCCAGGCGTTTCGCGTCATCAACATCCGATCGGTCGGGGTCGATCACCTCGACCAACCTCGCCGCCAGGATCCGCAACTCGGCCGGACCCAGGGTGTCGACGTGGGTCAGGATCAGCTCCTGACACTCCACCAACTGCTCGCGGGTCAACCGCGACGGGAGCTTCCGCAGCCCCGCCACGATCGCCTCCGCCTGCACCAACGACACCACACCCTCATTCAGGGCGGCTCCGACCAGAGGAAACCGGTCCCCCAGATCAGACGCGAGCCGCAGCGTCGCCGTGGCCTGCGCGGGGGTGGTGCGCACCGATTGACGCACCCCCTCCATCACCGCGTCCGCGGCAGAGACCCTGGCTTCGTGCAGCAGGTGCAGACGGAGCCCGGCCAGCTGCGCCTCGGCCTCAGCCAGCATTTCAACCAACCCGGCCAGCCGCTGCATCGCCGTCTCGTCCATACCCAGTGATCCGGCGGCGCCCCACAGGGCTGCGATGAACCGCTGCCCCAGGTCCACCACCGTCTCGCTCATGTGAACAATTCTGGCACCCACCTCCGACAAAACCGGACCCAGAAAGCCGCCCCCGCAGAAAGAAGTTCAGTCAATTCCTGGTCGCCTCTGCGAACAACCCCAGGAGGGCATATCGCAGCCTCAGCGCGACCAAGACTGCTTGTCAATCCCAAGCTCGTCGCTCCAGGAAGGCTCCCGCCCCGCGCGCGAACAACCCCGTCAGGTTCTGCTTGACTGGTCGGGTTGGCTTCGACACGGGCTGCGCCGCTACGCGGCTCGGCCCGGCTCACCCAACGGGAGAGCAGGTCGGACTCGAGAGGAGCTCCGCCACTCCGCGGGCAGCCCAGCTCGATCACGAAGGGTCCCGCACCCGCCAACGAGAACAGCGTGAAGGGCAAGTCCCAACCCGTCGAGACGGGTCACGACGCTGCGCGGGCGGACCCGCTCAGGGGAAGTCGTTGCGGGCCCGGATGATGAGGTCCACCATGTGTGACCCACCGCTCGCGCCGTTGGTGGAGGCATTCTGCCAACTCTGGTCGGCCACCACGCGGGGCCACGGCTCACCCTCCCACCACCCGAACATCGGCCCGCCGGACTGGCCGGGGATCACGTCGGCCTGGTGCATGATGGCCTGCGCCGTCTCCGGCTGCGAATCGTGCCCGTCGAGGCTGAAGTCCCCGACGAAGCAGGGGCGGCTGCCGCCGGCGATGTCCTGCGGGTAGCCGATGTGGCTCCAATAGCTGCCGCCGTCCCACGAGTCCGAGTAGGTGCGCGAGCCCATCCACCCGGTCAGGTCGCCCATCCGCCGGTCGAGCACCACCACCACGTAGTCGTGGCGCTCCTCGGTGCCCTCGATGGTGGGCCCGAACACCTGCTCCTGCCAGTAGATGTGGATCCCCCAAGCGGTGCCGAACGGGGTGCTGCCGTCGAAGTAGCTGGGCATGAACCTGATCCAGCCGGCCACGTGCGGGTCCGGGTTGACGATCCAGCCGATGGTGTGGCTGCAGGTCAGGAGGTGGCGGGGCCCCACCATCGCGCCCGACGCCCAGCCTCCGTTGGACGTCTCCACCCTGCCGGCGGTGCACCACGGGAAGCCGGTGTCGCTGAAGTCGTAGCGGTTGTCGGTGCCGAAGATGGTGGTGGCCCACTTCGCGTCCGGGTCATCCAGTCTGGGTATGCGGCCCTTGAGGCGACGGCGCAGCCGCCGGTCCAGCTTCTCCGGCTTCACCCGGAGATCCAGATGGTCGGGCAGGAACCCGGCCACTGCGTCAGAGTGCTCCTCCTCCGTGAACAACCTCCGTCGAGAGGAGAGCTTGGTGCTGTCCACGCCGGGTCCGAACGAGTGGACGCCGATGGCCTTTCGCGGGATGGTCAGGTCCACGCGGAAGGTCTTGTCGTCGGTGAGGGCGACGACAGGCTCGACCACCTCGACGTGGCGCACCTCCGGGATGGGTTCGCGGCCGGTGAGGAACAGGGTCTCGGTCACGCCCTCGTCGGGCGGTGATGTCAGGGCCTCGCGGGTCTGGACGGCGCGTTCGAGGCGCTCATAGGGGATCGGTTCGGAGCTCATGGCCATCTCCCTCGTCGGGGACCGCCGTGCCAGCGGTCACACCCTCGAAGAGGCACGCCTGGTCCTCCTGATACGCGGGAGCTATCCCACCCAGCGCTGGCCGGCCGGGGACGCTGTCAGCCTCCCCGCCGAGATCGTCGCCAGCGCAGCCGCGAAGTCGGACTCGCCGCCGGCCTGCACCGCGACCGTGATGTGTGCGCGGTCGGTCCACTCCACGCCGTCGACCACCACGGCCAGTCCGGACGGCAGGATCAGCCCCCGCAGCTGGTCCTCGTAGGCGCCGGCCTCGGCGTAGTCCACGTCGATCCGGAGCAGGAGGCTCAGCCGCACTTCGCGGATGCCCACCGCCTCGACGGCCCGGGCAACGGCGTCGGAGTACGCACGCACCAGGCCTCCGGCCCCCAGCTTGATGCCGCCGAAGTAGCGGGTCACCACCGCGACAACGTCAGTCAGCGCGTTCTTCTGCAGCACCTGCAGCATCGGCACACCGGCGGTGCCGGCGGGCTCACCGTCGTCCGAGCTGCGGGCGGTGCGCCCATCGATCCCGAGGACGAAAGCGGAGCAGTGGTGCCGAGCGTCGAAATGCGCCGATCGTCGTTCCTCGACGACGGCGCGGGCGGCGTCCTCCGTGGACACCCTGCGCAGCCGGGTGAGGAACCGCGACCGCTTGATCTCGAGTTCGACGTCGACGCCACCGCCCGGCGGAACGTCGATGGTGCGGAACGAGGTCTCAGACACCCAGCTCGCGGCGCAGCTTGGCCACGTGGCCGGTGGCCTTCACGTTGTACTGGGCCACGCGCACGGTGCCCTCGCCGGCGTCGTCCACGTCGATGACGAAGGTGGAGCGCAGCACGCCCTCGATCTCCTTGCCGTAGAGCTTGCGGGGGCCGTAGGCGCCGTACAGGTTGTGCACCGCCTTACCCGGATCAGCCAGCAGGGTGAAGCCCACTTCAGAGGTCTGCTTGAACTTGGCGAGGCGTTCCACCGGGTCCGGTGAGCAGCCGAGCACCGTGTAGCCGGCCTCGGTGAACTCCTCCAGCGAATCGGAGAAGTCCACGGCCTGCGTGGTGCACCCGGGGGTCATCGCTGCGGGGTAGAAGTAGAGGATCACCGTGCCGCCGGCGTGATCCGCCAGGGAGACGCTCGCGCCGTCTTGATCGGGGAGGGTGAAGGCGGGGGCGGCGGAGCCGGTGGTCAGGCGTGCGGTCATGCGCCACATTCTAGGGCCCCCAACCACGGGCTGGTTTCGTTGAATAGGCTGGGGGTAGTCAGTTGAGGAGAACCGCATGTCTAATGGCTCACGACCCGTCGATGAGATCCGCGCAGACCTGGCCGCGGCGCGCGCGAAGCTCGCTCAGGCCACGTCGGATGCGGTGGAGTCCGTCAAGCCGCAGAACATCGCCCGGGCTGGGGTGGACCAGGCCAAGCAGTTCGCCAAGGCCGAGTTCGACGCCGTCGCCGCCCAGGTGCGCGACGATGAGGGCGGCTGGCGCACCGACAGGCTGATCGCCATCGGCGGGGCGGTGCTCGGGCTGGTGGTGTTCGTGGTGACCATCAACACCATTGCCAACCGTCGCACCTCCCTCGAGGCGCGGACCCGGAGGGCCCTCACCCGCTGATCACGAGACCGGCAGCAGCTCGGCGATCAGCTCCTCCACGCGACGGCGGATGTCGTCGCGGATGGGGCGCACAGACTCCACGCCCTTGCCGGCGGGGTCCTCCAAGACCCAGTCCTCGTAGCGCTTGCCCGGGTAGAAGGGGCAGGTGTCGCCGCAGCCCATGGTGACCACCACGTCTGAGACCTGCACGGCCTCCGTGGTGAGGATCTTGGGGCTTTCGGCCGAGATGTCGATCCCCTCCTCGGCCATGGCCTCGACGGCGGACGGGTTGATGCTGTCGGCGGGGGCCGAGCCGGCTGAGAGGACGTCGATTCTTCCTTGGCCGAGGTGGCGCAGGTAGCCGGCGGCCATCTGGGAGCGGCCGGCGTTGTGGATGCAGACGAAGAGGACGCTGGGCTTGTCGGTCATTGGTTCAGGTGCCTTTCAGGTGGTGGGGATGCCGAGCTCGACGAGCAGGCCTTGGAGCTTGGCGGAGATCTGGTCGCGGATGGGTCGGACGTCGTCGGGTGACTGGCCGGCCGGGTCCGGGAGCTCCCAGTCCAGGTAGCGCTTCCCGGGGTAGATGGGGCACGAATCGCCGCAGCCCATCGTGACGACGACGTCTGCTGCGCGCACCACGTCGTCGGTCAGGGGCTTCGGGAACGCCTGACCCAGCTCCAGGCCGACCTCGGCGAGGGATTCGATCACGGCGGGGTTGATCTCGGAGGCGGGCAGCGAGCCGGCGGAGCGCACGTGCACCCGGCCGGGGGCCATCGCGGTGAGGAGCGCGGCGGCCATCTGGGAGCGGCCCGCGTTGTGGGTGCAGACGAACAGCACCTCGGGGACCGTCTTGGCGATGTGGCCCTGCGACTGCGCCAGAGCCGTCAGCCGCTCCTGGGCGAAGCGGACGGCCAGCACCGGCACGAACGTCTTGATCCGTGCCGTGCGATACAGCGTCTGGAAGGACTCGTGGACGTAGCGGTCCACGGTCTCGCGGGCGAAGGTGCCGGTGAAGCGGTAGGTGAGCTCGTCGACGCCGCGTGCCAGGACATGCTCGACGGTGCCCTCCGAGGGAAGCTCGAGGTGAGCGGATTCGCGGACCTTGGGCGCCGGCCCCTTGCCGAAGGAGCCCAGCGCCTGGGCGACGTCGTCCAGCTTGGTGGGCACCACGCGGTAGAAGACCCATGTGCCCTCCTTGCGGCGGGTGAGCAGCCCTGCCTCGAACAGCACCTTGAGATGGTGGGAGACCGTGGGCTGGGCCAAGTCGATGGAGCCGGTGAAATCGCAGACGCAGGCCTCCCCACGCGGGTCGGCGGCGATCATGGCCACCATGCGCAGGCGGGCGGGGTCGGACAGCGCCTTGAGGGCGGTGGTCAGCTCGGACGCACGCTCCGGGCTGAGCGGATCAGGCAGGTCTACCTGTTCACAAATTGACATGGATAAATACTGACACAGATCAATGTGGAGGCGCAACGGAAGTTGCCCTGCGTGAGTATTCGAGGGCGTCGGGACCACTGAATATTGCGCTTGGGGGCCATCGATATTGCGGGTGGGGGCCCTGGGTGGCGCTGGTAGCGCGGATGCGGACGATACCGTCCCACTGCGCAACCACATTGACAAGCCACCCGACGTAGAACACGCGCCGACTCAGCTCAGAGTCGCACGGTAGGCCCGCCACCCGCCGTGGTGGGTGATGTCCTCCGCGCCTGTAAGGGCGAAGGGTTCAACCAGGAATCCGGTAGTCCAGCGGCCGTCGGAGAGTTCGATCGTGCCCAGGACCATGGGCGCCGGGAGGGCGGCGAGGAATCGGCCGAGTCCGGCAGCCGGCATTCGCCACAGTTCGCCGGCGATCTCGGCTCCCTCGGCTCCGCGCACGAGGCCCGGCTTGGGCGGGACGGTATCGAGGGCGAACAGCCGGTAGTCGGCCGACGTGCGCACTGGACCAACCAGGCTTCCTCCCGCCAGCACGAGTTGGTGGTTAAGTGGCTGTCCTGTCAGATGGGCTCCGACCACCACGAGCTCCACCTCCGGGTTCAGCAGGGGGCCGACCAGACTCGCCAGCCGGTCGTCGCTGAACGCCGGGCCGGTGATCATCACGCCGAAGGGCAGCCCGTTGACCACCCCCGCGGGGACGGCGAGGGATGCGAAGTCGAGCAGATTGCAGAAGTTCGTGAACCTTCCCATGGCCGCATTCGCACCAATCGGGTCCTGGGCGACCTGTTCGATGGTCGGGTGCCAGGTGGTGGTCGGCGTGAGGAGCGCGTCCACGCCGGCGAGCGCCTCGCGTCCCGCAGCACCAAGTTCTGCCAGCCGACGCTGGTCGGCGAACAGGGTCGCAGCCGAGGGGTCCGCACCGGCGAGGATGATCCGGGAGACGGTCGGGTCGAGATCGGTCCCGATCAGGTCGCGATGCGCCTCGAGGTGGGCGCCGACCGCGGCGTACCGCTCAGCCACGAGGGAGCTCTCGTACAACATCCGGGCTGCGGCGAGCAGTGGGGCGACGTCCACCTCGACGACCACCCTCCCGGCCAGGCGAAGTGTCTCAACCGCGGCATCGAAGGCTTCCAGCCATCCGGACGCCATGCCGAGCAGGTGCTCAGGCCCCGGGACGCCGATGCGTCCGGATGTCGAGCCGGAAGCCCCGGCGTGCTGCCTGGCCAGCGCGTCGATTCCGTCGGGCCCGCTCATCAACTGGACGAGTCGTTGGCCCAGAGAGAGTTCGCGGGTGAACACGGTCACGCAGTCGATGCTCGCGCAGGCCGGCACCACGCCCGTGGTGGGAATCAGTCCCTTGGTCGGCTTGATGCCGATGATCCCGTTGAGGGCGGCCGGCACGCGGCCTGAGCCGGCGGTGTCGGTGCCGAGTGCGAAGTCGACCTGTTGCAGGGCGACCGCCACCGCGGAGCCTGCAGACGAGCCGCCGCTGATACGCGTCCGATCCCAGGCGTTGGGGACGGCACCGTAGGGCGAGCGGGTGCCGACCAGCCCGGTGGCGAACTGGTCGAGATTGGTCTTGCCGAGCACGAGGGCGCCTGCGTCCCGGAGTCGTCGGACGGCGGTGGCGTCGAGTTCGGGGACGTAGGCGTACGACGCGGCGCCGGCCGTCGTGGGCAGCCCGGCAACGTCGATGTTGTCCTTCACGGCCCCCAGCAGGCCGAGCAGGGGTAGGTCGGCCCCGCCCGCCGCCCGCGCGGCGAGGGTGAGCGCCTCGATCTCGACCTCGGCCTTGGGCCGGAGGGTGATCCAGATCTGGGGACGATCGGACGCGGCGATCTGACGGTAGGCCTCGGAGATGCGACCGATCAGGTCGGACGCGAGATGCGTGGGGGTCATTTTTCCTCGCTGGTGTGGTTGCAGAACGGGGGCGGTCGGCTCGACGGAACTCCTTCGAACCGACCGCCCCCCGGGAGAGGTCGTGACTACTCGGTGGCCGCGACGAGACCGGGGACGACCCGGCCGTCCGCCAGTTCGACGGGCTTGCGCCGGACGCCGTCGGGCTGCCCCTCGATCACCGCGACGAGGACCTCGCCGGTCACTGCGTACAACTCTCCGTCGACGGCAGCCTCGCCGTGGGTGAGGACGTGGTCGCTCGAGGCCAAGGCGTACTTCGGTGCGGTCGCGGATGCGCTCAGGAACTCGCCTCCGGCGAGAAGCCCGTGCCTGATGCCCAGACGGGCCATCGACCCGGTCACGAAGAGCAGACCGTCGTCCACGCCGAGGTCGATGCGGTGGCGATCAGCCCAGGCGAAGGAGCCCAGCACGACAGCCATGGCCAGATAGCCGAGCGTCACCGGCTCGATCGTGCTGGGAAGCCCGATCTCTGGGGCGTTGATGAACCCGAAGGCGCTGAGCACGGCTGCCACGAGGGCGGTCACGGTGGCAGCGGTGAACCGCCGATCGATCACAAAGCAGGCGATGGATCCGAGGAGGATGCCGACGAGGACCCCGCCCATGCCGAGCAGCTTGAGCCCTTCGTAGAGCACGCCGTTGTTGGCGAGAACATCGAGACCCACCGTATCGACGCTGCTCCCGGCTGACGCGAGGCTGTTCTCGATGATTCCGGTGACCCACTCCGCGATCGAGGGGATGATTGCCAGGACGATCGCCGGGGCGTAGCGACTCGGGCTGGACGTGAACGCCTGAGAGCCGATCACCATGCCGATGAACAGCAGGATCGGCACGAGCGCCTGCATGGGGATCACCGCCAGGAGCACCGCGGCGGTCCCGGTGAAGCAGACGATCGCGACGACGATTCCCGTTGCCAGGGAGTAGCCGATCCGGCCGCCGACTTTCTTCCATCCGGGGTGGCCGATGTAGACGGCGGGCGGGAACGGCGAGCCTAGGAATGAGCCGACGATCGCCCCCAGGCCGTCGGCCAGCAGGATCTGACGCATCGAATAGCGGTCACCGGCTGCGGCGGCCGACTCGACGTTGGACATGCCCTCGGTGAAGTTGAACACACCGAGCGGGATGGCCGAGGCGAGCAGCGGGGCGATGTCCCCCAGACCGGCGATCACCTCGAATCCCACGATAGGGAGCCGCAGCGACACGGTGGAGAGCGACTCGGCGACGCCCGAGGGCGCGAGGATCCCCGACCAGCCGGCCCACACTGCGATCCAGGCCACCGCCGTGGAGACGACCACAGCAACCAGGCCCACGGGTAGGTCCCGGGGCATCTTCCGGCCGCCGACCCACCCGACGAGGATGAAGGCGAAGGCGACCAGGCCGATCCATGGGGCCTCCCACATCTGGGCGACCGGACGCATGGAGATGAAGGTCAGGGCGATGCCAGCCAGTGCGCCGAGCATGGCAGCGCGCGGAACGTACTCGCGGATCCACGGCCCGACGAGTGCCCCGAGGCAGACGATGACGCCGACGATGAGGGCCCAGGCGAGGCCTGCACGCCAGGCCTTCACTGGGTCGCCGGAGATGATCAGGGTGGGCAGCATCACGACGAAGACGACGAAGAAGATGTGCGGAACGGAGGGCCCATAGGGCAATGCCGTGACGTCGGACCTCTGCTCACGCCGAGCCAGTTGCCGGGCCAGGATGGCGTACCAGATGTTGCCCAGGGGCAACGCGATGCCGAGTGCCGGGAGGATCCGGCCGTAGACGGTGTCGGGGGTGAAGTTGAGGACGTAGAGGCACAGCCCGGTCAGCACCAGAACGTTCAGTAGGACGTTTGTGCCGAGGCCGAAGAAGCCGTTGAGGTCACCCTTGGTCCACCAGGGGACGGCGGCCGAGGTGCGGGTTGTTGTGGTTGTCGTGGACATGGGGATCACTCCTTGTCGAGGGCGGAGATGAGCGAGACGGAATCGGTGACCCAGCCGACGATCCCGCCCTGGGCGGAGAACATCGACAGGGCGGACGCGTGGTACTCGGGAAAGTAGGAGCCGGTGCAGTCGTTCAGGATCAGGCAGTCGAAGCCGCGATCGTTGGCCTCCCGTGCGGTCGTCTGGACGCACACCTCGGTGGTGACGCCGATGATCACGAGATGGGTGATCTGGCTCGCACGCAGGATGGTCTCCAGGTCGGTGGCGTAGAAGGCGCCTTTCCCCGGCTTGTCGAGGACGACTTCGCCCTCGATCGGTGCGAGCTCCGGGATGATGGCGTGGCCGTCGGAGCCGTGGGTGAGCAGGCGGCCCATAGGCCCCTCGTCGCCGATCCGGAGGCTCGGGTTGCCGCGGTCCCGCTTGGCGGGGAAGAGGTCCATCAGGTCGGGGCGATGCCCTTCACGGGTGTGGATCACCGGCCAGCCGCGGTCGCGAAAGGCAGCGAGCACGCGCTGGGCCGGCTCAATGGTTGTCCGCAGGCGTGTGACGTCGTTGCCGAGGGACTCACCGAACCCTCCGGGCTCCATGAAGTCACGCTGGAAGTCGATCGAGAGAAGGGCGGTGCGTCCGGGGACGAGGTCGTATGCGAAAGGTTCGGCGGGGATCGCTGTCATGGTTCTCTCCTCAGGTGGTGGGTGTGATGTGGGTTCCGGCAGCGCCGTTCAGCGCGGCGCGAACGGTGGGGAGGGACGTGATGAGGGCTTCCTTGCCGCCATCGGCGAGGAAGTCGAGGCAGGCCTCGACCTTGGGACCCATCGAGCCTGCCGGGAACTCACCGGCGGCCAGGTGGGTAGCCAACGTGGCCGCGTCGACCTGACGCAGCCCTCGCTGCTGGGGAGTGCCCCAGCCCACGGACACTTCCTCGACTGCGGTGATGATGACGAGGTGGCTCGCCCCGACCTGGGCGGCCAGCACGGCTGCGGTCCGGTCCTTGTCGATCACGGCGTCAATCGGACGCCAGCCGTCCGGGCCGGTCACGATCGGGATGCCGCCGCCTCCGGCCGCGATCACCACAGCGCCGCTGGCGACCAGGGCGCCGATCGCGTCCCGTTCCATCACGGCCAGGGGCCGCGGGCTCGGGACCACCCTGCGCCAGGTTCCCGGCGAGGTTTCTGCCACCTGCCAGCCTTCGACGACCCGGCGGGCAGCGGTGTCGGCATCCATCACCCCACCGAGGGGCTTGGTCGGGTGGTCGAATGCCGGGTCGTCGGCGGCCACTTCGGCGTGCGTGAGGACGGCGGCAGCGACCTGGGCGAGTCCGCGGGAACGCAGGCGGGAGTCCAGGGCCAGGGCCAGGATGTGGCCGATGCCGCCCTG
>DATITN010000125.1:0-9028 GCA_035467795.1 Arachnia sp. | reverse complement strand
ATCGTCAGTGCCGTGGGCGCACACCACGAGTGCGGGCGTCATGGGCTCACCTCCAACCGGTAGCCGCGCCGGGGCACGGTGCGCACCAGCGATCGGTCACCCATACTGTCACGCAGTCTCGCCACGGCGACCTCGGCCGCGTGCGGGTCGTTGGAGCTGCCGGGGAGCACTGACAGGATCTCCTCCCTGGACACCACGCCGCCCCTGGCCTCGACGAGGGAGCGCAACACCGCGAACTGCACCTGGCTGAGCGGGAGCGCCCGGCCACCCAGGCTCGCCGCAGAGCGCCTGAGCCACAGCACCCCCGCCGGCGTGGCGACCTCCGCGACGCCGCGCTCCGCCAGCGCCGCGCACAGCTCCCGCACCAACGCCCCCAGCCGGAACCGGTCCGGGACCAGCGGCCGAAGGCCCAGCTCCACGAGGGGCGCCGCCGTGACGGGCCCGACCGTCGCGGGCAGCACCGGGCCGGCCATCGCCTCGAGCGCGGCGTCCCGGAGCCCCGCCCGCTCGCAGGCGGCCAGGAACTCCACCACGCCGTGGGCGGAGGTGAACGCGACGGCGTCGACCTCCGCAGCCGCGACGAGCCCGACGGCGCGCGTCACCGCGTCGGGGTCGGGCGCGGGCCCCCACCGGTAGACCACGAGCGAGGTGACCCGGGCGCCGAGCTCGACGAGGAGCTCATCTATACCGTCGCTGCCGGAGCCGTGGTGCTGAACCGCGACGTGCAGCCCGGCCACCCCCTCGAAGTCGAACAGCTCCTTGATCTCGGCGGCGGTCTCCGAGTCCGCCACCCAGTCCGCCGTCAGGCCTGCCCCGTGCACCGCGCCCTGAGCCTTCGGCCCGCGGGCGATGATCCGGGCCCCCTTCAACACCTCGAGCAGTTCCCCGGCACACCCCGACGCGTCGGCCGCGTCCATCCAACCGCGGAACCCGACGCCGGTGGTGGCCACCACCGCGTCCGGGGGATCCGCAATCAGCGCCCTCGTCTGGGCGATGAGAACCTCGTCGTCGGCGTGCGGCACGATGGACAGGATGGGGGCCTTGATGACCTCGACCCCCCGTCGCTCGAGCGCCGAGGCCAGCTCGGAGGCCCGCCTCTTGGCCGTCAGCACCACACGGCAGCCGGCGAGCGAGTGCGCGCCGGCTGCGGCCGTGGGGGTGGTGTCCATTCAGCCCGCCCTCGCCAGGCGCTCGACGCCGGCCCGGGCGGGCGCCTCCTCGGAGACCTGCGCGCCCACATAGACGCGGCCGTCCAGCACGGTCACCTCCCAGGTGCCGAGCGCCTTCTCGGCGTCCGCCAGGCAGCTGCCGGTGCGGAGGTCGAAGGCCTGCTTGTACATGGGAGAGAAGAGTACGGGCACATCCTCGCCCTCAACCAGTGAGGAGCCCACCAGTCCACGCGCCATCACGTTGGCGCGGGAGAACGGGTCCCACATGCCGACGGCGTAGACCCGGTCGTCGTGGAGCCGGACGATGGCCACCTGGCGGCCCTCGACGAGCGCCGCCACGGGGCGCTCCGGGAGCAGGTCAGCGAGGTGGCAGACGGGTTCGGTGATGGTCATCGTGATCCTCCAATGGGGATGGTGGGTCCGGCAACCAGGACCGGCCGCCGCTCGGAATCGACCAGCTCGACGCCGGACTCGCGGTCCGCGTCGGTGGCGGGGCGGGCCTGTCCGCGCTCCCCCACGTACTGGAGGTTGTCGTCGACGGCGTCGGCCGCGTTGACGAAGCCCGCGAACCGGGCCAGCTTGACCGGGTCCTCCAGCACGTCGCGCCACTCGTCGCGGTAGCCGTCGACGTGGCCGGCCATGGCGGCGTCGAGGTCCGCGGCGATCCCGAGGGAGTCCTCGAGGATCACCTTCCGGACGTGATCCAGGCCGCCCTCGATCGACTCCAACCACACGGCGGTCCGCTGCAGCCGGTCCGCCGTCCTCACGTAGTACATGAGGAAGCGGTCGATGGTGCGCACCAGCTCCTCGGTGGTGAGGTCCTCGGCCAGCAGGACGGCGTGCCGGGGCGTGAAGCCCCCGTTGCCGCCCACGTAGACGTTCCAGCCCTTGTCCGTGGCGATGATGCCGACGTCCTTGCCGCGGGCCTCGGCGCACTCGCGGGCGCAGCCGGAGACGCCGAGCTTGAGCTTGTGCGGCGAGCGTAGCCCGCGGTAGCGCAGCTCCAGGTCGATGGCGAGGCCGACGGAGTCCTGGACGCCGTAGCGGCACCAGGTGGACCCCACGCAGGACTTCACGGTCCGCAGCGACTTGCCGTAGGCGTGGCCGGACTCGAACCCGGCGTCGACGAGGCGCCGCCAGATGTCCGGCAGCTGGTCGATCCGGGCGCCGAACATGTCGATGCGCTGGCCGCCGGTGATCTTGGTGTAGAGCCCGAAGTCGCGGGCGATCTGGCCGATCACGATCAGCCCGTCGGGGGTGATCTCGCCGCCGGGCACGCGGGGCACGACGGAGTAGGTGCCGTCCTTCTGGATGTTGGCCAGCACGTGGTCGTTGGTGTCCTGGATCGCGGCCTGTTCGCCGGCGAGGATGTGCCCGTTGCCGAGGCTCGCGAGGATCGATGCGACGACGGGCTTGCAGATGTCGCACCCGCGGCCGCGGCCGTGCCGCCCGATGATCTCGGAGAAGGTGGTGAGCCCGGTGATCCGGACCACGTCGAAGAGCTGGGCCCGCGACAGCTCGAAGTGCTCGCACAGGGCGTTGCTGACGACGGTCCCGGACTTCTCAAGCTCGGCCACCATCAGCTTGCGGACCAGCGGGAGGCACGAGCCGCAGCTGGTGCCGGCCTTGGTGCAGGCCTTCACGCCCGCGAGGTCAGTGCAGCCTTCGCCGGTGACCGCGCAGCGGATGGCGCCGGCGGTCACGTTGTTGCAGGAGCAGACGGGGGCGTCGTCGGGCAGTTCGCCCTGGACCGGTGCGCCCTCCGCGCCGGCGGGCACGAGGTAGGCGGCGGGGTCCACCCCGAGCGGCCTGCCCAGGAGGGGACGCAGGCCGGCGTAGGCCGAGGCGTCGCCCACCAGGATGCCGCCGAGCAGGGTGCGGGCGTCGTCGGAGAGGACCAGCTTCTTGTACACGCCGGCGATCGGGTCGGTGTAGACCACGGACAGGGCGCCCTCGGTGGTGCCGAAGGCGTCGCCGAAACTGGCCACGTCCACGCCGAGCAGCTTCAGCTTGGTTGAGAGGTCCCCGCCGGTGAAGGTGCCTGAGCGGCCGAGGATCTGGTCCACCGCCACCTCCGCCATGGTGTAGCCGGGGCCGACGAGGCCCCACACGCGGCCCTGGATGCAGGCCACCTCGCCGATGGCGTAGATGTCCGGGTCCGCGGTGCGGCAGGAGTCGTCGACCACCACGCCGCCGCGCTCACCCACCTCGAGGCCGGCGTCGCGGGCGAGCTCGTCCCGGGGGCGGACGCCGGTGGCGAAGATCACCACGTCCACGTCGATGGAGGTCCCGTCGTTGAAGGTCATCTTCTCCACGGCGATCCGGCCCTTGATGGCCGCGGTGGCGGTGCCGACGCGGACGTCGACGTCCATGGCCTCGATGAGGCGCTTGAGCGACTCGCCGCCACCCTCGTCCACCTGCAGCGGCATCAGCCTGGGCGCGAACTCGACGACGGTGGTGTCGGCGCCGAGCTTCCGCAGTGCGCCGGCCGCCTCGAGGCCCAGCAGGCCGCCGCCGATGACGGCGCCTCGGACGCGGCGCTTCGGGTTGCGTTCCTGCAGGGTCTCGACGAAGCCGCGGAGCGCCGCCACGTCGTCGATGGTGCGGTAGACGAAGCAGCCGGGCAGCTCACGGCCGGGCACCGGGGGCATGAACGCGTAGGAGCCGGTGGCCAGCACCAGGGAGTCGTAGGCGTGCGACATGCCGTTCTCGGTGATGACGGTGTGGGCCGCCGGATCCACGGAGACCACCTTGGAGCCGCGGCGCAGCTTCACGTTCGGGTCCTGCCAGAGGTGCGCCTCACCCAGGCTCAGCAGGTCGGGGTCGCGGTTCTCGAAGTAGCTGGTCAGGGCCACGCGGTCGTAGGGCGGGCGGGGCTCCTCGGCGAGAACGGTCACACGCCACTCGCCGGCCTCGTCGCGCGAACGCAGAGCCTCGACGAATCGGTGGGCGACCATGCCACCTCCGACCACCACACACAGCTTGCTCATATCGGCCTCCAGGGGTCTAGTCGGTTGGGCTCCTCGGTATCTACGACGCTAGGCGGCGCAGTTTCCGGGGCTGGATCATTCACGTTTCGGGTGTGCAACAAGCCACTCACGCGACGGTGACCCGCTCGAGTGAGGTTCGTGTCCCGTCGGCCCCGCCGAGCGCGGCGACGAGGCTGCACACGTCGGAGGTGCAGCTGCCGCATCCGGTGGAGGCGCGGGTGGCGGCGGCCACCGCCTCCGGGGTGTCGGCGCCGGCCTTGACTGCGTCGGCGATGGTGGCCTTGGTGACGGCGTTGCACCGGCAGACGACGGCCGCGTCCGGCAGGTCGACCACCGACATCGACGGGGCGGCGCCGGCCAGCGGGCGGGCCAGCAGCGCGGCCGGGTCGTCGGGGACGGGCGTGCGGGAGTCGAAGGCCACCGTCAGGTCGGCCGCGATCTGGGGATCGCCCACGCAGGTGGCGCCCACGAGCAGGCCGTCGGCGACGGCAACGCGCACGCGTCGGCGCCCGACGGGGTCGGTGAGGCTGAGCACGCGCGGTGCTCCGGGCGCGAACTCGTCGGCTGGGAACTCGCCCATGGTGACGGCATCAAGGCCCTCGGCCTTCACCCGGAACACGCCGGCGTCCGCGCCGAGCACAGGGCGGGGGCGCGAGCGGCCGCTGATCTTCTCCGCGAGGTGGTGGGCCAGGACACGGGCCTGCTCCCAGCCGGGACCCACCAGCCCGGGACAGCCGCGCGGGGTGCGGGCGCAGTCACCGATGGCGTAGATGGCCGGATCGTCGGTGCGGCAGGTGTCGCTGACGAGGATGCCGTTGCGCACCCAGATGTCGGCCGCCTCCGCCAGGCGGGTGCGGGGCCGGACCCCGATCGCCACCAGCAGCATGTCCGCGGGAATGTGACGGTCGTTGGTGAGACGCACGGAGGTGAGGGCGCCGTCGCGGCGGCGCTCCACCCCGGCGACGCGCACGTCGAGGAGGGTGGTGATGCCCCGGTCGGCGAGCCCGGCCCGGACGACGGCGCCGCTCGAGGCATCGAACTGCCTGTCCAGCGGCGCCGAGCCGCGGTGGACGATGGTGACCGCGCTGCCTGCCTCCGCGAGCACGACGGCGGCCTCGATGCCCAGCACGCCGCCGCCCATGACCACCACCCTGGAGCCCTCGACGGCGGCGGCGCGGACGCGGTCCGCGTCGTCCCAGGTGCGCAACGCCGCCACTCCGGGCATCGGGGAGCCGTCGGCCCGGACCACTCCGTCGAGGGTGGGGAACACCGGATCGGCGCCGGTGGCCAGCACGAGCGTGTCGAAGGGGTGTTCCTCGCCCGCCGCGTCGACGACCGTGCGGTTGCGGCGGTCGATCGAGGTGGCCCGGCGGCCGCGCAGCATCCGCACGCCGCGGCTCTCGGGCAGAGTCAGGCCGGCGAGATCCGCGCGCCCGAGGATGACGTCGGGCAGCAGGATCCGGTTGTAGGCGGCGTGGCCCTCCTCCCCCAACACGGTGACATCGACGTCCTCAAGGCGGTGGGCGGCCAGGTCCGCGAGGAACCGGTGACCCACCATGCCGTGGCCCACGACGACGATCCGGTGGCTCATGTCGCTGCCCCGATCCGCTCGAGCCGCACGGCCGCGACCTTCAGCTCGGGCATGCCCGAGATGGGGTCGGTGGCGGCGTTGGTGACCCTGTTCACGGCGCCTGAGTCGGGATAGTGGAAGGGCATGAAGACGGTGTCGTGGCGGATGCCGTCGGTGAGCCTGGCCACGGCCTCGCAGCTGCCGCGACGCGAATGCACCGCCACCCGGTCACCCGCCGCGACACCCAGTCGCTGCGCCAGCAGCGGATGCAGCTCGACGTAGGCCTCGGGCTCGACGGTGTTGAGCGCGGGCACGCGGCGCGTCTGCGCCCCGGACTGGTAGTGCTGGAGGACCCGGCCGGTGACCAGGTAGAGCGGCAGCTCAGGGGTGAGCGAGTCGTCGGGAGGCGTCTCGTCCACGGGGTGGAGGACCGCGCGCCCGTCAGGGGTCTCGAAGCGGTCGAGGAACACCCGCGGCGTGCCGGGGTGGTCAGGGGCAGGGCAGGGCCAGTAGAGCGCGTCGCCGTCGCGGAGCCGCTGGTGACTGAAGCCGGCGTAGTCGGCCACGCCGCCCGCGCTGGCCCGGGCCAGCTCGTCGAACACGACGGCGGGGTCGGCGCTGAACGGGACTGGGCTTCCCAGGCGCTCGGCCAGGTCGCTCCACACCTCCAGTTCGGTCCGCACGCCGACGGGGGGCAGGGTGGCGCGGGCGCGCAGCAGCAGGCGCCCCTCGAGGTTGGTCATGGTTCCGGTCTCCTCGGCCCACTGGGTGACGGGGAGGACGACGTCGGCCATGGCCGCGGTCTCGGACAGGAAGAAGTCGGCCACCACGAGGAGGTCGAGGGCCTGGATCCGCTCGGTGAGGCGCAGGACGTCGGGCAGGCTGACCACCGGGTTGGACCCATGGATGAGCATCGCCCGCGGGCCGCCGGGGGTGGCGAGCGACTCGAACAGCGCCACAGCCGGCTTCCCGGGGCCTGGGAGGGAGTCGGGATCCACTCCCCAGACGGCGGCGACGTGCGCGCGGGCGGCGGGGTCGGCGATCGAGCGGTACCCGGGCAGCTGGTCCGCCTTGAGGCCGTGCTCGCGGCCGCCCTGGCCGTTGCCCTGGCCGGTGAGGCACCCGTAGCCGGAGCCCACCCGTCCGGGTAGGCCGAGGCACAGTGCGAGGTTCACGGCGGCGGTGACGGTGTCGGTGCCGTGGGCGTGCTGTTCGGCGCCGCGGCCGGTCAGCACGTAGGCGCCGCGACCGCCGCGCGCCGGGCTGGCCGCGGCGAGCAGGCGCGCCCCCCTCTTGAGATCGGCTACCGGGATGCCGGTGACCCGCTCGACGCGCTCCGGCCACCAGGCGGCGAGGCTGGCGCGCAGCTCGTCGACGCCGTTGGCGCGCTCGGCGAGGTAGTCGCGGTCGATCAGGCCCTCGGTCCACAGGATCTGGGTGAGGCCGAGGAGAAGGACCAGGTCCGTGCCGGGCAGCGGGCTGAGGTGGAGGCCCCGGCCGTCGCCGGTGAGGGCCGCCGTCGGCGTGCGACGGGGGTCGACGACGATCAACCCGCCCGCCTGCTGCGCCCCGGCGAGGTGGGTGACGAACGGCGGCATCGTCTCGGCGGGGTTGGAGCCCACCAGGAGGATCGCGCCGGCGCCGTCGAGATCGGTGAGCGGGAAGGGCAGCCCCCTGTCGAGCCCGAAGGCCCTCCGACCGCCGGCCGCGGCCGACGACATGCAGAACCGGCCGTTGTAGTCGATGTTTGGCGTCTGCAGCGCCACCCGGGCGAACTTGCCGAGCTGGTAGGCCTTCTCGTTGGTGAGCCCACCGCCCCCGAACACCGCCACCGACTCCGGCCCGTGCTCCGCGCGCAGCCGCAGCAGCGTGTCGGCCACCAGGGTGAGCGCGGTCTCCCAGTCGGTGGGGACGAGCTCACCGTCGCGCCGCACCAGCGGGCTGGTGAGGCGGTCCCGCGTGGTGAGCACCTCGGCGGACGTCCACCCCTTCTGGCAGAGCCGGCCCCGGTTGGTGGGGAACTCCAGCGGGGTGACAGTAGGGGTCACCCCGCTGGCGGCCGGGGCCACGTCCATCGCGCACTGGAGCGCGCAGTAGGGGCAGTGGGTGGCGGTCATGGGTCAGACCTTCAGCGCGGCCATGCGTGAGCCGCGGCGCAGGTAGGTGAACCAGGTGACGCCCAGCATGAGGAGGTAGGCGCCCACCATGGTCCAGAGCGCCGCCTGCAGGTCTCCGGTCAGGGTCCGGGAGAGGGCGAATCCCTGGGGGATGAGGAAGCCGCCGAAGGCGCCGATCGCGCCGGCGATGCCGATGCAGCCGGCGGCCGCGCGGCCCGCCGCCATCAAGGAACCGGTGTCGCTGTCGCGGACCGTGCCGGCGAAGACCGCCGGGATCATCCGGTAGACAGAGCCGTTTCCGATGCCCGTGAAGACGAACAGCCAGAGGAAGGAGATGAAGAAGATCGCGAACGACTCGAGCCGAAGGCCGATGATCGCACCGACCGTCCCCATAGCCATCGCGACGAAGGAGCCGCAGGTGACCAGCGCGCCGCCCACGCGGTCTGCGAGGAACCCGCCGAAGGGGCGCGAGACCGAGCCCACCAGCGCGCCCATGAAGGCGAGCGAGAGGGTCACCGCCGGGAAGAGGTTCTTGAGCAGCGTGGGGAAGGTGGCGGAATAGCCGATGAACGAGCCGAAGGTGCCGATGTAGATGAACGACAGGATCCAGGTGTGCGGGTTGCGCAGCGCGGCGGCGTAGGCGCGCGGGTCGGACTTGGCGTTGGACAGGTTGTCCATCCCTCGCCAAGCCAGCACCGCGGCGAGGAGTGCGAGCGGGATGAACATCAGGCCGGCGCGGTCCAGGCTGACCCCGGCCCCGATGGTGATGACGATCGGGACGGCGAGCTGCACGGCTGCAGTGCCGAGGTTTCCACCAGCGGCGTTCAGGCCGAGCGCGGCGCCCTTCTCCTTGGCGGGGAAGAAGAACGAGATGTTGGCCATCGACGAGGCGAAGTTGCCGCCGCCGAAGCCCGCGAGGGCCGCGATCCCCATCAGCGCCATGAATGGCAGCTCGGGGTGGTTGACGGCCCATGCCAGCGCCCCAGCTGGGAGGAGGAGCAAGAGTGCGGAGACCACGGTCCAGTTGCGGCCGCCGAAGCGGGGCACGGCGAACGTGTAGGGAAGGCGGAGCGTGGCGCCGACAAGGGCCGGCGTCGAGACCAGCCAGAACATCTCGTTGATGCTGAGGTTGAAGCCCACGCCGTTGAGCTGCGGGACGACGATGCTCCACAGCGCCCAGAC
>DATITN010000124.1:0-8020 GCA_035467795.1 Arachnia sp. | reverse complement strand
CGAGGGGATGGCCGACGCACCCGGCACGGTGATCGAGGACTTCGAGTTCGGGTCCTGGGACGGCTCCGGATGGACCGTGAACAACGAGCCCGGCAACGGCGAGAGCGGGCCCTTCGGCCCCGGCCCCGTGGCCGGCAACTTCGCCAACCAGCAGGGGGTCACCGGGTTCCTGGGCGATCGGCTGGTCAACAGCTTCGTCGGGTGGGACTGGCCGGTGGGCACCATGACCTCCGAGCCGTTCACCGTGGATTCCCCGTGGCTGAACCTCCTGGTCGGGGGCGGCAACCATCCGCGTGTCGAGGGCGGGCGGGTCGACAACGAGCCCCCAGCCGGCACCCTGCTGTGGAACGGGTTCGAGGGCCAGACGCTGGAGCAGTTCGGCTGGTCAGGGTCCGTTGACCTCGCGGCCAGCGCGAGCCCGTCGTACGCGGGCGGCGAGTGGTTCATCGGCGACGCCCGGATCAACACCTGGGAGGGCGGACCCAAGGGCGATGACAACGTCGGCACGCTGACCTCGCCCGAGTTCGCCATCGACGGCGACTACATCAGTTTCCTCATCGGTGGCGGACAGAAGGACGGCCTCGAGGTCCAGCTCCTGGTGGACGGTGAGCCGGTGCGCTCGGCCTCGGGCGCCGACAGCGGGGCGCTCAACTGGCACGCCTGGGACGTGTCCGAGTTCGACGGTGAGTCGGCGCAGCTGCGCATCGTCGACCAGGCCACAGGCGGCTGGGGACACCTGACTCTGGACCACGTCGTGATGGGCGATGAGCCGGCGCTGCCCCGCACCGATGAGACCACCGTCAACCTGGTTGTCGATGGCCACGTAGTGCAGTCCGCCACCGGCCAGAACTCCGAGACCCTCGACTGGGTGTCGTGGGACCTGTCCCAGTGGCAGGGCGACGAGGCTCAGATCCTCGTCATTGACAACAACCGCGGCGGATGGGGGCACATCCTGGTGGACCAGATCGTGGCGAGCGACGCCCCCCAGCCGCGGCAGGTGGAGCGCTACGACTGGCTCGACTGGGGCCGTGACTACTACGCGGCCATCTCCTTCAGCAACACCCCCGACGGCCGTCAGGTCATGCTCGCGTGGATGAACGACTGGTCCTACGCCGAGAACATCCCGACGGGGGAGTGGCGCAGCGCCATGGCCCTCCCGCGGGAGGTGACCCTCGAGGTGGTCGACGGCGAGTACGAGCTCGTCCAGGCCCCGGTGAAGGAGGTCTCCGAACTCAAGGTGACGAAGGACTCCCTGCGCAAGCGCAACATCACTGTCGATGACGGCACCCTCGCGCTGCCCTGGAGCTCGGACGCCTACGTGCTCGACGTCACCGTCGACCCGAAGGACGCCGAACTGGCGGGCGTGGCCGTGCGCACCAGCGACGACTACAGCCCCGACTCCGGCGAGGGCACCTTCGTGGGCATCGACACGGAGAAGGGCAAGATCGTGGTGGACCGCACCAGGTCCGGCGCTGTCGACTTCGATCCCGACTTCCCCGTCGTCACGTCCGCACCCCTCACCAACCTCGATGGGTCGCTGACCTTCCAGGTCTACGTGGACAGGTCGTCGGTGGAGGTCTTCGCGGACGACGGCATGCGCACCCTCACGAACCAGGTCTTCCCCGCGGCCGACTCGCTCGGGCTGTCGCTGGTGAGCCTCGGGGGTACGGCGCGGTTCACCTCCGTGGTGGCCACGCCTCTCACTCAGTCGGTGCACAAGGGCACCACGTCTCCGGAGGTGTCGGTGGAGAACTCCTGCTCGACGGGTGCCGCGGTGACGCTGACCAACTCCACCGACGAGCGGATGATCGTCACACTCTCCTCGGAGGGTGAGCCGATGGAGTTCTCGCTGGCGGCCGGGAAGACCAAGGTGGTGACGCTGACCGACGGCGCCGGACAGGCTGCGGGATCGCTCGCGGTTGCCTCGGTGACCCGACCGGCCGGCGCGGAGGCCTGGACCTCGATCAGCTTGCCGGCCTGCAGCTGACAAGCGAACTCGGCGCCCGTCCCTGCCCAGGGGCGGGCGCCGAGCCATGTCTGCGCTAATCAGGCGGCTGGGCGGGGTCCTCGACGACGGCGAGGAAGATCGGCCATCGCGTCCGCGTGTCCATGACCCGCATGATGTAGGGCCGGTCGACCCAGAGTTCGGCGTCGTAGGCCGGCATGCCCGTGCCGACGGCGCCCTCGGTCAGCACCGCCCCGACGGTGCCCTTCGGGCTCACCGTCAAGGTCACCTGCTGCACGAGTTGGCCCAGCGTCCCGCCGGGCAGGATCTTGCTCAGGTCGGACAGGTCGATCCCGGCCTCCCTGACGGGTTGCAGCAGGTCCCACGTCTGCTTCTGGTCCGACGTCGGCATCACCACTGACACCTGTCCTTCGCCGGCTGCCTCCAGCCCCTCCGCTACGGCCACCAGGTCGTCGGCGGTGAGCTCGCCCGGAGCCACCCCCGGTGAGGGGAGGATCACATCCATCGCGAGCACGTCGTCGTACGGCAGCCGCGCCGCGCTCCACCGCGACCCCTCCGCGAACCGGGCCGGCACGATCTCCGCCATCCCCGGCACCTCCGTCGGCGCGCCACCGGTGGGTGTGAACGGCACGGGCCACTCGCTGGTGAACGGCGTGCGCCACCGGGCCGCGAACAGCACCGCGTCCTGCAGGACGAGCTGGAGATCGGGCGTCACCTCGATGGCGGACTTCTCGATCAGCCCGGCCGTGTGTTTCTTCGCCCACGCATCCAGCACAGCCTTGGCCCCGTCCCGCGCCACCCGCTCAACGCCGGAGTCGTAGAACCGCGACAGACGGTCCAGGAACGCCTCCTCGACGATCGCCTCGTCGAGGATCACCACCTGGGACGCCTGATGCACCACGGGCTCCTCGGGCGGCTCCTTCTTGTCCACGCTGTCCGGGAGCGTTTCGTACCCGGACAGCGCCTGGCGCAGCGCCGCGACGGCCGCGGACCGCTCGTCGCCGACCAGCCCGACGGTCTCGTCGAGCGACGCCTCGCTGGCTCCGGCGGCCCCTTCGCCAAGCATCGCGATCGCGGACATCAGCGAGCTCGGCCCGAGCACTCTGTTGCCGGTCTTGGTCCCCAATACCGTCCAGGCCAGCGCCTCCGTCGCTTCGGCAGCCTGCTCAACTCCCGCCGTGTCCAGCGGGAATTCCTCCGGCGGAGCGGTGCCTCGGATCTCCCCCGGCTCGGCGGTGGCGCAGGCGGTGAGCGGAATGGCGAGGGCCGCGAGTCCCGCGGTGACGAGTACAAACCGACGACTGGGCATCGAAAGCCTCCTTCCCCCAGCGTAGATCTGCCCCGGATGGCACGCTGAGGATGTGACGGAATCGCTGGCGCGTGAGCAGATGCCCAGGCTTTCGTCACCCCACGCACGAAACCAAAACCGAGGGCTTATAGTCGGACTATCGAAAGCAATTCGGAAGCTAACGAAAGCGATGTGAACTGCCAGTGACGGTCGAGCGCACCGAACGCGAGCACGAGATCATGTCTCGTCTCACGGACGACGGCTCGCTGTCGGTGACCTCCCTCGCCGCGCAGCTCGGCGTCTCCGAGGTGACCATCCGCGGGGACCTCCGGGGCATGGAGCAGCGGGGAATGCTGGTGCGCACCCGCGGCGGAGCCCGCCCCACCACCCTCAAGTCCATCCTCCAGCGCGAACAGCTCAACGTCGAGGCAAAGCAGCGTATCGCCGCGGCCGCAGCCGCGATGGTCCGCGACGACGACACGATCATGATCGAGGCCGGCACCACCACCGCGATGCTGGTACGCAACCTCACGGGCCGACGGGGCATCCAGGTGGTCACCAACTCGGCGCTGGTGTTCAACACGGCCCGGATCAACCCGGACCTCACCGTCATCCTCACCGGCGGCGTCTTCCGACGCGAGTCCGAGTCATTCGTCGGCCCGTTGGCCGAGCGGGCCATCGCGGACTTCAACACGCGCCTGGCCTTCCTGGGCACGGACGGATTCTCGCCCGAGAGGGGCCTGACCACGCGGTTCGTCGAAGGCGGCCAGGTGGCCTCCGGGATGACCAGCCGCGCGGAGGAGACCTGGCTGCTGGCCGACTCATCGAAGTTCGGCCAGGCCGGTTTCGTCACCTTCCTGCCCCTGACGGGCATCACCGGAATCATCACCGACGACGGGCTCCCCGCGGGCGCCGTCGAAGCGCTGCGGGAACACACCCAAGTCCGCGTCGTCTGAATCAATCAACCAACAAGAAGGACACACACATGGCAACCGTCGTAGTCATGCCACAGCTCGGCAACAGCGTCGAGTCGTGCCTGATCGTCTCGTGGCAGGTCAAGGTGGGCGACGAGGTCGCCGAGAACGCCATCGTCTGCGAGGTCGAGACTGACAAGGCCTCCATGGAGGTCCCCACCTCCGCCGCCGGCACCGTGCTGGCGCTGCTCTGGGCCGAGGGCGACGACGTCCCGGTCAAGGAGCCGCTCCTCGTCGTGGGCGCCCCGGGGGAGGATCCCAAGCCCGCGCTCGACGCGGCCGGCTGGAAGGGTGAGAGCGGCGACGACGCCGCAGCACCCGCCGCCGACGAACCCGTCCAGGCAGCCACTGAGCCCGAAGCCCAGCCCCAGGCCGAGCGCACCGCCGCCACCGGCGCCTCCCGCCCCCGGGCCCGCAACCTCGCCGCCGCCAACTCGCTGGCCCTCGGCGCAGTCGCCGAGGGCTCCGGCCCCGGCGGACGCGTGATCGAGCGCGACGTCAAGGACGCCCTCACCTCGGCCACCACGGGCGCCGCCCGCGCAGGGGCCCATGCCGCGGGCGCCGAAGGCACCGGCCTCGGCGGGCGCGTCACCACCGCAGACCTCGCCGCCCCGGCCCAGCCGGCCGCCGCAGCTGCTGCCCCGGCTGCGCCGCGCCCAGCCAGCGCCGTCGACGCCGACTTCCCCGGCCCGTCGGAGGAGACCAAGGTCAAGGGCATCCGCAAGGTCATCTCCGAGCGGATGATGAACTCGCTGGCCACCTCCGCGCAGCTCACCTACAACACCACCGCGAACGCCCAGGGCCTGCTGGACCTGCGCAAGAAGCTCAAGAACTCGGACCCGTCGCTCGGCATGAACGGCGTCACCATCGGCGACCTCGTCGGCTACGCCGCAGTCCGCGCCGCCGCGAAGAACGTCTCGCACAACTCGCACCTGAGCGACGGCGTGCTCACGACATTCGAGCGGGTCCACATGGGCTTCGCCTGCGACACCCCCCGGGGCCTCCTGGTCCCGACGGTGCGCAACGCGTCGCTGATGAGCCTCCGCGAGTTCTCGACCGTGAGCAAGCAGCTCGCGAACGAGGCCATCGGCGGGACGATCAACCCCGATCTGCTCTCCGGCGCCACCTTCACGGTGACCAACCTGGGCGGCTTCGGCATCGAGTCCTTCACCCCGCTGCTCAACGTGCCCCAGACCGCCATCCTCGGCGTGGACGCGATCTTCCCCCGGGTCAAGATCAACGCCGACGGCTCCGTCGGTGCCGAGCAGCGCATCGGCCTCTCGCTCACCGCGGACCACCGGGCCATCGACGGCGCGGACGCAGCGCGCTTCCTGCAGGACCTCGTGAAGTTCATCGAGGCCATCGACATCACCGTTCTCGGCTGAGAGGAACCAGCACCAATGAGTGACTACGACGTCATCGTCCTGGGCGGAGGTCCCGGCGGCTACATCAGCGCCGAGCGCCTCGGCCACGCGGGCAAGAAGGTCCTGCTCATCGAGGCCGACGCCCTCGGTGGCACCTGCCTCAACGTGGGGTGCATCCCCACCAAGGCCCTGCTCAACGCGGCCAAGACCTACGAGCACGCCAAGCACGGCACCCAGCTCGGCATCCACACCTCCGACATCTCGGTGGACTGGACCGAGCTCCAGAAGTGGAAGGCCCAGACCGTGACCACCCTGGTCAAGGGCGTCGGCTTCGCGGAGAAGAAGGCCGGCGTCACCGTCGTCAAGGGCTACGGCACGTTCGACGGACCGGGCAAGGTCACCGTCGACGGCACCACCCACACCGCGGATCACGTGATCCTCGCCACCGGCTCCGTCCCGGTCATGCCCCCCATCCCGGGCGCGAAGGACAACCCGCACGTGGTGGACTCCACCGGCATGCTCGCCGTCGAGTCCATCCCGCCGCGCCTGGCCGTCATCGGTGGCGGCGTGATCGGGCTGGAGTTCGCGAGCCTGTTCGCCACGCTCGGCTCTGAGGTCACCGTCGTCGAGATGCTGCCCGAGATCGTGCCGTTCATGGACGCCGAGCTGGCGCCCATGCTGCGCAAGGCCCTCAACAACGTGAACTTCAAGCTTTCATGCAAGGTCACCGCGATCGACGGCGGCTCCGTGAAATACACCACCGCCGCCGGCGCGGATGAGGCCGTCGAGGCTGACGTCGTGCTCATGGCCGTGGGCCGCCGCCCGGCGGTGCAGGGCTGGGGCGCCGAGACCTCCGGCCTCGAGGTCTCCGGTAAGGGTGTGGTGGTCGACGACCGCATGCGCACCAACCTGCCCAATGTCTGGGCCATCGGTGACGTCACCGGACGCTCCCTCCTCGCCCACGCCGCGTATCGCATGGGCGAGATCGCCGCGGCCAATATCCTCGACCCCGAGGCGCACCGCAGGGGCGAGGTCATGCGCTGGTCCACCATCCCGTGGGCCGTCTACTCCATCCCGGAGGCCGCCGGCATCGGGCTCACCGAGGCCCAGGCCAAGGCGCAGGGCGGCAACGTGCAGACCGTCACCGTCCCCGGCGCCATGTCCGGCCGCTTCGTCGCCGAGAACGGCGTCAAGGCCCCCGGCGCGGCGAAGCTCGTCTACGACGGCGACACCCTGCAGGTGCTGGGCGTCCACGTCGTCGGCAGCTACGCCTCAGAGATGATGTGGGGCGCGTCCGTGGTGCTCGAGACCGAACTCAACATCACCGACCTGCGCCAGGTCGTCTTCCCCCACCCCACCGTCAGCGAACTCATCCGAGAGGCGGCTTGGGCTGCCAAGGCCTGAGCGACCACAGACAAGAAATCAGGAGCAGCCACACATGCCACGCACCCTCGTCGTCGATCCGAGCACTGTCCGCTCGGCGTCGTTCATCACCACGCCCGACATCCCCGTCAACCAGTACCAGCCCAACTTCGCCGCAGAGCTTGAGACTCACGGCAAGGACGGCCTCGTCGACATCCTCCACGACATGATCGCGGTTCGTCAGTTCGAGACCATGCTGAACTCGATCAAGACCACCGGCGCCTGGAACGGGGTGGAGTACAACCACAAGGGCCCCGCCCACCTGTCCATCGGCCAGGAGTCGGCGGTCGTCGGTCAGGCCTCGCAGCTGGACCCCACGGACTTCCTCTTCGGTTCGCACCGCAGCCACGGCGAGATCCTCGCCAAGTGCTACTCCGCGGCCCGCAAGCTGGACCCCGCCGAGCTCGAGAAGATCATGACCACCTTCCTCGACGGCGAGACCCTCGGCTTCGCAGAGAAGGTGGGCCACGACGGCCTGCTGGATCTCGCCGAGAACTTCATTCTCTACGGCACCGTGGCGGAGACCTTCGCCCGAAAGGCCGGCTTCAACCGCGGCCTCGGCGGCTCCATGCACGCCTTCTTCGCGCCGTTCGGCTCCATGCCCAACAACGCCATCGTGGGCGGCTCGGCGGACATCGCCACCGGCTCGGCGCTGTTCAAGCGGATCAACCGCCAGCCCGGCATCGTCATCGCCAACATCGGCGACGCCTCCATGGGCTGTGGCCCCGTGTGGGAGGCCATGATGATGTCCGCCATGGACCAGTACCGCACCCTGTGGAATCACGGCGTCGACGGCAACCCGCCCATCTGGTTCAACTTCTTCAACAACTTCTACGGCATGGGCGGCCAGACCTCCGGCGAGACGATGGGCTACGACATCCTCGCCCGCGTCGGCGCCGGCGTGAACCCCGAGGCGATGCACTCGGAGCGCGTCGACGGCCTCAACCCGCTGGCCGTGGCCGACGCCGTCGCCCGGAAGCGCCTGATCCTCGAGTCCGGCAAGGGC
>DATITN010000123.1:0-2447 GCA_035467795.1 Arachnia sp. | reverse complement strand
GTTCGACGTCACCAACCCGGCCGCCCCCGTCGCTCAGGGCGTGTACCGCAACGAGGGCGACTTCGGCCCCGAGGGCCTGCTGTTCATCCCGGCCTCGGACAGCCCGACGCGCTCCCCGCTGCTGGTCGTCGGCAACGAGGTCAGCGGCACGACCACCGTGTGGCAGATCTCCTGACCTCGTAGCGCGCCCGGGTCCTCCCCCGCGGGTTGAGCCGGGCGCGCGCGAAGCCCCGCGACCACCGTCTGGCATGACTCCTGACCGCGTGGCGCGGCGGATCCCTCCCCGCGGGTTGAGCCGGGCGCGCGCGAAGCGCCGCGACCGCGTCGAAACCACCTTGCGCCCGGTGCAGAGTCAGGCACCAGCGTCGGGTGTGTGGTCGAGCCGCTTGAGCCCGATCACGCACCCGACGATCCCTGCCAGGAACAGGGCCTTGAGCCATCCCATCGACTCCGCACCGATGGCCACCGAGTACGCGACCGTCAGCACGGTTCCGACGCTGGTCCACACCGCGTACGCCGTCCCCGTCGGGATGTGGCGCATGGCAAAGGACAGCCCGACGACCGAGGCAACCGTGGCCACCAGGAACACGACGACGGGCACGGGGCGAGTGAAGCCCTCACTGGCGGACAGAGCGTTGGCCCACACCGCCTCAAGGACGGCGCTGGCCAGCAGCATCGGCCAGGCCCATCGCGCGCTCATGCGAGCACCTTCAAACCGACGACGCACGTGACGATGCCCACCAGCAGCAGGATCTTGGCGAGGCTCACCGGTTCGACTCGGGTGAACATCGCCCACGCCACCGTGAGCGAGGCGCCGGTGGCGGTCCACACGGCGTAGGCGGTGCCGGTGGGCAGCGTGTTGAGCGCGAACCCGAGCCCGACGAGGCTGAGGACGGCCGTGACCGCGAAGATGAGGGTGGGGCGGGGGCGGCGTAAACCATCGGAGCGGCCGAGGGCGGTTGCCCAGACTGCCTCGAGGACGCCGGAGGCCAGCAGAATGACCCAATCCATGGACGAATCCTTTCAAGGAATGGCCAGTCTTGTCGTCACCGGGTACTGATCCGTCGTCCGGGGCGGGTCGCCGCAGCCCACGCTAACACCCGGCGCGGAGACGGTCCCCCACTGCGGCACTCCACGCTCAGACACGAGGAGGGTGACCGCCACTACGGGCACGTTCCCGCGCTGTCCACAGGTCCACCCCGAGGTGGGAAAACCATCCGCGCGCCTCCTAACAACGGAGGCATGCATAGCGACATCACCACCATCCTCACTGACGAGGGGATCATCTGCCCCAGGCAGCATCCCCATCTGGCGGACCGGATTGATCGCGCCGTGAAATCGGGCCACTTGGCGCCGGTTCTGCGGGGCGCCTACGGATTGCCGGACTACGCGCCGACCGTGGAGGCGCGCGTGGCGGCAATCAGCGCCCTCCACCCCAACGCCACGTTTGTCCGCGAGACCGCCGCCCACCTGACCTGGTGGCCCGAACTGCAACTGGAAGCCGTGCAGGTCGCGGGTCCGCGCGTGCGCCGCGCTACCGGGTTCAGGTTCGAACGACGCACGGTGGGCACCGACCTCCGGGATTGGGACGGGGACAAGTTCGTCACCACTCCCGCCCAGACCGTCCTCGACCTGACCGATTCGATGGGCGGAGCGGCAATCGACGAGGCTTTGCGGCGGAAGGCGACCACGCTGGAAGACCTCTGGACCGCGCTTCGTCTCGGCAAGGACCGCGCGGGCAACTGCGATCGGGAGCGCCTGCTCCGAGAATCCCGCGACCTTCCCTGGTCCGAGTTGGAGCGGGCAGCCCACGTTGCGCTGCGCAAGGCGCACATCAAGGGGTGGGTGACCAACCATAGGGTGACCGTGAAGGACAAGGACTACTACTTGGACGCCGCCTTCCCCCGGCTGAAGCTGGCGCTTGAGTTCGACGGATGGGAATACCACCGATCGTTGGAGTCCTTCATCGCCGACCGCGACCGTGACGTGCAGCTCACTCTCGCCGGTTGGATCGTCCTTCGCTTCACGGACTCCGCCATGAAGACGATGCCGTCATCCGTGTCGGCCATGGTCAAGCAGCTCGAGGCGCGGTAACGAGCCAGTAGTGACGGTCACCCTGCCCCACCTTGAGCGCAGGGACCGTCACTGGAGTCCCGCCCCCGCGGTTGACCTGTCGGCTAGGCTGAGGATAGTTGATCTCTCAATCTTTGCGAGGACCCCATGGACATCGACAGGCTCGAATTCGGCATCGACACTTTCGGCGACGTCACCGCCGGCCCCGACGGCGCCCTCCTCCCCCACGATCAGGTGATCCGCAACCTCATCGACGAGGCGGTCCTGGCAGACGAGGTGGGCCTCGACGTCATCGGCATCGGCGAGCACCACCGCGACGACTTCGCCGTCTCAGCCCCCGACATGGTCCTGGCCGGCATCGCCACCCGCACGAC
>DATITN010000122.1:0-43554 GCA_035467795.1 Arachnia sp. | reverse complement strand
TGGATGCCATCGCCGATGCCCTCGCCCTCGGGGAGGTGGGCGTGAGCGTGGTCGTCGGATCGGCGTCCGCCACGCAGCTCAGCGCGCATCCCGTCACGGTTGACGATCACTCCGGCACATGGCGGGGGCAGTCGTTCACGCCGCAGCTGCTCACCCAGCCGGCCCGCAGGGCAGTGCTGGAGCTGTTTCGCGCAGCAGGCAGCACAGACACAGAGCAGGCTCCGTGGTGGCGCTCGGAGGACGAGCTTCCCCCCAACGTGACGCCTCTTCCACACTCCGCCAGACCGCACGAGGACGCCCCCATGAACGGACGGCTCAGCACTCCCGAGCACCCGATGCTGCTCCTCCTCGGGGATCCGGACCTGATCGGCGCCGCCGGAGACGTGCCTGGGCGCGCCGTGGGTCAGTGCCTGGAATATTGCGCCTGGCTCCTGGAGAACCCCGGATCCACGCCGACGGCCATGACGCGTTCGCTGTTGATCGCCGAGACCACCAGGCGCTCCAACACCAGCCGCCTGCGCAGCTGGCTGGGCGCCGCCCCGGACGGGGTGCAGTACCTGCCGGACGCGTACTCGGGGAGGGTGTCGCTGGACCCTCGTGTGTCCTCGGACTGGGAGCAGTTCCGCACCATACTGAGCGGCGGTGTGAACTTGTCGTCGGACGCTGCTCTCGTGGCGGCGTTGCGCCTCGTGCGCGGCGAGCCCTTGGGCTCCTTCGAGTTTCAATGGGGCTGGGCGCACCAGCTGCGTTCGGACATGGTGGCCATGATCGTGGACGCGGCCAGCGTGCTGGCGGACCGGGCGCTGGAGCGCAGCGCGGCCGAGGCCGCCCTCTGGGCGGTGCGGAGGGGGCGTCTCGCGGCGCCCTCAAACGACGCTCTCGCATCGCGGGAGATCCTGGCCCTCGCCCTGGCCGGTCGTTCCTCCGAAGCCAACGGCGCGGCGGTGGCCCTCACCCGGACGGCCCGTGCCGAGGGCCGTGACCTGGCGCCGGATCTCTCCAGACGCATCCAGGCCGCGCTCCACGCACCGTCGGCCCGCCGCGCAATGGCGGGAGCCCCCGAGGCGTGAGCCGCCCCTGGGGAAGCACTGATCAATCATGTCCTGGCTGCGGCGCACCGGATCGGGCGATCTGGCACCCCTCCATCTGGATATGGACATCAAGTACACGCACCAGATGTAGTGGCACCATCTCATCCCGCCCGGCACATCCTCACCGAGAACAGCATTGATCAGTGGTTCCCTAGCCCCGGGAGCCGATGGCAGCCTCGTAGACCGCCACCGTCTCCTCGGCGATCTTGGTCCAGGAGAACTCGTCGATGCAGCGCTGGCGCCCAGCCTTGCCGAACGCCTCGGCGAGCTGGGGATCGCGGGTGAGGCGGTTGACCTGCGTGGCGAAATCGGACTCGAAGCCCTTGACGAAAGCAGGGTCGCCCGCCTGGGCCGGATCGTAGGCCACCAGCAGCCCGGTCTCGCCATCGTTGACCACCTCCGGGATACCTCCCACCGCGCTGGCCACCACAGGCGTCTCGCAGGCCATGGCCTCCAGGTTCACGATGCCCAGCGGCTCGTAGACCGAGGGGCAGGCGAAGACGGTGGCGTGGGTGAGGACCTGGCGCACCGAGGCGCGCGGCAGCATCTCCTGCACCCAGATAACGGGCGCCGTGCGGCGCGCCTTGAGCTCGGCGAAGGCCACCTCGAACTCGGCCGCGATCTCCGGGGTGTCGGGCGCCCCGGCCAACAGGACGAGCTGGGTATCGGGATCGAACTCGGCTGCGGCGCGCACCAGGTGGACCAGGCCCTTCTGGCGCGTGATGCGCCCCACGAAGACCACCGACGGGCGGTCCAGGTCCACACCCAGGCCCGTGACGACGTCGGTGTTCGTGTCCGGGCGGAACTCGTCCGGGTCGATGCCGTTCTTGACCACATGGACCTTTGCCGGATCGAGGTTCGGGTAGCTCTCGAGGACGTCTCGGCGCATGCCGGCGCTGACGGAGATCACCGCGTCCGCCGCCTCATAGGCCGTCTTCTCCGCCCACGACGAGACCCGGTAGCCGCCGGCCAGCTGCTCCGCCTTCCACGGGCGGTGTGGCTCCAGCGAGTGGGACGTCACCACGTGCGGAATATCGCGCATCAGGCCCGCGAGGTGACCGGCCATGTTGGCGTACCAGGTGTGCGAGTGGATGATGTCGACCTCGCCGACCGCGGCGGCCATCGACAGGTCGGCGCCAAGCACCCGGAGGGCGGCGTTCGCGCCCGGCGGGAAGTCCTCCGCGTGAGCCGTCGCTCCGTCGCGGGGCTCGCCCATGCAGTGCACCTCAACGTCGATCAGCCTGCGCAACTGAGGCACCAACTGGGCCACGTGGACGCCGGCGCCACCGTAGATCGTCGGCGGGTATTCACGGGTCAGCAAAGACAGTTTCATCGTCATGACGGCATCGTGTCACACCGTGTTGAGCCCGGGGGAGGTCATTTGGTGGATTTCCTTGTCGGAGGCCTCCATTTGGCAATAGGTTCAAGGCATGTCCGCTCGTCCGAAAACCTTGTCCATTGTTCTCGCCGGCGGTGAGGGTAAGCGGCTGATGCCGCTCACCGCAGACCGGGCCAAGCCTGCTGTCCCGTTCGGGGGCACGTACCGGCTGATCGACTTCGTCCTGTCGAACCTTGCCAACTCGAACCTTCGGCAGATCGCCGTCCTCACCCAGTACAAATCGCACTCGCTGGACCGCCACATCGCCAAGACGTGGCGCTTCTCGACGATGCTGGGCAACTACGTCGCCCCCGTGCCTGCTCAGCAACGGCTCGGCCCCCGTTGGTACCAGGGCAGCGCTGACGCCATCTACCAGTCGCTCAACCTCATCCGGGACGCGGATCCGGACTACGTCGTCGTGTTCGGCGCGGACAACATCTACCGGATGGACATCGAGCAGATGATCGATGCCCACATCGATTCAGGGCTCGGTGCCACCGTCGCAGGCATCCGGGTGCCGCGCAGCGAGGCGTCGGCCTTCGGCATCATCGACTCCGCGCCGGACAAGAAGATCAAGAGTTTCCTGGAGAAGCCCACCGATCCCCCCGGCCTGCCCGACTCGCCAGAGGAATCCTTCGCGTCGATGGGCAACTACGTGTTCAGCCGGCAGGCGCTGGTCGAGGCACTGCGGGCGGACGCTGAGGATCCGACGGCCCGCCACGACATGGGCGGCGACATCATCCCCTGGTTCACGGCGCAGGGCGAGTCCCAGGTCTACGACTTCAAGGACAACGTGGTGCCCGGCGCCACCGAGAAGGACATCAACTACTGGCGGGACGTGGGCACCATCGACGCGTTCCACGAGGCCCACATGGACCTGGTCAGCGTGAACCCCGAGTTCAACCTGTACAACTACGACTGGCCCATCTGGACCGATCAGTGGCAGGCACCCGGGGCGAAGTTCGTGATGCGCGGACGCGCCGAGGACTCCATCGTGAACGCCGGCTGCATCATCTCGGGCGGCGAGGTGGACCGGACCGTCCTCAGCCCCAACGTCCGGGTGGACAAGTGGGCACAGGTGTCCGAGTCCGTGCTGATGGACTCCGTGCAGATCGGAAAGAACGCCGTGGTGCGCAGGGCCATCCTCGACAAGCATGCGGTGGTTCCCGACGGCGTCCAGATCGGGGTTGACCAGGACCACGACCGCGCTCGCGGACTTGAGGTCTCGGAGGCCGGGATCACCGTGGTCGGCAAGGACGTCGTCGTCCCGCGCGACTGACCTGACAGGCAAACCAACGCCCCCCGCCCATCCGGACGGGGGGCGTTCGTTGTTGAAGTCAGTCCTTGACGGCGACCAGGAGGCCGTTGCCCACCGGCAGCAGGGCCTGGGTGTAGGCCTCCGAGGCGGTCACGGCGTCCAGCGCCTCCCGGATGATGATGGACTCGTCAGATTCGTATGCGTCGTCGGCCACCTGGTTGTTCCAGAGGGCGTCGTGGACGATCAGCATTCCGCCCGGACGCAGCAGCCGCAGCGAGCCAGCGACGTACTCCACGTACTCCAGCTTGTCACCGTTGATGAAGACAACGTCGTAGGCGCCGTCGCGAAGCTTGGGCATGATCTCGATGGGCGAACCGGCGATCAGCCGGAACCGTGAGGACGGGAAACCGGCGGCCGTGAAGAACTTGCGCGCGGGCAGCTGATTATCCGCCTCCACGTCGATGGAGGTGAGGATGCCGTCGGTGCCCATGGCGCCGAGGAAGGCCAGGCCCGAGCTGCCCATCATGGTGCCGACCTCGACCACGGCCTTGGCGCCGATCGCGCGCGTCAGGACCCTGAGGGCGGCCACCACGCCGAGCGACACGGGCGTCAGCCCCGCGATGGTGGCCTCGTCGCGCGCCTCAGAGATCTCCGCGGTGGGGGGCACGTGGTCCTCGGCGAATTCCCAGCTGGCGGGGGTGGGCGGTTCCAAGTGGCTGGCAGGCGTGTTCACGCGCCCAGCCTAGTGGCCAGTAGGATGACGCGCATGAGTCACGTCGTCAATGCCGAGATCGCCGCCACGGTGCTCTCAGTCTCAGTGGAAGCCGGCCAGAAGGTGCAGGCAGAGGACGCGGTCGTCGTGCTCGAGACCCTCAAGATGGAGATCCCGGTGCTGGCCGGGGTGTCCGGAACCGTCACGGAGGTGGTCGTCCGGGCAGGCGACGTTGTCCACGACGACGACCCGCTCTTCATCATCGCGGAGGACTGATGACCCACGACGACATGCAGCCCTTGTTCGGACGCGTCCTGACCGCGATGGTCACGCCGTTCACAGCGGATGGATCCGAGGTGGATTACGCGCAGGTGGCACGCCTGGCGGCTCATCTCGTCGACGATCTGGGCAACGACGGGCTTGTGATCAACGGCACGACGGGGGAGTCTCCCACCACCACGGACAAGGAGAAGCGCGCGGTTCTGGACGCCGTGGTGACGGCGGTGGGGGACCGGGCCAGCGTCATCGCGGGCGTGGGCACCTTCTCCACGCATCACTCCGTCGAGCTCGCCAGGCAGGCCGCGTCGGTGGGGGTCGACGGGTTGCTGGTCGTCACGCCGTACTACTCGCGGCCGCCGGAGGACGCGCTCGAGGACCACTTCGTGACGGTCGCCGACGCGACGGACCTTCCGGTGATGCTCTACGACATCCCGCACCGTTCGGGCCTGCCCATCCCCGAAGACATGCTGATCCGGCTGGACGCGCACCCGCAGATCCGGGCCGTGAAGGACGCCAAGGGCGCCATCGTCTCCTCCGCGACAGTCCTGTCGCGCACCAACCTCGCCTATTACGCCGGCGACGACGCGTTCCTCCTGCCGTTGCTCGCGGTGGGTGGAGTGGGCGTGGTGGGCACCTCGTCGCACTTCACCGCGCAGGCCATGCGCGAGATCATCGAGCACTTCCTCGCGGGCCGCGTTGAGGAGGCGATCCAGGCCAACAGGTACGCGCTGCCCGCCTTCCAGGGCGTGTTCGAGACGCAGGGCTGCATGATGGTCAAGGCGGCCCTCGCCGCCCGTGGTTTCGACGCCGGTCCCTGCCGGGCGCCGATGGGGCGCGTGGCCGACGACGTGCTCGGCCGGTACACGACGCTGCTGACGGACCTCGGGTTCGAGGCGTAGGGAACAAACCGCGCCCGTTGAGCGTTTACCTCTAGAGTCGCACGAGTCAGCAGCACACTCACAGGTTGCGCACAGGTGGACCTGTCACCCTAGAGGTATGGAGAGGCGAGCGATGTTCAAAGGCACACGGTCGGCGAAGGCCGGCCAGGAGCCTGCGTGGACCGCGCCCACATGGCAGGAGCTCGTCAGGGATCATTCGGCGCAGGTGTACCGGCTCGCGTATCGCCTCACCGGCAATCAGCACGATGCCGAGGACCTCACCCAGGACGTGTTCGTCCGCGTGTTCAAGTCCATCCACACGTTCCAGCCCGGCACCCTCGAGGGCTGGCTGCACCGGATCACCACCAACCTCTTCCTGGATCAGGCGCGCAGGCGCCAGCGGATCAGGATGGACGCGCTGAGCGTGGCGCCCGAGCACGTCTGGGGCGCGGCCACCGGGCCGGCGGAACTGCACGACGACGCCCAGCTGGACGCGGACGTTGCCGCGGCACTGCGCTCGCTCAACCCGGAGCAGCGCGTGGCCGTGGTCCTGTGTGACATCGAGGGCTTGAGCTACGAGGAGATCGCCAAGGTGCTGGACATCAAGCTCGGCACCGTGCGCAGCCGCATCGCCCGCGGGCGCGCCGCGCTGCGCGACTCGCTCGCACACCGCGCCCCCAGCGAAGGGCGCAGCCGGTATCTCGGAGTCTCCTGAGTTCTGTGCACCGATGTGAGCGCTTCCGCCCGGACCTGTCGGCCTTCGCCGACGGGACCTTGGCGCCCAAGCGGTGGGAACAGGTCAGCTACCACCTGGCGGGCTGTGCCTCCTGTCGCGAGGAGGTGGCCGCCATCTCCACGTTGTGCACCACCCTCAGCGGCTGCAGCCGCTCTGCGGCGCCGGACTCCCTGACCGCCAAGCTCGAGTCGATCGCCGGCGAGCACTCCGAGGCCCCCCTCTACATGGCCGCCGGGATGGGCGACCTTCCCTCCATCCGCCGCCGCCGCACCCGCCTCGCGGTGCGATCCGGCGCTGCGCTGTTGGCCGTCATGGTCTCCGTCGTGGTGCTGGCGGTGCTTGTGGCTCCAGCGCCGGTCAGGCTGACGGACCCGGTGAAGTCCGCCCGTGAGCAGTACTCCATGTCCAGCTCCGCGATCAGCGTCACCGAAGCGGTGGGCGCCGTGCTGCTCGCCTACGAGCGCGGGGCAGACCTTGGCGAGTCCTCCAGCTACGACCGCAGGGCCTCGCCCCACGGGGGCCACGAGCTCGGCGCCGAACAGGCCGCTGCACTGCTCCGGGCATCCACGGAGGCCGACCTCACCCTCACCGGCGTCCAGCGGGTCTGGATCTCCAACGGCGAAGGCCGCTACCGCACCGCAGACGTGCACACCACCAAGGTGGAGGGCCAGGGTGCCCAGCTCGAGGTGATGGATGCGCGGGGTGACCGGTTCAGCTCCAGTTTCCTTCCGGAGTTCTCCGCCCGTCCAGTGGCCGCCCCCGAGCGCTGGAGCTTCACGCAGGGCGTGCTGCCCGAGCAGGTGGCCGGCCGGGCAGCGGTTCGGTTGGTGGCCTCAGACGGCGGGGGCGCCGTCGCCAGTTGGTGGGTCGACGCGACCAACGGTCTGCTGCTGTGGGCCGAGAGATACGACACCACCGGGGAGGTGAGTCTCGCCGTCGGTTACACGCAGCTGAGTCTCGGCACCGCCCAGTTCCACGAGGACTCCCTCACCCAGCTGATCGCCCTCCAGCCGGCCACCGCCAGCGGCACCGCCGGATGGTGCGTGGGGCTACCCACGTGTCCTCAGGAGATCGGTGGGTTGCCTCTGGTGGCCTACTCGTCCTCGGAGCGGCACGGCGCGACGTCGATGAACCTCGTCTACTCGGACGGCATCGAGACCGCCGTCGTCGGGTGGGCGGAGGGGGTTCTCGGCGACGAGGTGACCTCCCGCACCGATCTGGCCTCGGGGCTCCCGACGGTGAGCCTCTGGCAGTCCGGGCCGGCCGTGGTGTCGGTGACCACGAACGGGTCCCCCGAGCTGCTCTCCGCCATCTCAAGCCAGCTCCCCGGCGAGGAGCCGTTCGCGCCGACGGTGCTGGACCGGGCCGCCACCGGGTTCGCACGCCTGACAGGCGTGCGCTGAGCGTCGAAGTCCAGACGGTACCCTAGGGGACGTGTTCGGCATCGACGCGATAGACCTCGTCCTCATTCTCGTGCTGGGCGTCGTCATGTTCGGCCCCGAGCGGCTTCCGGAGTATTCCCGGAAGGCGGCGAGGGTGTTCATCTACCTGCGCGGCATCGCCAACAACGCCAAGAGCACCCTGCGCACCGAGCTCGGCCCGGACTACTCGGACCTTGAGCTGCGCGACCTGAACCCCAAGACGTTCATCGCCAAGCACATGCGCGAGGAGGTCGCCGCCCTCGACGAAGCCCGCCGCGAGCTTCAGGCCGCCGAAGCCTCCCTCAAGCAGACCACCCGGGAGGTGGAGAAGGAGGCCGGCTCCGCCGTCGAGGCTGCCCAGCAGCCGCCGCCCGCGCTCCCGGCGCCGGCGGTCAGCTCCCCGTTCGACCCCGACGCCACCTAGGACACCCGCCCCTCAGGTGGACAGCGGCAGGCGCGTGCCCAGCAATCCGCGCTTCCTGGCCGCCACCTCGCCGGCCAGCGACACCATCGCCTGCGCGGCCGGGTGATCCGGATGGGTCTCGACGATCGGGCGGCCTGTGTCGCCACCGGCGAGCAGCGTCTCGTCGAACGGGATCTGCGCCAGCAGCGGAACCTCGTAGACGAAACGCTCCGTGAGCGCCTCGGCCACCAGGGTGCCGCCGCCTGACCCGAACAGCTCCAGCCGGTGCGGCTCGGAGCAGTGCGGGCACACCGTCTCCATCCAGCTCATGTTCTCCACCACGCCGATGACCCGCTGCTCCAGGATGTGCGCCATGGTGCCTGCCCTCTCCGCGATCTCTGAGGCCGCGGACTGGGGCGTCGTCACCACGATCACCTCGGAGCCAGGGATCTTCTGGCCCAGGGACATCGCCACATCCCCGGTGCCGGGCGGCAGGTCCAGCAGGAGATAGTCAAGGTCCCCCCAGTAGACGTCCGCGAGCAGCTGGGTGAGCGCACGGTCCAGGATGGGGCCGCGCCAGGCCACCACCTGATCCCGCGAGGGCTTGAGCATGCCGATCGAGATCACCTTGAGGCCCCCGAGGGCGGGCACGGGCAGGATCATGTCGTCGACGACGGTGGGCCGTGCGTCTCCCAGCCCGAGGAGGTCCGGGATCGAGTGGCCGTAGATGTCGGCGTCGAGGATGCCCACCGAGCGGCCCTGCGCGGCGAGGGCGAGGGCGAGGTTCACGGTGACGGAGGATTTGCCCACGCCGCCCTTGCCGGAGGCGATGGCCAGCACCCGGGTGAGGTTGCCGGGCTGGGCGAACGGGATGACGCGCTGCTTCTCGCCGCCGCGCAGCATGGTGCGCATCGCCTCGCGCTGCTCGTCGCTCATCACCCCCAGCTCCACCGCGACCGTCGAGACGCCGTCGACGGCGGAGACCGCCGTCGAGACGCGGGTGATGATCTCGGAGCGCATCGGGCAGCCGACCACCGTGAGGAGGATCCGCACCTGCACGGCGCCGTCGTCTGAGACCGCGATGTCGTCGACCATGCCGAGGTCCGTGATCGGACGCCGGATCTCGGGGTCCTCCACCCCGTGGAGGGCGGCGCGGACGTGGGGGAGCAGGGGGTGTTCGGTCACGATGTCCTTCAGGGTGCTGGGGGAGGCTGGCGAGCCAAGTCTAGGGGCGCTCATTGAGGGCGTCGCCGAGGAGGACGACGCTGGTGGCCATCAGGGCGGGCAGCCACAGCCCGGACAGGCTGCCGAGCACCACGACTGCGGGGCCGATGACCAGCGCAACCGTGAGCCTCTCGCGGTAGTTCAGCCGCTGCCGCGTGCCGGGCGCCAGCAGCTGCTTCCACAGCGCCAGGTAGCCCACCATGAACAGCGCCGCGACGGCGGCGCCCACCCACCAGCCGCCGGCGATCCGCCACAGCGCGATCCCGCCCAATACCGTCAGAGCCAGATGGCCCACGAGCAGGACGACACCGAACCACCGGATCTCGGGCCGGGTGCTCAACTGACCGCCTCATGATCCGAGGGGGATCTCCCCAGCGCAGTCTTGTCGAGGTGCTCGGCCAGCTCGCGGAGCTCCGTGCGCAGCTCACCGCGCACGAAGTCGCGGGTGGCGAGCTCTCCCAGATGCATCCGGATGGAGGCGATCTCGCGGGCCAGGAAGTCCATGTCCGCCCGCGACTGTGCCGCGATCCGCCGGTCCTCGTCCAAGGTCAACTTGTCGCGCACCTCCTGCCGATTCTGAGCCAGCAGGATCAGCGGTGCCGAGTACGAGGCCTGGGTGGAGAAGAACAGGTTGAGCAGGATGAACGGGTACGGGTCCCACTTGAGGCCGAACAGCCCCACCAGGTTGATGGTCACCCACACGATGACGAACACGGTCATGTAGACGAGGAACTTGGCCGTGCCCATGAAACGGGCGAAGCTCTCCGCGAAGCTGCCGAACGTCTCCGAGTCCACCGAGACCTTCGGCAGCCAGCTGCGTTGGCCCGGCTGGGACAGGGGGTTGCGTTCAGCCATGGCTCACCTCGACGCCGGAGAGGTCGGAGGCCTCCACCTCGTCCATCTGGTCCCCGCGCCAGTCGTCGGGCAGCATGTGGTCCAGCACATCGTCGACGGTGACGGCCCCCACCAGCAGCCCGGCGGCGTTGACCACGGGCGCCACCACCAGGTTGTAGGTGGCGAAGAAGCGGCTGACCTGCGCCAGCGGATCCGCGGGCGACAAGGGATCGAGGTCCTGATCCAGCAGTGTGGCCACCAGGGTGGTGGGCGGCTCCCGCAGCAGCCGCTGCAGGTGCGCCGCGCCGACGTAGCGTCCGGTGGGGGTTTCCAGCGGCGGGCGGGTGACGAAGACCATCGACGCCAGCGCCGGCGTGAGCGCATCCATCCGGGCGAACGCCAGCGCCTGGGCCACGGTGGCGTCGGTGTCCAGCACGATCGGCTCGGGCGTCATCATGCCGCCGGCGGTGAACTCCTCGTAGACCAGCAGCCGGCGCACGTCGGCGGACTCCTCCGGCTCCATCCGCTGGAGCAGTTCCTCGGCGATGTCCGGGGGGAGGTCGCGCAGGAGGTCCGCGGCGTCGTCGGGGTCCATCTCGCCGAGCACGTCCGCGGCCCGCTCGGTGTCAAGCGCGGAGATGATGGTGATCTGCTCATCCTCTGGGAGCTCCTCGATCGCCTCTGCCAGTGACTCGTCGTCGAGGGCGTCCACGACGGCGGCCCGGGATTCGGGCTCGAGGTCATGGAGCTCCTTGGCGACGTCGGCCGGCTTCATGTCGGAGAATTCGGCGATGAAATGGGCCGCGGTGCGGCCGCTGGCCAGGATCAGGTCCGGGATCTCGCGCCACGACACCAGCTGGGGTGCGCTGCGGCTCCCGAAGCCGAACCGCCCCGCGCCGCCGCTCGCGCGCAACGCCACGGAGTCCAGCTCCCATTCCCGGTTGCGCACCATGTGCATGGACACGTCGAGGATCCGGGTGGGACGCGCCCGCTCGATGCTCCTGTCGAACAGGTCGCCCGCCACCAGGAGCTCCGCCTCGCGGCGCTGGAAGCGCCGGGCGTCCACCTGCCCGGTGATGGCCACCTGGTTGGGGGTGATGTCGTGCACGCGGATCATGGGCACGAAGATCCGCACCCGGGCGAACAGCTCCGCCACGAGTCCCTTCACGCGCGGAGCGCGACCGTCGGTGCGCAGGTAGCACACCACGTCCTTGACGCGGCCCACCTGGTCACCGGCGGAGTCGACCAAGGGGAGACCGATGACCCGCGAGATGAAAACCTGCGTATCTTTGGCGGCCATAGGGCAAATCTAGCCGCAAGGACCCGACGATGACCCAACGCCCCGCACGATCCCGCCGCACGGTGCTGTCCGTCCCGGCCTCCAGTGAACGCTTCCTGGACAAGTCGGTGGGGCTGGACGTGGATCAGGTCTTCCTTGATCTGGAGGACGGAGTTGCCGCGGCGGCCAAGGACGAGGCGCGTTCCCGCGCGGTGGAGGCCCTTCGCGCCCGCACCTGGCTGGCACCCACGGTGTCGGTGCGGGTCAACGGCTGGGCCACCCCCTGGACCCACCGCGATGTGATCGACGTGGTGGCAGGGGCCGGCGGACGCCTCGACACGGTGTTCCTGCCGAAGGTCACCTCGCCGGGCCAGGTGGAGGCGCTAGACCTGCTGCTGACCCAGTTGGAGCGCCTCCACGGGCTCGCGGTGGGCCGCATCGGGATCGAGGTCCTCCTCGAGGACGCCGTCGCCTTGACCAGGTCCGACGACATCGCCGCGGCCAGCCCCCGCCTGGAGGCGCTGCACGTGGGCCCGGGCGACCTGATGGCCTCGCTCGGCCTGCCGTCGCTGCTGGTGGGAGGCCTCAGCGACGGGTATCCCGGGGATCCCCTGCACCACGCCTACGCCCGGATCCTGGTGGCCGCGCGGGCCCGGGGGCTGCAGGCGGTCGACGGACCCTACGTCGCGGTCCATGACGTGGCGGGATTCCTTGCTTCGGCCGGACGCGCCGCCGCCCTCGGCTACGACGGCAAGTGGGTCCTGCACCCGGCCCAGATCGCGGCCGGGACGGAGGCGTTCACCCCGTCGCCGGAGGCCCTGGCGCGGGCGGAGGAGATGGTCGCGGCGGCCGCACGCGGGGCAGCCTCGGGGGTAGGCGCCGTCCTTCTCGGCGACGAGATGGTTGATGAGGCGGGCGTAAGCTTGGCCCAGGCCACCTTGGCGCGCGGACGGAGGAGCACATGACCGAGCCGGCGAACCGGAAGCTGATGCAGCTGAACTACCCTCAGCACATCGCACAATTCGGCACCTACGACGAGGCACAGTCGGCGGTGGACTTCCTGGCAGACGAGAAGTTTCCCGTCCAGAACCTGCTCATCGTGGGCACCGACCTCAAGCTGCTCGAGCGGGTGACGGGGCGCCGCACCTGGGCCACCGTGCTCGGTGAGGGCGCCCTGTCGGGCCTCAGCACCGGCTTGTTCGTCGGCGTCATGCTGATGCTGTTCGTGGGCAACGGCAACTTCGCCATGCTCTACGTCGGCCTCGCGATGGGTGTGGTGTTCGGAGTCATGGCCCGCGCCCTGGCCCACTCCCTCACCGGGGGCAAGCGCGACTTCAACTCAGCCCGCATCACGGTGGCCACCAGCTACGAGGTGCTCGCCGAGCACAAGGTGGCGCAGCAGGCCCGAGACATGTTGACGGCTCGGCCCGGCTCCCGCGCCGCCCTGTTCGAGTAAGCCCCCCGGGTCGCCGAGGACCGGACCCCCCTCGGGTAAGTTGTCCACCACCACCTCTGCCCAAGGAGCACGTCGATGGATCTGAACTGGACCACCTACAACCCCGGCACCCCTGCGGAGCGCGTGCTGCTCGTCGGGCCCAGCCTCGGGGGCAACGCCGCCCATCAGTGGACGCCGGTGGCGGCCCAGCTGATCGACGATGCCCGTGTGGTCTTCGTGGACCTGCCCGGCACCGGGCTTGGGGCGGTCTGGGACGACGCCGACGAGCCCACTCTGGACGCGGTTGCCGCAGGCATCGCGCAGGTCGCGGCCGAGGTGCGCGAGGAGGCGGGCGCGGAGGTGCCCGTCTACTTCGCCGGGCTGTCCATCTCCGGGGCAACGGCGCTGCACGTGGCGCGTGACTACGACAAGACCTTCTCGGGCGTCGTGGTGGTGGCGTCGGCCGCCACCGTCGGCGAGCCGGCCCGGTGGCTGGACCGCGCGGATCAGGTGGAGGCCACCGGCACCCAGCAGTTGGTCGAGGAGACCACGAAGCGCTGGTTCACTCCGATGTTCCGCGCCCAGCAGCCCGCCGTGGTGGACGCCGTGATGGAAGGGCTCTCCACCGCCGACGACCACTCCTATGCCCAGCTCTGCCGGGCGCTGGCCGCCCACGACGTCCGGGACGACCTGCCCTACATCACGCTTCCCGTGGTGATGGTGGCGGGGGAACGTGACACCTCCACCCCCATCGCCAACGTCGAGCTCGTGGCCGAGACGGTGCAGCGCGGCGAACTGCACGTGGTGCCGGAGGCGGCGCACCAGGTGACGGTGGCCCGCCCTGCGGACGTGGCCCGCATCATCCGGGGGCTCCTCAACCGCGGCCAGACCTCTACCGTGGTCTCGGAGTCCGAGGACTGAGTTCTCAGCCGCGGCTCCGGGCCAGCCAGCGTTCCACGTCGTCGGCGGTGCGGGGCAGCGCCTCGGACAGGTTCACCGGATCCGAGTCCGTGATCAGGATGTCGTCCTCGATGCGCACCCCGATGCCGCGGTACTCCTCAGGAACCATCAGATCCGTGGACTTGAAGTAGACCCCGGGCTCCACCGTGATGACCATCCCAGCGCGCAGCGTGCCGAGTCGGTACTCCTCCGCGCGGGCGTGGGCGCAATCGTGCACGTCCAGGCCGAGGTGGTGGGACGTACCGTGCACCATCCAGCGGCGGTGCTGCCCGCCGTCGACGGACAGCGATTGCTCCGCACTGACAGGGAGGATGCCCAGCTCCTCGAAGAAGCCCGCCAGCACAGTGATGGCTGCCCGGTGCACGTCGGCGAAGGCGGCCCCGTCGCGGCAGGCCGCGATGCCGGCGGTCTGCGCCGCGAGGACGGCCTCGTAGACGCGCCGCTGCGGCGTGGTGAAGCGGCCGGTGACCGGGAGCGTGCGCGTGATGTCGGCCGTGTACAGGGTGCTGACCTCCACCCCGGCATCAAGCAGGAGAAGATCTCCGTCGCGGAGGTCCCCGTCGTTCCTGATCCAGTGCAGGGTGTTGGCGTGATCCCCGCCGGCGGCGATGGTGTCGTAGCCGATGGCGTTGCCGAGGTGCCGCGCGTGCAGCTCGAAGATGCCCTCCACCCACCGCTCGCCGCGGCCCAGCTCCAGGGCGTGCGGCAGCTCGCGGGCAATGGCCTCGAAGCCGACGGCGGTGGCGGCGCAGGCGCGGCGTAGCTCGGCCACCTCGAACTCGTCCTTGACGAAGCGGGCCTCGGAGGAGGCGCGCTCCAGTTCGGCGTCCCGCGAGAGGTCTTCGTCGGTGCGTGAACCGTCGACGAGCGCGGTGATCGTCGGGTCCGCCTCGCGGATGACGGCCAGCGGCCCCGGCGCGTGGCGGATGACGTCCTCCAGCTCTCGGATGTCGCGACAGGGGAGTCCGACGGCGGCCGCCATCTCCTCAAGCGAGTCGCGCCGGCCCACCCACATCTCGCCGTAGCGGGCGTCGGCGTAGAACTCCCGGTCCGTGCGCGGGGCGCGCGGGCGGAAGAACAGCGTGGCGTCGTCGTCCTGGATGAGGAGCACCGCGTCCGGCTCCCTGTCCTCGCCGAGGCCTGTGTAGTAGGCGAACGCGCTGTGGGGCCGGAACCGGTAGTCGGTGTCGTTGGAGCGGGCCTTCAGCGGACCGGCCGGCACCACGAGGGTGGTGCCGGTGAACTCCTGGGCCAGCTGAATCCGCCTGGCGGCGGCGTAGGACGCGCCGGGCAGCCGCTCGGGCAGCGCGTCAGGGTCGGGCGCCCAGCCACTGACGATGAAGGTCTTGAACTCCTCGGAGTAGGGGTCGCGGCGGTTCCCGGAGCGGTCGTCGGTCATGCGCCCCACTGTACGCGGGCGCCCTTCCCTGTACGATTGCCGATCGACCCCACGAAGGAGTGCCGGTGACCGGACCGTACGTCACGCTCGAACGCCACGCCTGGGCGGCGTTGGCCGACGCGACGCAGATCGATCTCGATGAGGTCACCCTCGACAGGCTTCGTGGCATCGGGGATCCCACCTCGCACCGCGACCTCGTGGAGGTCTACCGGCCGCTGACGCAGCTGCTGCACCTCTACATGGAGAACACCGGGAGGCTCTACTCTCAGAGCCACGACTTCCTGGGCCTGGATGTGGATCGCACGCCGTTCGTCATCGCGGTGGCCGGGTCCGTGGCGGTGGGCAAGTCCACGGTCTCGCGCCTGCTGCAGGAGCTGCTCCGCCGGGCGCCGGGGAAGCCCCGAGTGGATCTCATCACCACCGACGGCTTCCTCTACCCCAACGCCGAGCTGGAGCGTCGCGGGCTGCTGGAGCGCAAGGGATTTCCTGAGTCCTACAACCGGCGGGCGCTGCTGGACTTCGTCATCGACGTGAAGTCCGGCGTGCCGAGCGTGTTCGCACCTGTGTACAGCCACCTGGTCTACGACATCGTGGCGGGCGAGCAGATCGCCGTGGAGCGCCCGGACATCCTCATCATCGAGGGCCTGAACGTACTGCAGCCGGCCCGGGTCGAGGCGGACGGGAAGCCGGGGCTGGCGGTGAGCGACTTCTTCGACTTCTCCGTGTTCGTCGACGCTCCCGAGTCGCACATCAAGCAGTGGTTCCTTGAGCGCTTCCTCACCCTGCGGCGGACCGCGTTCACCGACGAGCGGAGCTTCTTCAGGCGCTACGCGGAGCTGTCTGAAGCAGACGCCATTGCGTTCGGTGCCCGGGTCTGGGAGGACATCAACGGCCTCAACCTCCGCCTCAACATCGAGCCCACCAGGGATCGGGCCACGGCGATCCTGGTGAAACGGGAGTCGCACGCAGTCGACTCGATCCTCATCCGCAAGGTGTAACCACGGCGGAACGGCTCACGGGCGCGGATGTCAAGAAACGCGCATTCATCATGTACGGTTTTCGGCGTGTGTGGAATCGTGGGATATCTCGGACAACGTGACGGACTTGATGTGGTGCTGAGCGGGCTTCGCCGGCTCGAGTATCGCGGTTATGACTCGGCGGGCGTCGCCCTGCCGAGCGGGGGCCGCATCGAGTGGCGCAAGAAGGCCGGCAAGATCGTCAACCTTGAGGCCGCCATCGCCGCGGATCCGCTGCCCGCGGGGCATGTGGCCATCGGCCACACCCGTTGGGCCACCCACGGTGCGCCGACGGACCAGAACTCGCACCCGCACGTCTCGGAGCGCGTGGCCATCGTCCACAACGGCATCATCGAGAACCATGGCCAGCTCCGCGCTGAGCTGCCCGGCGTCGAGTTCTCCTCGGAGACCGATTCCGAGGTGGCCGCGCACCTGCTGCGCCGCGAGCTGGATGCGGGCCTGGACCTCCTCGCCGCAATGCGCGCCGTCGTGTCGCGCCTGGAAGGCGCCTTCACGCTGGTGGCCGTCGACGCCCAGGACCCGGACCGGATCGTCGCCGCGCGGCGCAACTCCCCGCTGGTGGTCGGCGTGGGGGAGGGTGAATGGTTCCTCGCCTCGGACGTGGCAGCGTTCATCGCCTACACCCGGGACGCCATCGAGCTCGGCCAGGACCAGATCGTGGAGCTCACCCCCGCCGGGGTCAACGTGACCACCTTCGACGGTGCGCCGGCGCAGACCAAGGAGTTCCACGTCGACTGGGATCTGGAGGCCGCGCAGAAGCAGGGCTACGACTGGTTCATGCGCAAGGAGATCTTCGAACAGCCCCGCGCCGTGGCAGACACGCTGCTCGGCCGCCTCAACGAACGCGGCGAACTGGTCCTCGACGAGATCCGCATCTCCCCTGAGATCCTGCGCCGGATCAACAAGATCGTCATCGTTGCCTGCGGCACCGCCTTCTACGCGGGCCTGGTGGCCAAATACGCCATCGAGCACTGGACCCGCATCCCGTGCGAGGTGGAGGTGGCCTCCGAGTTCCGCTACCGGGACCCGATCATCGACCCGATGACGCTGGTGGTGACCATCTCCCAGTCCGGCGAGACCGCCGACACGCTGATGGCCATCCGTCACGCCCGGGAGCAGGGCGCCAAGGTGATCGCCATCTGCAACACCAACGGCGCCACCATCCCGCGCGAATCCGACGCCGTGATCTACACCCACGCCGGGCCCGAGATCGGGGTGGCCTCCACCAAGGGCTTCACCACCCAGCTGGTGGCCTGCTACCTGCTCGGTCTCTACCTGGCGCAGGTGCGCGGCATGAAGTACGGAGACGAGATCGGGGCACTGCTGGCGGAGCTGGAGCGGATGCCCGACGCAATCCAGGGCATGCTCGACAACCAGCAACAGGTCCTGGACCTGGCACGCGAGTTCGTCAACGAGCCCTCCGTGCTGTTCCTCGGCCGCCACGTGGGCTACCCCGTCGCGCTGGAGGGGGCGCTCAAGCTCAAGGAACTGGCCTACATCCACGCGGAGGGCTTCGCGGCCGGGGAGCTCAAGCACGGCCCCATCGCGCTGATCCGCAAGGACCTGCCGGTGTTCGTCGTGGTGCCGCCCCGCGGCCGGGACCAGCTTCGGGACAAGGTGGTATCCAACATCGCCGAGGTCCGAGCCCGTGGCGCGAAGACGATCGTCCTGGCCGAGGCCGACGACGAGGAGGCGCGCGCCGCCGCGGCCGTGTTCATCGAGCTGCCGAAGCTCTCCACGCTGCTGCAGCCGGTGGCCGCCATCATCCCGCTCCAGCTGTTCGCCTGCGAGCTGGCCACCGTGCAGGGTCACGACGTCGATCAGCCACGGAATCTGGCCAAGTCGGTCACCGTCGAGTAGGGCTTCAGCCCTAGAGTGGCGCCATGATCGTGGGCATCGGCACGGACCTGTGCGTCATCGAGCGGTTCCGGGACATGCTGGAGCGTCGCCCCGGCCTCGATGAGCGCCTCCTCACCCCGGCCGAGCGCGCACTCTCCATCGAGTCCCAGGCCGCGCGGTTCGCCGCGAAGGAGGCGTTCGCCAAGGCGCTCGGCTCGCCGGGCGGCATGCGATGGCTGGACTGCGAGGTGGTCAAGAACGCAGACGGCGACCCTGCGTTCCGCAACTCCGGCTCCGTCGCGGCCAGGGTGGAGGCGTTGGGCATCCGTCACATCCATCTGTCCATCAGCCACGACGGTGGTTTCGCCACGGCGATGGTGGTGTGCGAAGCATGAGGCCTGTGGTGACCGCGGCAGAGATGCGCGCAGCCGAGGCGAGGGTCTTCGCCGCTGAGCCCGGCGTGGACCTCATGGGACGCGCTGCGGCGGAGGTGGCCCGGGTGGCCGCCTCGGTCGCCGCGGAGGGTCCGGTGCTGGTGGTGGCCGGGCCCGGCAACAACGGGGGAGACGGGCTGTTCGCCGCCGCCCTGCTCGCCCAACGCCGCGCCGTCGCCGTCTGGTGCGTGGCCGGCAACGCGCACGAGGGTGGCCTCGCGGCCGCGCGGGCGGCCGGCTGCCAGGTGGTGGAGGCGATGGCCGCCGTCGAGGCCCTCGCGGAGTGCGCCCTGGTGATCGACGCGTTCACCGGCCTGGGATCGCGGCCGGGGCTGCCGCCGGTGGTCGAGACCCTGGCCGACGCGTGCGCGGACCTCTGCGTGCCCGTGCTGTCGGTGGACCTGCCCAGCGGCCTCGACGCGGATTCCGGGGCGCCGCATCCCAGCTTTCGCGCCGCCCACACCGTCACGTTCGCCGCACTGAAGCCCTGCCACGTTCAGGAGCCCGCTGCCTCGCGGTGCGGCCGGGTGCATGTGGCCGACATCGGAGTGGAGGCAGGCTCCCCGCTGTTGCAGCAGGCCGAGGTGGCCGACGTGGCGCGGTGGTGGCCGGCGCCGATGCCCACCTCGGACAAGTACACCCGCGGCGTGGTGATGATCGACACCGGCTCCGAGCAGTACCAGGGCGCCGCGATCCTCGGCGTCTCGGGCGCCCTGCACGCCGGGGCCGGCATGGTGCGCTACACGGGGCGCGTGGCCTCCGGGCTGATCCTGTCGCGGTTCCCCAGCGTGGTCATCGGCGAGGGGCGCGCCCAGGCCATGGTGGTGGGTTCCGGGTGGGGCGACGGCGAGGGCACCGAGGGACGCGTGGCCAACGCGGGACTTCACGCGGTGCCCACCGTCGTCGACGCCGACGCGCTCACGTCGTTGCCCGCGGGGCGGCTCGACGGGTGGCTGCTCACCCCGCACGCGGGCGAGCTGGCCCGGATACTGGGCTGCACCCGGGCCCACGTCGAGGCTCAGCCGCTGGTGTGTGTGCGGGAGGTGTCGCGGCAGACGGGCGCCGCGGTGCTCCTCAAGGGGGCCACGCAGTACGTGGCGGAGCCCTCGGGGCGCGTGACGATGGCGGTGAGGGGGCCCGCCTGGACCGCCCAGGCCGGATCCGGTGACGTGCTGGCAGGGATCTGCGGGGCTCTACTGGCCGCGGGTCTCCCTGCTTGGCAGGCGGGAGTGCTGGGTGCCAGCGTCCAGGCCATCGCGGCCGAGCGGAACCCCGGCCCGTACCCGCCCGACGCGCTGGCGGCGAGGCTGCCGGGAGTGATCGCGGAGTTGGCCGTCCCCGCCGTCAGGGCCTGAACCCCCGACGAACCAACGAAGGTGACCACCTAGTCCTGAGGCAGCGGGGCCGGGCGCCACATCCCCACCGCCGGCATGTGCGGACCCGTGAACCGGCACATGTCCACGAAGCCGAGGCGACGGTAGAGGGCCGCGGCCCGTTCCGTGGCCGCCTCCAGGTAGACCGGCTCGGCGACCGTGCCGAGGCGGTGCTCGAGGAGCGCGCGGCCCACGCCCCGGCCCTGCGCCGCCGAAGACACGCCGGCATAGCCCAGGAACCAGTGCGGCACGGGCGGCCGGTGCCGGGCAAGCTCGCGTTCGACCCGCAGCATGGTCGCGGCGTGGCGCCCGAGGGCGCTCCAGAGCTCTGCCACGTGTCCGGCCGCTGCCGCGATCCCGTCGATGGGGGCCCCTGGCGGCTGCCAGAGCCCCGCTCCGAGCACCGTGGTGCCGTCAACCGCCACGTCGACCGTCCACGCGCCGTTGATCTCATGGTCCATGTAGGCCCGCACCCGCCGCGCGCGCTCGTCGGACGGGAGGAAGGCGAAGGTGGGATCGTCGGTGAACGCGTCCGCCAGCGCCTCGGCGGCGCCGGGGAGGTCTGATGGCCGGGCCGGCCTTATGAGGGGTGCGCTCATTCGAGGAGTCCTTGCGCGAGGTAGGAGTCGGGCGCGAAGCCGGGGGGGATCGCGAACACGGCCGATCCGATGGCCGTGGTCCATTCGTTGAGCGCGTCTCCGAGGTCCAGCATGCGCTGCACCGGGATGTACTGCTCCGCGATGTTGGCCTGGAAGGCGCCGAAGATCAGCCCCGCCGTCGAGACGGGGGCGCCATCGGCCCACTCGTCGTGGGTGTAGTTGAGGCCGCGGCGCAGCATGGTGCGGCCCGAGTTCTGCGACGGATGGGCGCGGCGGGCATGGGCGTCCGCCGCGATCACGGGCGCACCGTCGGCCATGGCGCCCAGGTCCAGGGCGTCGTGTTCGGCCTCCCCGGTGAGTGGCGCCCCGGTGTCGAGGCGCCGGCCCACGGACTGCTCCTGGCGGTCCCGCGTGGCGTCGTCCCACGCATCCAGGTGCATCTCTATCCGGCGGATCACCAGCTGGGTGCCTCCGGAGAGCCAGCCGTCCTCGGAGAACACGGCGCTGGTAAGGGCGTCGTCGGTGGGGTTGGCGGTGCCATCCACCTGACCGAACAGGTTGCGCCCGGTCGCCGGGTTGCCCTCGGCGTCCACAGGGCGCCACGAACCGCTCTGGACCCACCGGCTGGTGGCGAACGGGCCGGCGTCTGCGGTGAGCCGGCGTGCGGCGTGCGCGGTGGTGGTGGCGTCGTCGGCGGAGATCCAGACGAGCAGGTCCCCGCCTGACCAGCGGTGCTGGAGCTGGTCGTGCTCCATCGGGGGGATCTCCTGGAAGCCCGCGGGGCGCATCGGGTCGAGGCCGTCCAGATCGAAGACGCGCGGTCCCAGGCCGACCAGGATGCTCAGCGATGCGCCGGCCTGGGCGAGGTCCGGTGCGGAGTCTCCCGGGGCGGGGCGGCCGGCCATCAGCGCGGCGATGTCCGCGCTCCACACGCGCATGAGCCGTCCGAGGGCGGAGCGGTCCGTCCGGGGGAGGAGATCGAAGGCGATGAGGTGGCCGACGGCGGGCTGCGTGGTGAGGATGCCGGACTGATGAACGCCGTGGGCCGGGAACGTCTGACCGCCCGCCGAGGATGTCGCGGGGTCATCGGCCGCCCCTCGGGACGCCCGACCGGCGACCACCCCTGCTGCGCCGCCCAGCGTGGCCGCACCGGCGTAGCCGAAGACCCCGCGTCGGGTGACGTGCTGCGTGGACATGCGGCGCAGTCTACCCGCGGGGCCGATGTCCACAGACCCCGGTAGGGTACCCCCGGGGGTATGGAAAATCGGCTATGATCCCAGGGTGAACTGGAAGCTCGCCGTCCCCGTCCTCGCCGCCGTCGCCCTCGCCGCCTGCTCCCAGGCAGAGAGCGCAACCCCCGGCATCCTCGCTGCGGATCCCTGGGTCCGCGCCACCGTCGGCACCGAGATGCCGGAGATGACCGCACTGTTCGTCAATCTCACCAACCCGTCCGAGGAGGACCGGATGCTGGTCTCCGCGGACTGCGGGGATGTCGCGGCGAAGGTCGAGCTGCACGAGATGGTCAAGGTGGATGGCCAGATGGTGATGCAGGAGGCCGAGGGAGGGCTTCCCGTGCCGGCGGGGGAGCACCAGCACCTGGCGCCCGGCGGGCCGCATGTGATGCTGATGGGTCTGACCGGTGAGCTCGTCGCAGGAGGCGAGGAGATCGAATGTAGGTTGGAGTTCGACGACGGACAGACCATCGACCTCGTCGCCCCGGTGAAGGAGTTCACCGAGGAGCAGGACACGTACCACACGCACGCACCCACCGAAGACAGCTGAGGCGCCGCCGGCGGCCAGCCGCCGAGGAGAGGACGCCCCCATGTTCGCGATGTCGGACGGCCAGCCGGCCCCAGCCCATCCCGATGCCGTGGTCGCCGGGCCCACGTACCGCATCACCGTGCTCACCAGCCGGCTGCTGAGATTCGAGTGGCACCCGGAGGGACGCTTCGTCGACGAGCGCACCCAGACCGTCGTCAACCGCTCCTTCGAGGTGCCCGAGTTCACCGCCGACGCCGTGGGCGGTGAACTCGAGGTGCGCACGGAGCACCTGCGCCTGCGCTACGACGGCGGGCCGTTCAGCGGCTCCGGGCTCAGCGTCACCCTGACCCGCGGCTCATCCGATCCGCACTACTCCACGTGGCGCTTCGGCGAGAGCTACCCACAGAACCTGCCCGGTCGCGGCAACCTGCTCGGCACGGCCCGCACCCTCGACGAGGTGGACGGCGCCTGCCCCCTGGAGCCGGGCATCCTCGCCACCTACGGATTCGCCGTGCTGGACGACTCCACCTCCGTGCTGCTGTCACCGGACGGGTGGGTGGCCGGGCGTGAGGGCGGCGGCCGAGACCTGTACCTGTTCGCCCACGGCCGCGACTACCGCGGTGCGCTGTCCGACTATCACCGCCTCACCGGCCCCGTCCCGCTGGTGCCCCGCTTCGTCCTGGGCAACTGGTGGAGCCGCTACTGGCCGTACCGGGCCGACGAGTACCTGGCCGTGATGGACCGCTTCCGGTCCGAGCGGATCCCGCTCTCGGTGGGGGTCATCGACATGGACTGGCACGTCGTCGACGTCGATCCGGAGCTGGGCACCGGCTGGACGGGCTACACCTGGAACCGTGAGCTGTTCCCGGACCCGCAGGCCTTCCTCGCCGCCCTGCATGAGCGCGGGCTCGCCGTCACCCTCAACGTCCACCCGGCAGACGGAGTCCGTCGGCACGAGGAGGCCTACCCGTCCGTGGCGCGCGCTGTGGGGATCGACCCGGCAACGGGTGCCGCCGTCGAGTTCGACGTGACGTCTCGAGAATTCGTCGACGCCTACCTCGCGCACCTGCACCATCCGCTGGAGGACCAGGGAGTGGACTTCTGGTGGATCGACTGGCAGTCGGGGGGCGCGACGGCTCTGGCGGGGCTGGACCCGCTGTGGATGCTCAACCACATCCACTACCACGACTCCGGCCGGGGAGGGCGGCGGCCCCTGACGTTCTCGCGCTACTCAGGCCCCGGCAGCCACCGCTACCCGGTGGGCTTCTCGGGCGACACGATCACCACCTGGGACTCGCTGGACTTCCAGCCGTATTTCACCGCCACGGCCGCCAACATCGGATACCCGTGGTGGAGCCACGACATCGGCGGGCACATGTTCGGCAGCCGCGACGTCGAGATGGCGGTGCGCTGGTTCCAGCTGGGCGTCTTCTCGCCGATCAACAGGCTGCACTCCTCGTCGAGCCCCTTCGCCTCGAAGGAGCCGTGGGGGTACGGGCCCGAGGCCGAGCGCATCATGGCAGCGTTCCTCAGGCTTCGTCACCGCCTGGTGCCCTACCTCTACACGGCGGCCTGGGCAGCCCACGCCGAGCAGGTGGCCCTGGTGCGGCCGATGTATCACGACCACCCGGATGTCGCGGCGGCCTACCAGGTGCCCAACCAGTCGATGGTGGGCGAGCACCTGCTCGTGGCCCCGATCACCGCGGCGGAGGACGGCGCCTCGCACCTCGCCTCCACTCGCGCCTGGCTCCCCGAGGGCTCGTGGACGGACCTGTTCACCGGCCACCGCCACGACGGCGGGCGGACGGTGGTCCTGCACCGCGGGCTCGGCGGCTATCCGGTCCTGGCCAGGGCGGGCGCCGTCATCGCGCTCAGCGCGGACCCGATGGCGGACGTGACCGAGTCCCCCCGGGCGCTGGACCTGCGCGTGATGCCCGGCACCGCCGTGTCGCATCTGGTGGAGGATGACGGAAGCGCGGCACCGGGGCCTGAGGCCCGTCGCCAGGTTCGCATGGAGCAGGTGCTCGAGGCGCACCCCGACCGCACCGCCACGCTGACCGTGACCTTGCGGCCGGGGCACGGCGCGGCGGCGGACCCCAGGACGGTCGCGCTTGACGTGGTGGGAGTGGAGTCAGTTGAGCTGGTGGAGGTGTGGGTGGCCGGCACGTTGCACCACGTCGATCACCCGTCGCGGATCACGGACGAGCTCCTCGCGCCCGCGCTCCGGGTGTGGCTGGGGGAGGTGGACCTCGGCTCGGTGGTCTCGGTGCGCCTGGGTGGGGCGAGGCGCGCGCCGCGCGACGTGGCCGGCGACGCGTTCGCGCTGATCGACGCGGCCGAGATCGAGTTCACCGCCAAGGAGGCGGCGTGGCGGGCCGTCACCGGACTGAGCGGATGGGCGATGGTGCAGGAACTCGCCACCGTCGACATCCCTGGGTCTCTGAGGGACGCGCTCGTGGAGGTGGCCGCAGCCGGCGAGGTGTGGTGAGCCGATGGCTCAGGCGACGAGCTTGGGGCCGCGCACCGACAACTTGACGGCCTTGGCGTAGTGGCCGATCAGTTCGGCGCACACCGTGTCCCAGCTCCGGTCCAGCGTGGAGTGTCGGGCCGCCCGCCCGAAGGCGCCGCGCTTGGCGTCGTCGCCGATCAGGTCCAGCACATGGCCGCGCATCGCGGCGAGGTCTCCGGGGCGGTACAGCCAGCCGGTGCGGGACTGGTCCACCAGGTCGATCGGGCCGCCCCGTCGCGGCGCGATGACGGCGAGGCCGGATGCCTTCGCCTCCTGGATGGACTGGCAGAACGTCTCCAGCTCGCCGGGATGGACGAAGAGGTCCAGGCTGGCCAGGGCCGAGGGTAGGTCCTCGCCCGTCAGTTCGCCCAGGAAGGCGGCGCGGGGGAGGGCCGCCTCCAGCTGAGGGCGGAGTGGGCCGTCGCCGATGATGACCAGGCGCGTGCCGGGGATGTCCGCGAGTGTGGCCAGGTCTTCGACCCGCTTCTCCGTCGCCAGCCGGCCCATGTAGCCGATCAACCGTTCCCCGTTCGGGGCATGGAGGGCCCGGAAATCTGCGCTGCGTTTGGCCGGATCGAACCTGCCCGAGTCCACGCCACGCCCCCAGACCCCCACGCGCGGCACACCCTGGGCGATCAGCTGGTCGCGGGCGAACGTCGAGGGTGCGAAGTTGAGCGAGGCGAGGGAGTGGACCTGCCGGACGTGGTGCCAGAGGAATGGCTCCAGCTGCGGGAAGCCGTACCGGCTCGCGTAGGTGGGCACCTCGGTCTGATAGATGCCCACCATGGGAATGCCGAGCCTGGCCGCGACAGTGGCCGCCTTGTATCCGACGACGAACGGCGCCGCCAGGTGGATGACATCGGGGGCGAATCCGGTGAGAAGCCTGGCGATGGAGGAGGACGTGGTGGTGACCACCCTCACCACGTCGTACCCGGGCAGGCCGACGCTGGTGACGGTCTCGACGGGGAAGCCGCAGTACTCCCGTGGGGTGCGGTCACCCGCCTGCGGGGCTATCACCATCGCCTCGTGGCCGTTCGCCCTCAGATGTTCGAGGACGCGCAGCACAGAGTTGGTGACCCCGTTGACGCTCGGGAGAAACGATTCCGCGACGATGGCAACTCGCACAACCCCAATTTTACTGACGGCGGTGTCCGGGGCACCTCTGTCAGGGAAACGCTCAATGAACGTCTGGTGACGTTCAAAGGGCCCTGGATTCGGAGAATCCGAGTCGAGACCGTAGACTCGACGGGCCCGGTAAGGCGATTAACGCCAGCGTGTGACAGATGAGCGGGCAAATCGAGGGGCCCCGATGTGGGCCCGAGCGGCCCGAATCCAGGGCCCACTATCCCGCAGAGGACCTCTTCTATCATGAACGCACCACGCCAGAAAGACCGTTGGTCACCCGAGCAGCGCACCGCCAAGGGCCTCAAGGCCCAACGTCGCGGCCGCACCGAAGCCCCGGCCCCGGGCGCCCCGCTCAACCGCAAGCAGCGCCGCGCGCTGGAGTTCGGTGACCGTCCCTTCGTCCCCAAGACCGACGAGGGCTCAGACCGCCCCCGCACCGATGAGCGCCCCGCCCGCGACGACCGGTCGGTCCGCGACGACCGTCCCCGCCGCGACGACCGTCCCCGCGAGGACCGCTACTCCGATCGCTCCCGGGATGACCGACCCCGCCGCGACGACCGTCCGGCCCGCGACGATCGCCCCCGCGAGGACCGCTACTCCGATCGCTCCCGCGACGACCGACCCCGCCGCGACGACCGTCCGGCCCGCGACGACCGTCCCCGCTGGGGCGACCGCGATGACCGTGGTGGGGACCGCTCCGGCGGTCACCGCCGCAGTTCGATGCCTCCCCACGTCGAGGTGCGCCGCCCGCACGAGCCACGCGGCCACGACGACCGCCGCGGCCATGACCGCCGCGACACCCGCGCCCCCCGCCAGGACAACTTCGACGCCCCCGAGGCGGACCAGATGAGCTGGACCGCCACGACGGCGGAGGGTGTCGAGGGCGACGTGGCGTCGGGCTTCTTCGAGCTCGGTGTTGCTGAGCCGTTGGTGCGCGTCCTCGCAGGCCAGGGCATCAGCGCCCCGTTCCCCATCCAGGCCGCCACCATCGGCGACGCCATCGCCGGCCGCGACGTCCTGGGCCGGGGCCGCACCGGCTCGGGCAAGACGCTGGCCTTCGGCCTGGCGATGCTGACCAGGCTGGCGGAGGGGACCCCTGTCGGATCCCCTCGGGCCATGATCCTGACGCCCACCCGTGAGCTGGCCCTCCAGATCGCAGACGTCCTCTCCCCGCTGGCGGCCGCGATGCGGCTCGACCTCACGCTCATCGCCGGCGGCATGGCCTACGGTCCGCAGATCCGCGCCTTCGAGCGCGGAGTCGACGTGGTGGTGGCCACTCCCGGCCGCCTCATCGATCTGCTGGAGCAGGGCGCCGCGGACCTCAGCCAGGTGCAGATCTCCGTCCTCGACGAGGCCGACCACATGGCAGACCTCGGCTTCACGAAGGAGGTGCGCACGTTGCTCGACGCCACCCCCGAGGGTGGGCAGCGGCTGCTGTTCTCCGCAACCCTCGACGCGGCCGTCGATTCCATCGTGCGGACCTACCTCAACGACCCGGTCACGCACCAGGTGGACTCCAGCCAGAACTCGGTCACGACGATGGTGCACCGGCCGCTGATCGTTCGCCCGCACCACAAGAACCAGGTCACGGCGGAGATCGCCAACCGCGACGGTCGCACCGTCCTGTTCGCCCGCACCCAGTTGGGCACAGACCGCATTGCCGGCCAGCTCCGCGAGGCGGGTGTGATGGCGGGCTCGCTCCACGGCGGCCTTACCCAGGGCGCGCGCGCCCGCATCCTGGCCGCGTTCAAGGACGGCACTGTGCCGGTCCTCGTCGCCACCGACGTGGCGGCCCGCGGCATCCACGTCGACGATGTGACGCTGGTGCTGCAGGTCGATCCGCCGCGTGACTCGAAGGACTACCTCCACCGCGCCGGGCGCACCGCCCGCGCCGGCCAGGAGGGTGTTGTGGCCACGGTGGTCCTGCCGCACCAGCAGCGCTCCACCGAGCGGCTGCTGAGCCAGGCCGGGGTGCGGGCAGCTGCCCTCGCCGTGGAGCCGGGCTCCGCGGAGCTGCGCGAGGCGACCGGGGCGCGTCCCACGTCGGGCGTCGAGATCTCCGAGGCTGACTACCAGCGGCTCATCGCACCCAAGCAGGCTCAGCGTCGTCGTCCCGAGGGGGGCGGCCATGGTGGCCGTCGCTACGAGGGCGGCCGCGGTGGGCAGCGCGGGGGCCGCAGGGATCGTTGGTGAGGGCGTAGGATTTCGCGCCTATGGACACCGCCACCCTGTCGATCCGGATCGCCGATCCGGGCGACGCCGCCGAGCTGCTTCACGTCATCCATGAGGCGTTCGCGGCGCGTCCACCAGTGGACCCGCCGGCCGAGGCGCTGACCGACGAGGTTGCCGACATCGAGCGTGCCCTCACCGAGGGCTACGGAGTGGTGGTGGAGCGCGAGGGGCGCATCATCGCGGGCCTCCTCGTCGACATGACAGACGGCACGGCCACTCTTCGGCGCGTGTCGGTGCTCCCGTCCGCCAGCGGCCAGGGCGTTGCCCGGTCGCTGGTGGAGGGGGCCCTCACCGTGGCGGCGGATCTGGGCGCCCGGCGCGCCTCGCTGTTCGCGCGCGAGGAGTTCCCGCAGCTCGTCGACTGGTGGAAGGACCACGGCTTCGATGTCATGGCGCCGGAGCCGCACGGCTTCCGCATGGGCCGGGACCTTCCCGTCGTCATCGACGTGCCCACGGCCGATGACATGCGCCGGCTCGGTCGCGCCTTGGCGGCTGTGCTGGCCAAGGGCGACGTGATCGTCGCCACGGGCGAGCTGGGCGCGGGGAAGACCACCCTCACGCAGGGCATCGGGGAGGGGCTGGACGTCGAGGGCCCCATCATCTCTCCCACCTTCGTGATCTCGCGCGTCCATCCGCCCCGGGGCGGGGGGCCGGCGCTGGTCCACGTGGACGCCTACCGGCTGGGCGACGCCTCGGAGCTCGCCGACATCGACCTCGACGCCACGCTCGCCGAGTCCGTGACCCTGGTCGAATGGGGCCACGGACTGGCCGAGTGGCTGGCCGAGGACCGTCTCGAGATCGACATCGTCCGCGGGATGGACTCGGACGATCGCACCGTCTACCTCACCGGCTTCGGGCCCCGATGGGCCGGTGCCCTCGACGTCCTCAGGGAGGCGCCATGACCTGGACCCTCGGCATCGACACCAGCCACGTCGTCGCGGTTGGCCTGGCCCTCGACGGTGAGCCGCACACCCGCGTGATGGTGGCAGACACCCGCGCCCACGCCGAGTCGCTCATGCCGTCGGTGCTTGAGGCCTGCGCCCGCGCCGGAATCACCCTTCGAGACGTCGACGAGTTCGCCGTCGGGATGGGGCCGGGGCCGTTCACCGGATTGAGGGTGGGCGTCGCCACCGCGTGGACCCTCGCGCACGCCTCCGGCCGCGCGGCGCACGGCGTCTGTTCCCTCGATGTGGTGGCCAGGCAGTGGGCGGAGGAGGGCGCGCCGGCCGAGTTCGTCGTCGCCTCGGACGCCCGCCGCAAGGAGCTGTACTGGGCCACCTACCTCGGCGACGGGACGCGCGTCTCAGACCCGCAGGTGAGCGCCCCGGAGGCGTTGCCGCCCCTTCCCGTGGCCGGCGCCGTCCCCACGGCGTTCCGCGCCCTCCTGGACGTCAAGGGCCCGGAGTCGTTGGACCCGGCGCTCCTCGCGGCCCGGTGGCCGCTTCTTCTCCCCGCAGGCGACGAGCCGTACTACCTGCGCGCGGCGGACGCCTCCGTGCCCGGCGCACCCAAGTCCGCGCTCCCGCGGCTCAGGGCTCCCCGGTGATCGTCGAGACGGCCGTCGCGGAGGATCTGCCGGACATCCTCGCGCTGGAGGAACACTTCGCCACGCAATGGTCCGAGGCGTCGTGGCGCCAGGAGGTCACCGGCGAGGGTCGCCTCGTGCTCATCGCCCGCCGCAAGAGCGGAGAGGCGGTGGGCGTGGCCGCATTCCAGTTGGTCGACGACGTGTCGGACCTGCACCGCATCGTCGTGGCGCCCCATCAGCGCCGCCTCGGATTCGCCCGCGTGATGCTGATGGCCGGCCTGCAGTGGGCCATCGGCCACGGGGCGCGGCGGATGCTGCTGGAGGTTGACGCGTCCAACGCCTCGGCCATCCAGCTGTACCAGGGCTATGGTTTCGCGGCCGTGGCCACCCGGCCGGACTACTACGGACCCGGTGCCGACGCGCTCATCCTCGAGCGGAGGCTGGAGGGCGTCGACGCAGACTCCGTCGGCATGTGGGACATGGAGGACAACGATGAGTGAGCCATTGGTGCTCGGCCTCGAGTCGTCGTGCGACGAGACTGGTGTGGGTATCGTCCGTGGACGGACCTTGTTGGCCAACGAGGTGGCCAGTTCGGTGGACCTGCACGTCCGCTTCGGCGGGGTGGTGCCCGAGGTGGCCAGCCGGGCTCACCTCTCGGCGCTGATTCCCGCGCTGGAACGCGCCGCAGAGAAGGCGGAGGTGGACCTGTCGGACCTCGACGCCATCGCGGTGACTGCCGGCCCCGGCCTGGTGGGCGCCCTCGTCGTCGGGGTCGCCTCGGCGAAGGCACTTGCGGCCTACCTGGGCAAGCCCCTCTACGGGGTGAACCACCTGGTGGGTCACGTGGCGGTGGACCTGCTGGACCACGGGCCGCTCCCCATGCCGTCGCTGGCGCTCCTGGTCTCCGGCGGCCACACCCAGCTGCTCCACGTCGAGGACATCGCCACCCGGATCACCGAGGTGGGCTCCACCATCGACGATGCGGCCGGCGAGGCCTACGACAAGGTCGCCCGCCTACTCGGGCTGCCCTACCCGGGCGGGCCCGTGATCGACAGGGCCGCCCAGGAGGGCGACCCCACCTTCATCCGCTTCCCCCGCGGACTGACCGCCCGGCACGACATGGCCAAGCACCGGTTCAACTTCTCCTTCTCCGGGCTGAAGACCTCGGTGGCGCGGTGGGTGGAGCAGCGCCGGCTCGACGGCGGCGAGGTGCCGGTGGCGGACGTCGCGGCCAGCTTCCAGGAGGCGGTGTGCGACGTGCTGACGGCCAAGACCATCGACGCGGCCCAGCATCTGGGGGTCAACTCCATCCTCATCGGCGGCGGCGTGGCCGCCAACTCCCGTCTCCGCACACTGTTGGAGGAGCGGGCCGGGGAGGCCGGCATCGAGCTGCGGCGCCCGCGGCCGGCCCTGTGCACGGACAACGGCGCCATGATCGCAGCTGTCGGCAGCGAGGCCATCCGGGCCGGGGTGCGCCCGTCGGGGCTCGGCTTCTCGGTGCACTCGGGACTGCCCGTGGGCACCATCGTCGTCTGATTTTGTCGCGTCAGGACACAAGTTAGTAACGATCTGGCGTCAAACCCCAGATTGCCTAGCCAATTTGAACGTGCCTTGGCTATGTTCGCTGGCATCACTCGGCCCATTCGGGCCTCTTCCGTCGTTCGACGACTTAGGAGAAAGAATGAAGTTCCAGGGAACCAAGGTGTCCCTCGGCCTGGTCTTGAGCGGAGCACTCCTGCTCGGCGCCTGCACCAGCCCAGAACCCACCGACCCCGAAGACGCTGCCTCCGGTAGCGCCTCGGCCACCGCGTCCGCCAGCGAGGGCGCAGGCGGCGACGCCGTGGCCGGCTGCCTGCAGGACGTCGGCATCACCGAGACCGCCGACGGCGAGGTCCGCTACACGGCGGGCCCAGGCGACTGGAGCGGCTACAACTCGATCACCAACGCCACGTACTCCACATACAACTCGGTGATCGCCGCCCACATGTTCTCGAGCTTCGTGTACTTCGGCACCGACGGCACGATCTGCGACAACACCGACTTCGGCACCTACGAGGTCACCTCGGAGGATCCGCTCACGATCGACTACACGATCAACGACGACGCGGTCTGGTCCGATGGCACGCCGGTCACCATCAACGACTACCTCATGGACTGGGCTGCGCAGAACCCCGAGTTCATCGCACCCGGCTTCGCCAATGGCGAGGACGCTGAGGCATCCGCGGTGTTCGACCACGTGTCGACCTCGTTCGCGCAGTACGTGCCCGAGGGCCCGGAGGGTGAGGTCGGCTCGAAGGAGTTCACCGTCACCTACACCAACCCCAACCCGGACTACCGGATCATCGTGACCTCCGCACTGCCGGAGCACGTCATCGCCACCGAGGCCGGCCTTGAGCCCGGTGCGCTGGCCCAGGCGGTCCTGGACCGCGACGCCGAGACCGTCAAGTCGGCCGCCACCTTCTGGAACGAGGGCTGGATCTTCAACCCCGGCGAGCTTCCCGACGCGTCGCTGACCCCGTCGTCCGGCCCGTACACCATCAAGGACGGCGGCTGGCAGGCCGGCAACTCGCTGACCCTGACCGCCAACGAGTCCTACTGGGGCACCCCGGCCGGTACGCGTGACCTCGTGTTCCGCTTCATCGACGACGCACAGCAGGTCCAGGCCCTGGGCAACAAGGACGTCCAGGTCATCCAGCCGCAGGCCACGGTGGACACCGTCGGACAGCTCGAGGCACTCGGATCCGCCGTCACCATCGAGTCCGGCTCGTCGCTCACGTGGGAGCACCTCGACTTCAACTTCCGCGAGAACAACGCCTTCGGCAACCCGGACACCGGCCTGCAGCTGCGCACCGCGTTCGCCCACTGCGTGCCCCGTCAGCAGATCGTCGACACCCTGATCGCGCCGATCGCGCCCGACACCGTCATCATGAACGCCCGCGAGGTGTTCCCGTTCCAGGACAGCTACGACGAGATCGTCGGCGCCGCCTACGACGGCCGAGTCGACGAGGTAGATGTGGAAGCTTCGAAGGCGCTCATCGCCGAGGCCGGCATCACCACCCCGATCGACGTGCGCATCGGTTACCGCTCCGGCAACCAGCGCCGCACCGAGACGGTCTCCGCGATCCAGGCCTCCTGCAAGGACGCCGGCTTCAACGTGATCGACTCCAGCGCGGAGGACTTCTTCTCCAACGCGCTCGTCAACGGCGACTACGAGGTGGCCCTGTTCGCATGGGCAGGCTCAGGCCAGATCACCTCGGGTGAGAACATCTACGCCACCGGCAAGCCGCAGAACTACTCCGAGTTCAGCAACGAGACCGTCGACGCCGCATGGGCCGAACTCGTCGCCACGCTTGACGAGACCGTCCACCTCGAGCAGACCAAGATCATCGAGAAGGGACTGTGGGATTCGCTGCACGGCATCCCGCTGTACGCGCACCCGCTGGTGGTCGCCTACGACTCCACCCTGCAGAACGTGCGCGGCACGGCCACGCAGGACCAGGTGTCGTGGAACGCCCCGCAGTGGGTCGCCCAGTGACCGTGGCTGACACGATCGCACGGTAACCGCTGACGGAATCGGGGCAGGGACCCAGGTCACCTGCCCCGATTTCCGTGCATACACCCTTTCATCCGCTCTTCCCTCTGCCGTAGTATGCGGCGGATGGGCGCCGCGGTCGGCGCCCGGAATCATGTCAGAGGACAGATCTTGTTCAAGTTCATCGCGAAACGCCTGGGGATCTCTCTTGCGGTCCTTCTGCTGGGGTCACTGCTCTTGTATGTGCTCGTCATCAACTCAGGCGATCCTCTGCAGGATCTGCGCGAGTCGAACGACCCGAACCGGGAGAACCGGATCCGGCAGCGGATCGAGAACATGAACCTGGACCTGCCGTGGTACGAGCGGTACTGGGAGTGGCTGACGGGCGCATCGAAGTGCCTGATCGGTCAGTGTGACCTCGGCACCGCTCTCAACGGCCAGTCTGTCAACGCACTCGTCTCCACCGCCGCCGGATCGACCCTCCGTCTGGTGGTCCTGGCCACCCTGCTCGCGATCGTGGTCGGCGTGATTCTGGGCATTGTGACCGCCATCCGCCAGTACAGCGGATTCGACTACGGCGTCACCCTCTTCGCCTTCGTCGCCTTCTCCCTTCCCGTCTTCTGGCTGGGCGTGCTGCTCAAGCACTACGCCGCCATCGAGTTCAACAACTGGATCGTCGACGCGGACCTGAGCTGGCCGGTGATCCTCGGCGTGGCGGTGGTGGTCGCGTTCATCCTCCAGGCCGCCATGGGGGGCGACCTCAAGCGTCGCCTCATCACGTTCGCGGCCATCGCCGCCGGCGTGGCGGCCATCCTCATCTACTTCGACGCCGTCACCTGGTTCCGCCGCCCCGCTCTCGGCATCCCCGTCTACATCCTCGCCGTCATCGGCGCCGCCGCGCTGGTGATCATGTTGACGTCGGGCTACAAGAACCACCGCGTGCGCAACGCCGTCGGCGCCACCGCCGGTCTGGCCATCGTCGGCTACATTGCGACGCGCGGTTACCTGTTGACCAACGGCTCCGTGGCCGTGCTGCTGGTCTGCTTCGTGGCGGCGATCGTCGCCGGTGTGGCCGCGGGTCAGCTGCTGGGCGGATTCTCCCGACGCCAGGCCACCTTCGCGTCCGTCGTCACGGCGCTGCTCGCCTCGCTGCTGGCGGTCAGCGACCTGCTGTTGTCGAACTGGTCCATGTACCTCCAGGAGCAGCCCCGCCCCATCCCGACGATCGGCTCGATGACGCCCAACTACGAGTCCACCTTCTGGATGCACTCGATCGACACCCTCACGCACCTGGTGCTGCCCACCATCACGTTGACCCTGATCTCCATCGCCTCGTACACCCGCTACACCCGCGCGTCGATGTTGGACGTGCTCAACCAGGATTACATCCGCACGGCCCGGTCCAAGGGCATCTCGGAGCGCAAGGTGATCACCCGACACGCGCTTCGCAACTCGCTGATCCCGCTGGCCACCATCGTGGCGTTCGACTTCGCCGGGCTCATCGGCGGCGCCGTCATCACGGAGACTGTGTTCGGCTGGCAGGGCATGGGCAACCTTTTCCGTACCGGCCTCGCCCAGGTCGACCCGGCGCCGGTCATGGCCTTCTACCTCGTCACCGGCACCGCCGCCGTGATTATGAACATGATGGCCGACATCGCCTACGCCATCCTCGACCCGCGGATCTCCCGCTAGGAAGTGAGGTTCCATCATGAGTGATCCGAACAACCCCGCCCAGCTCGACGACGTCCACGAGGCCGACTACGAGATCGAGTCGATGCCCGATGAGACGACCACCACGGACAAGTCGTACTCACAGGGTCAACTGGTCCTTCGCCGCGTCGTCCGCCACCGCGGCGCGATGATCTCGCTGACCATCCTGGTGTTGATCATCCTGCTCGCCACCACCACGATCGGCTTCGGGCCCATCCCCGGATGGTGGCCCAAGAACCACGTGGACCTCTACCCGATCCAGGAGGTGGGCGGGGCCCCCACCCTGACGCTGTGGCCGTTCTCGATCGGCGACCATCCCTTCGGGCAGTCAACCATCGGCAAGGACTACTTCGCCCTGGTGATGCTCGGCACCCAGAACTCGCTGACCATCGCGTTCACCGTCGGCATCGGGGCCACGATCATCGGCACCCTCATCGGCGCGGCGGCCGGCTACTTCCGGGGGATCGCCGAATCCTTCCTGATGCGCGTCACGGACCTGTTCATCATCATCCCCACCCTCGTGCTCGCCGCTGTGCTCGGCCGGATGGCGGGAAACGTCGGCGGCATCTTCGCCCTGGCCGGCATGCTGGCGATCGTCTCCTGGACCGGACTGGCGCGCCTGGTGCGCGGCGAGGTGCTCTCCCTGCGGGAGCGCGAGTTCGTCGCCGCGGCCCGGGCAGTCGGGACATCCCCGTGGCGGATCATCGTGCGCCACATCCTGCCCAACGCGCTCGGCACCATCATCGTCAACGCCACCCTGCTCATCTCCGCCGCCATCCTGGTGGAGACCGCGCTGTCGTTCCTGGGGTTCGGTGTGCGTCCGCCGAACACCTCGCTGGGTCTGCTGATCTCGGAGAACCAGAACGCGCTGAGCACGCGCCCGTGGTTGTTCTGGTGGCCCGGTGTGTTCATCGTCGCCATCGCGCTCTGCGTGAACTTCATCGGTGACGGACTCCGCGACGCGTTCGATCCCCGCCAGCAGATGGACTGAGGTTCTATTCCCATGACCACCACCCCCCGTTTCACCGGCGAGAACCCGGTCCTCAAATTCGACGACCTCGACGTCCAGTTCCGCACCGAGTTCGGCATAGTTCACGCAGTCAAGGGCATCACGCTGACCGTCGAGCCCGGCGAGGTGATGGCATTGGTGGGCGAGTCCGGCTCCGGCAAGTCGGTCACCGCCACCACTGCACTCGGGCTGCTGCCCAAGACGGCCCGGATCGAGGGTCAGACCCGCGTGACGGACCAGAGCGTCGGAGAGCTGTCCGGGCGCCAGCTCCGTGCCCTGCGCGGCAACCGCGTGGCCATGGTGTTCCAGGAGCCCATGACCGCGCTCAACCCGGTGATCAAGATCGGCGAGCAGCTCACCGAATCCATGGAGGTGCACGGCGTCGCGTTCGGGCGCGAGGCGTGGGACCGCGCCGTCGACCTGCTCAACGCCGTCGGCATCCCGAATGCCGAGCGCCGTGCCAGCCAGTTCCCGCACGAGCTGTCCGGGGGAATGCGGCAGCGGGTGGTGATCGCCATGGCGCTGGCCTGCGACCCCGAGGTGATCATCGCCGACGAGCCCACCACGGCCCTGGACGTCACGGTGCAGGCGGACATCCTGGACCTGCTGCGATCGCTCAAGGACAAGCTCAACACCGGCATCCTGCTCATCACCCACAACATGGGCGTGGTGGCGGACATGGCCGACAACGTGGCGGTGATGTTCAAGGGCAACATCGTGGAGCGCGGCCCCGCGGAGCAGGTGCTCCTGCATCCCACCCACCCCTACACCAAGAGGCTGCTGGCCGCCGTGCCTCGGCTCGGCCAGGGGCACGGGCAGTTCGGTGTGGCGCCCCACCCGGTGAGCCAGACGGCGGAGGCGGCCCTGGAGGTCGACGAGCTCGTGGTCGAGTACCACCGCGCGGGCAAGAAGCCGTTCCGCGCCGTCGACGGCGTCAGCTTCGACGTTCGTCGCGGGGAGATCGTCGGCCTGGTGGGCGAGTACGGCTCAGGCAAGTCCACGATCGGCCGAGCCCTGCTCGGGCTCATCCCGTCGGACTCCGGCGAGGTCCGCGTGCTGGGGGAGGATCTGCTCTCCCTCAAGGGCAAGGCGCTCAAGGGCCTGCGCAAGCGGATCGGCGTCATCTTCCAGGACCCGGCCGCCTCGCTCAACCCTCGATTCCCCATCGGTGACGTCATCGCCGAGCCGCTCAGCGTGCACAAGGAGGGTGACGCCAAGTCCAGGCAGGCGCGCGTCCATGAACTCCTGGACGCGGTCCAACTACCCCGCACCGTCTACAACCGGTACCCGCACGAGCTCTCCGGCGGGCAGCGCCAACGAGTGTCCATCGCCCGCGCGCTGGCCCTGAGCCCGGACCTGCTGGTGGCCGACGAGCCCACCTCGGCGCTCGACGTCTCCGTGCAAGCCTCGGTACTGGCCATGTTCACCGCGCTCCAACGGGACTTCGGTTTCGCGTGTCTGTTCATCTCACACGACCTGGCGGTGATCGACTCGCTGGCGCACCGTGTTGTCGTCATGCAGTACGGCCAGATCGTGGAGAAGGGCGACCGCGAGCAGGTGCTGCTCCACCCGCAGGAGGAGTACACCAAGCGCCTGCTGGCGGCCGCGCCCGTGCCGGACCCGATCGAGCAGCGCCAGCGGCGGGAGGCCCGCCACGAGCTACTCAGATCGCTCGGGGAGGAGCTGGTGGAGTTCGACACCCGGGAGCTGGACTTCGATGGGACAGACCGCACCCAGCGCCAACCCCGGCCCTGACATGGCGTACTCGCCCGAGCTGACCACGCTGGGCTACATCGTGAGCCCGGACTGGCGCCGGGTCCTGCTCGTGCACCGGATCTCCAGGTCCGAGGACGAGCAGCTCGGCAAGTACAACGGCCTCGGCGGCAAGGTCGAGCGCGACGAGGACGTCGCCTCGGCGATGCGCCGCGAGATCCGCGAAGAGGCCGGAGTCGAGGTGACCTCGATGCGCTTGCGCGGCACAGTGTCCTGGCCGGGCTTCAACGGGCGCGATGTGTTCGGGTTCGTGTTCCTCGTCACCGGCATCGACGGCGAGCCGTACCCCTCGAACCCGGAGGGGACCCTGGCCTGGCACGACGTCGACACGGTGATGGAGCTGCCGATGTGGGACGGGGACCGGCACTTCCTGCCCCTGGTCTTCGACGAGACCGTGCCCCAGTTCCACGGCGTCCTGCCCTACGACGGCGGGCACAGCGTGGGCTGGCGGTTCTCGGCGGAATGACCGGGCGGGAGGCCGCCCTCGCGGCCGCGATGCGGGAGCCGGATCCGTCGTCGCTGGGCGCCGCGTCCCGCCTGCGCGCCGGCTTCGGCCCCGACGAAGCCGCGTGGGCGCTGACGCAGGCGGCGCTGCGTCGTCGGGCCCGGGTCAAGTTCGCCCGTGCCGACGAGATGCTGTTCACCCACGCGGGTCTGGAGCAGGCCACCCGCGACCCGGTCCGCCGGTGGCGCGCGGCGCGCTTCGCAGCGGCCGGGGTGGCGACGGTGTGGGACCTGGGCTGTGGAATCGGGGCGGACGCGATGGCTCTGGCTGAGGCGGGGCTCGCGGTGCACGCAGTCGACGCCGACCCCGCCACCGCCGAGGTGGCGTCCTGGAACCTCGGCCTCGTGGGTGCCGACCCGGCCGCGGTGGCGCGCGCCGAGGAGGTCGCGGTCCCGGAGAGCGACGGCGTGTTCCTGGACCCCGCCCGCCGCACCGCGAAGGGCCGCACCTGGAACGTGGCGGACTTCACCCCACCATGGTCGTTGGTGCTCGAGCACCTGGCTTCGCCCAGGTTCGTCTGCGTCAAGCTCGGCCCGGGACTGCCCAAGGAACTCATCCCCGACGGCGTGCGCGCCACCTGGGTGAGCGACGGGGGCGACGTGGTGGAGGTGTCGCTGTGGAACCGGATGCCCGAGGGGCGCTCGGCCGTGCTGATCAGCGACGGCCTGGTCCTGGAGCTCGCTGGCGTGGGGGATGAGCCGCCTGTCGCCGCGCCGTTGGGGCGCTACGTCTACGAGCCGGACGGCGCCGCGATCCGGGCGGGCCTGGTGGGGGAGTCGGTCCCGGGGGCCTGGCTGCTGGACCCGCATGTGGCCTACCTCTCCTCCGACGAGCCCATTGACACGCCTTGGGCCACCCGCTTCGAGGTCCTCGACGTGCTCGACTACTCCGTCAAGGCGCTGCGCGGCTACGTCCGCGAACGGGGCATTGGAACCCTGGAGATCAAGAAACGCGCCATCGACGTGGACCCGGCCGCGCTCCGCCGCGAGCTCAAGCCGAAGGGGAGCGCGGCGGCCACGATCATCCTCGCGCGCACCGTGGGCGGGACGGTTTCCATCATCGCGAAACGGTCCAACCGGGGCACTTCTGGCACTCGGCTTGATTGAGTGCTAAACCCCGGATAACGTAGGTGCTGGCACTCGGCCCTGTCGGGTGCTAATGGTCGGACGGCACCCGCGACGACGCCCGGCCACTTCACACTGACCTACAAGCCGGCCTCCGGGTCGGATATGACAGAAAGGTGTTTGACGTGGCAACCACGATCAAGCCGCTCGAGGACCGGATCCTCATTCAGCCCCTTGAGGCCGTCCAGACCACCGCTTCCGGCCTTGTCATCCCCGACACCGCCAAGGAGAAGCCCCAGGAGGGCAAGGTCATCGCCACCGGCCCCGGCCGCATCGATGACAAGGGCAACCGTGTCCCGCTCGACGTCGCCGAGGGCGACATCGTGATCTTCTCCAAGTACGGAGGCACCGAGGTCAAGTACGACGGCCAGGAGTACCTCCTGCTGAACGCCCGCGACATCCTCGCCGTCGTCAGCAAGTAAGGACCACACATGCCGAAGATTCTCGCATTCAACGAGGAGGCACGTCGCGCGCTTGAGCGCGGTGTCGACGCCCTCGCCAACACCGTCAAGGTGACGCTGGGCCCCAAGGGCCGCTACGTGGTCCTGGACAAGAAGTGGGGAGCCCCCACGATCACCAACGACGGCGTCACCGTCGCCAAGGAGGTTGAGCTCGACGATCCCTACGAGGATCTCGGCGCTCAGCTCGCCAAGGAGGTGGCCACCAAGACCAACGACGTCGCCGGTGACGGCACCACCACCGCCACCGTGCTGGCCCAGGCCATGGTGCACGCCGGCCTTCGCGCCGTGACCGCCGGGGTCAACCCGATCGGCCTCAAGCGCGGCATCGACAAGGCCGTGGAGGCCGTCGTCGAGCGCCTCCGTGAGAACGCGCGCCCCGTGGACACCACCGCCGACATGGCTTCGGTGGCCACCATCTCCTCGCGTGACGAGCAGATCGGCGATCTGATCGCCGAGGCGTTCGACAAGGTGGGCAAGGACGGCGTCATCACCGTCGACGAGTCCAACACGATGGGCACCGAGCTCGAGTTCACCGAGGGCATGCAGTTCGACAAGGGCTACCTCTCCCCGTACTTCGTCACCGACGCGGACCGGATGGAGGCCATCCTCGAGGATCCTTACATCCTCATCAACAGCGGCAAGATCTCGTCGATGAACGACCTGCTCCCGCTGCTGGAGAAGGTCATCGCCGCCAAGGGCACGCTGTTCATCGTGGCCGAGGACGTCGACGGCGAGGCCCTGTCCACGCTGGTGGTCAACAAGATCCGCGGCACCTTCACCTCCGTCGCGGTCAAGGCTCCGGCCTTCGGTGACCGCCGCAAGGCCATGCTCGAGGACATCGCCATTCTCACCGGCGGCCAGGTCGTCGCTCCCGAGGTGGGCCTCAAGCTGGATCAGGTTGGCCTCGAGGTGCTGGGGCGCGCGCGTCGCATCCTCGTCACCAAGGACAACACCACCATCGTCGACGGCGCCGGCGAGCACGCCGAGGTCAGCGGCCGCGTCGCGCAGCTGCAGGCCGAGATGGCCCGCACGGATTCGGACTGGGATCGCGAGAAGCTCCAGGAGCGTGTCGCGAAGCTGGCCGGAGGCGTGTGCGTGATCAAGGTCGGCGCCGCCACCGAGGTGGAGCTGAAGGAGAAGAAGCACCGCATCGAGGACGCTGTCTCGGCCACCCGTGCGGCCATCGAGGAGGGCATCGTCGCCGGCGGCGGCTCCGCCCTCATCCACGCCGGGGAGGTCCTGGCGGACCACCTGGGCCTCGAGGGCGACGAGAAGGCCGGTGTCGACGTGGTGCGCAAGTCCCTCGTCGAGCCGCTCCGCTGGATCGCCGAGAACGGCGGCGAGGCGGGCTACGTCATCACCTCGAAGGTCGCGGAGATGGAGGTCGGCCACGGCTACAACGCCAGGACCGGCGTCTACGAGAACCTCGTCGAGCATGGCGTCATCGACCCGGTGAAGGTGACGCGTTCCGCGCTCGCCAACGCCGCGTCCATCGCCTCGCTGCTGCTCACCACCGAGACCCTCGTGGTGGACAAGCGCGACGACGAGAGCTGACCGCTCAAGTGCGCCGCAGGGCCCCGTCCGGTTCGTCCGGGCGGGGCCCTGCCGCATAGACTGGCCGGACTTGGGGCGGCAGAGACGAAAAGGTGGACGTGTGTTCGAGGAACTGACCGGCGCTGGAGTGCCTAGCCCATTCGCGGCGCTGGGCCTGACCTTCGATGACGTGCTGCTGCAGCCCAACCAGTCGGACATCATCCCTTCCCAGGTGGCCACCAGCACCCAGCTCACCAGGCGGGTCCGGCTCAACGTCCCGCTGGCCTCGGCCGCCATGGACACGGTCACCGAGTCCAGGATGGCCATCGCGATGGCGCGCGAGGGGGGCATCGGAATCCTGCACCGCAACCTCTCCATCGAGGACCAGGCGCACATGGTGGATCAGGTCAAGCGCTCCGAGGCGGGGATGGTGAGTGACCCCATCACCGTCAGCCCCCAGGCCACCATCGGGGAGGTGGACGAGATCTGCGCCACCTACCGGATCTCCGGCACCCCCGTTGTCGAGGCCGACGGCAAGCTGGTGGGCATCATCACCAACCGCGACATGCGATTCGAGGACGATCCCGGCCGCACCGTCGGTGAGGTCATGACGCGGATGCCGCTGGTCACCGCGCCGGAGGGGGTCTCGAATGAGGAGGCCCTGGCGCTGCTGGCCAGGCACAAGGTGGAGAAGCTGCCCATCGTCGACGGGCGGGGCAAGCTCACGGGCCTCATCACGCTCAAGGACTTCGTGAAGGCGGACAAGTACCCCCACGCCGCGAAGGACGGTCAGGGCAGGCTGCGGGTAGGGGCGGCCATCGGGTTCTTCGGGGACTCCTGGGACCGGGCCATGGCGCTCGTCGAGCAGGACGTGGACGTCATCATCGTGGACACCGCGCATGGCCACTCCCGGGGCGTGGTGGAGATGATCAAGCGGCTCAAGGCAGAGCCGGCCGCGGCTGAGGTGGACATCATCGGCGGGAACGTGGCCACCTATGCGGGCGCCAAGGCGCTGGTGGAGGCCGGCGCGGATGGGGTGAAGGTGGGGGTGGGCCCCGGCTCGATCTGCACCACGCGCGTGGTCGCAGGCGTCGGTGTGCCGCAGGTGACCGCGATCTACGAGGCGGCCCGAGCCTGCCGTCCGGCTGGCGTGCCGGTGATCGGCGACGGCGGACTGCAGTACTCCGGAGACATCGCCAAGGCCCTCGTGGCCGGCGCCTCGTCGGTGATGCTCGGATCCCTGCTGGCCGGCTGTGAGGAGAGCCCCGGCGAGCTGGTGTTCATCAACGGCAAGCAGTTCAAGAGCTACCGGGGGATGGGGTCGCTGGGCGCGATGGCCGCCCGGGGGCGGAAGGTCTCCTACTCCAAGGACCGGTACTTCCAAGGGGACGTGACGGCAGACGACAAGCTCATCCCCGAGGGCATTGAGGGCCAGGTCGCTTACCGTGGGCCGCTGTCCGCGGTCGCCTACCAGCTCGTGGGTGGCCTGCGGCAATCCATGTTCTACTCGGGCGCCGGGAGCATCGCCGAGTTGCAGGAGCGCGGGCGGTTCGTCCGCATCACCTCGGCTGGTCTGCGAGAATCGCACCCGCACGACATTCAGCTCACCGCCGAGGCGCCCAACTACTGGTCGCGCTAGACCGCAAGGAGACCCATGTACGAGCTTGGACGCAGCAAGCGCGCCAGCCAGGCCTACGCCTTCGACGACGTGGCGATCGCTCCGGCTCGCCGGACGCGGGGCGAGGACGAGGTGGACCTCACCTGGAAGATCGACGCGGTCTCCTTCGACGTGCCCATCGTGGCGGCGCCGATGGACTCGGTGATGTCGCCTGCCACCGCGATCCGGATGGGGCAGCTCGGCGGCCTCGGGGTGCTCAACCTGGAGGGCCTCTGGACCCGCTACGAGGACCCGCAGCCCCAGTACGAGCGCATCACGCAGGAATCGGATCAGGTCACGGCCACGAAGCGGCTGCAGGAGATCTACGCCGAGCCGGTGAAGGCGGAGCTGATCCGTGACCGGCTGGCCGAGATCCGCGCCGCCGGTGTCCCGGTGGCGGGATCGCTGTCTCCCGCGCACACCCTGGAGTTCGCCCCCGTGCTGGAGAAGGCGGGCATGGACTTCTTCGTCGTCCGCGGCACCACCGTCTCGGCGGAGCACGTGGGCGGGCAGGACACGCTCAACC
>DATITN010000121.1:0-1667 GCA_035467795.1 Arachnia sp. | reverse complement strand
GAGGTGCTGGCACGGTTCGCCCGCTTCGGGCTGCCGCTGCAGATGTCGGAGACCAGCCTCGTCTCCGGGGAGATCATGCCGGCCGAGATCGTCGACCTCAACGACTACCAGGTGCCCTCCTGGCCCTCCACCGTCGAGGGCGAGGCAAGGCAGGCCGACGAGGTGTCGCGGCACTACCGCACCCTCGTGGCGCACCCGTCCGTGGAGGCCATCACCTACTGGGGCATCACCGACGCGGGCGCCTGGCTGGGCGCGCCGATCGGGCTGATCCGCGCCGACGGCTCACCCAAGCCGTCCTTCGAAGCGCTGCGCGGCCTCATACGGGGCGAGTGGTGGCTGGCGGAGACCACCGTGGTCGCGGGTGAGCGGGGCGAGGTCATCGTCGAGGGCTTCGCAGGAGACTACGAGGCTGTGGTCGACGGTCGGGGCACGGCGTTCAGTGTCGCGGCAGGCTCCGAGACCGGCGTGGATCTCAGCCGCTGAGGCGGGCGCCGAAGCGTTCAACGAGGACGGCCGCGAGGTCCTCGACGACCTGGCGCGGATCGCCCACGTTGATCGCCTCGATACCCACTTCGCCCTCCCCGAGCGCCTCGAGCGCGGCGCGCTGGGAGCCGAGCATCACGGGCTTCATGAAGTGCCCCTGCCGAGACACCAACCGCTCAAGGTTCACGTCCTCAGGCAGGACCAGGTGGACGAAGAAGACGTCCCCGTCGGCCTCGCGCAGCACGTCGCGGTAGGCCGTGCGAAGGGCTGAGCAGGCCACCACCGATGAGCGGCCTGCCGCCTCCTGCTCGGACATCCAATCCCTCAGGGACGCCAGCCAAGGCCAGCGGTCCTCGTCGGTGAGCGCCTGGCCCGCGCCCATCTTGGCGCGGTTGGCTTCGCTGTGGAAGTCGTCGCCCTCCCCGAACGGGAGGCCCAGCCGCTCGGCCAGGGCCCGGCCGATGGTGGTCTTGCCGGTGCCGGCGGCGCCGAGAACCACCACGTGCACTGGCCGATTTACCTCGTTCGGGCCGTCAGGCCCAGATCCTCGCTGATCCATTCCGCGCATTCTCCTCTACCGATGGGCGCCTCCGTGAATGATCATACCATTACGGCGCGGGCACCAGCACCCCTCCTCGGCGTTCTCGACGTCGCGGGCGTCGGCGGCGAGCTGGGCCCCGGCCCGGAGCGCACCACCCCCGAGTCAGTCACCCCCGGTCAAGCCGGTTGAACAGGAGCAGCTCCGGCAGGCTGGTGGCGAAGTAGTCGGTGTGGCCGTCGTCGTGCACCGCGACTGGCGGGACCGCCACCGGTCGCCCCTCCCCCAGGCTCAGCGGCGGGTCCTCCACGGGCAGGCCGAGGGCCTCTCGTGCCGCATCCCACGCGGCGAGGACAGTCCCCTCTCCGCCTTCCCACGGCTGGAACTGCCGCGACTCAAGCCACATCAGCGCCTCCGCGGCTCGCCCCGACGAGGTCAGGAGAGTCGCGTACCGGACGGCCAGGTCGTCGCGCCGCTCCACAAGCACCCTGTCGGACTCCAACCGTCGGAGACGCTCGGCTGCTGGATGCCCCAACCGCTCGGCCAGGAGATCCTGCTCGAACAGGAGCCGGGCATCGTCGGGGGCAAGCTCCCGCGCCACGCGGTACCGCTCCCAGGCCCGAGCGTCGTCCCCGGCGACGTTGTA
>DATITN010000120.1:0-3532 GCA_035467795.1 Arachnia sp. | reverse complement strand
GGAGGTGTGGCCTCCGACCCGCAGGCCGTGCCCCTCCTCGTCGGGCTCGGGGTGGACGAGCTCAGCTGCTCGATCCCCGCCATCCCGGCGGTCAAGGCCATGGTCCGCGCATACGACCTGGTCACCTGTCAGGAGTTGGCCGCCCGCGCGGTGGCCTGCTCCACACCGCAAGAAGTCCGGGCGCTCGTGCCCATGGCTGAGAACTGAGAGGCGATCCAAGATGAGCACCGCACAGGACATCGTCACCGCCGTCGGCGGGGGCGGCAACATCGTCGGGCTGAGCCACTGCGCCACCCGCCTCCGGTTCCAGCTGCGCGACGCCTCTGGCATCGACGTGGCCGCCGTCGAATCCATCAAGGGCGTGATGGGCGCCGTGCCCCAGTCCGGCGAACGCTTCCAGGTGATCATCGGCGGCGCCGTGCAGACCGTCTACAACGAGATCAACGAGCTGCCGGAGCTCAAGAACCAGACGCCACTGAGCGACGAGGAACTCAAGGCCGCCGCCCGGGCCGGCGGCGTGCGGGGCAGGTTCGCGTGGATCGACTCGTTCTTCGAGTTCCTCTCAGACAGCTTCCGCCCCATCCTCGGGGCGCTGCTCGGCGCGTCGCTGTTCATCACCTTCATGTCGCTGATGAGCACCCTCGGCGTGATCGGGAACTGGGCGGATCCGCGCGTCACGCTCCCGCCGTCGTGGCAGTTCATGAACCTGCTGTGGCAGTCGGTGTTCGTGTTCCTGCCGCTCATGGTGGCCTACAACGCCTCGAAGAAGCTCGGCGCCGACCCGTGGGTGGGGTTCGCGATCATGGGCCTGGTCATGTTGCCGGGCTTCACGGCCCTGGGCGGCATCGACGAGGCCTACACGGCGATGATCGCGGGGAGCGAGGTGACGCTCGTCGACATCTTCGGCGTCCCGCTGACCATCTTCAACTACTCCTCGCAGGTGTTCCCGCCGCTGCTCATGGCAGGGGTGCTCGGGCCGCTGTACAAACTCTTGAAGAAGATCATCCCGGAGAACCTGCATCTGATCTTCGTGCCGTTCCTCGCGATGCTGGTCATGCTGCCGTTGACGGCCTTCCTCATCGGCCCGATCGGTGTCTACGCCGGCGCCGGCCTGGCCTCGGTGCTGGAGTCCATCAACGGCTTCTCGCCGTTCATCTTCGCGATCGTGGTCCCCTTGGCCTACCCGTTCATGGTCCCGCTGGGTCTGCACTGGCCGATCAACGCCATCATGCTGCTCAACATCTCGCAGAACGGGTTCGACTACATCCAGGGCCCCATGGGCGCATGGAACTTCGCCTGCTTCGGGGCCACCGCCGGCGTGCTGTACCTGGCGTGGAAGGAACGCGACGTCCAGATGCGGCAGACGGCATCCGGTGCGCTGGCCGCGGGCCTGCTCGGCGGCATCTCCGAGCCCAGCCTCTACGGCATCCATCTGCGGTTCAAGAAGATCTATCCGCGCCTGCTGGCCGGCTGCCTCGTCGGCGGCGTCATCATCGGCTTCGGCGGTGGCCTGAAGACGAGCGCGTTCGTGTTCACCTCCCTGCTCACCATCCCCGCGTTCGACAACATCGCCCTCTACGCCCTGGCCATCTCGGCCGCGTTCTTCACCGCGATGCTGCTGGTCGTCTTCACCGACTACCGCACCCCGGAGCAGAAGGCGGCCGCACGCCGCGGCAACCTGGACGCCGAGGTCGCCGCGACGGCCGAGCCCCGCGTCATCGTCGTCGACGATGTCCAGGTCAACCAGGCCCGCCAGTGGGTGACTGCCCTCGGCGGCGAGGAGAACGTCGACGGCGTCGAGTGGATCGCGGAGACGCGCGTGCGCGTCGGCGTCAAGGACGACTCCCTCGTGGACGTCGAGGCGCTGCAGCGGGCGGGCCTGGCCGGCGCGGTCAAGGTGGCGCCCAACACGTGGCACCTCGTCGCCGGGCTGGAGGCGGAGCAGTTCACGGAAGGAATGCGACGGCGCCTCGCCTCCGCGTAACTCATCGCCCCCATCGCTGGCTGAGGTGCCGCGGGGCGGCCTCGAAGCTGTGAGTCTGGTGTCACCACCTGGTTGGTGGTGTTGTTGGGATCGACGGTCGCGTCGTGACTCTCCTCGAAGCTGGCCCTTCGGGTGCCTTGGTGTAGGACATGTCCGGCGTGAGCGTCGATCCCGACCCGAGCAGAAACCAGTGGCCTGATTCAGGAGCTTGACCATTCGGCGTTAGCAGCGCCGTTTGTGTCCCATCACAGTTGTGCCCAGTCCCTGCCCGGATCGGAACCCGATGGTTACGTCCATGGAAGGGGACGCATGTCCAGTGTGAAGAATCTCCGCGAGCTTGTCGACCTCGTGATCGGTGTCGACACCCACGAGCAGTTCCACGTCGCCGCGGTCGTTGATGCGGTCACCGGTGGGGTACTCGACACGATCCAGACCCCGGCCGAGCCGGCCGGCTACCAGCAGCTCATCGACTGGGCCCAAGACCATCCCGGGCGCCGCGGGTGGGCGATCGAGGGCACCAACAGTCACGGGATCGGCCTGACCCGTGCCCTGGCCGGGGAGCTGGTGGTCGAGGTCGACCGGCCGGTCAGGGTGAAGCGCCGCAACGGCGCGAAGTCTGATGTCATCGACGCGATCCGCGCGGCCCGTGACGCGCTGGGCCGCGACGCTCTAGCGACCCCGCGGGCGGTCACCGGGGACCGTGCCGCGCTCCAGGTCCTTGTCACCGCCAGACACCTGACCGTCGCGCAGGCCACCGACACCCAACGCCAACTCCGTTCAATGGTGCTCACCGCCCCCGACGGGCTCCGGTCACGGTTCACCGACCCCAAGACCGCCCCGATGGTCACCCAGGCCCTGAAGCTGCGTCCCCACAGCGACGACGACCCCCTGACCGTAATCCTGGTGCCGGTGCTGAAGGAACTGGCGCACCGGGCCCGGTCGCTGCGGCTCCACGCCAAGGCCCTGGAACGGCAGATCCTCGGCATCGTCAAGCAGTGGCGACCCGACCTGCTCGACCTCCACGGCATCGGCCCCATCGTCGCGGCGAACCTGCTGCTGGTGTGGTCCCATCCCGGCCGGGTGCACTCCGAAGCCGCGTTCGCGATGATCTCCGGCACCGCCCCGATCCCGGCCACCAGCGGCGCCCAGCAGACCAGACACCGCCTCAACCGCTCCGGCGACCGGCACCTCAACCAGGCCCTCCACACCCTCATCCTCTGCCGGCAACGCCACGACCCAGCCACCAAGGCCTACATCGAACGCCGAACCGCAGAAGGCAAAACCATGCGAGAGATCCGCCGCTGCCTCAAACGCTACGCCGCCCGCCAGACCTTCAGAATCCTCGAGAAAGGGGTTGACAAAACATAGGAGCGTCCTAGAGAAAGTGACCTTGTCAGCGCGGGTTTCTTAGGCTTCGAGGCTCGTCCCTGCGCTCCTCGCTCCTCAGCCAGTGGGGTTGCCCCGCCGCTTGATCCTGGCCGAGCGATCACAGTCGATCGGGTAACCGGGGCGTCGCGAGGGCGGTGGTGACAGGATGGTCAGGTGACT
>DATITN010000119.1:0-7749 GCA_035467795.1 Arachnia sp. | reverse complement strand
GTGTACACGGGCGCGGACCGCCAGCAGGGCGACATGGTCGCGGTGAAGTTCCCCACCGGCGCGATGAGCGTCGACGGCGCCTTCCGGGCCAGGCTCAACCGGGAGCGGGCACTCCTCTCGCGCATCGAGCATCCCAACGTCGTACGCGTCCGCGACGCCGGAACGGGCCCCGCGCCGTGGGCCGGGCCCCACGAGGACCACCCCTACATCGTGATGGACCACGTCCGGGGTGAGACCCTTCAGGAGAGGCTGAAGTACGCGCGCCGGTTCACCGCCGAGTCTGTGGTGGACATCTCCCGCCAGATTCTGGCCGGCCTCCACGCGATGCACTCGGATCCGGATGTGATCCTCCACCGCGACATCAAGCCGAGCAACGTGATGATCGACGGCGAGGGGCGGGTCACCGTCATCGACCTCGGGATCGCCAAGTCCTCCTCCGACGCGCCGGTCACCCTCACCGGCCTGCAGCCGGGGAGCCCCCAGTACGCGTCGCCCGAACAGCTGCTGGGCCAGCCGCTGGACCCCCGCTCGGACATCTACTCGGTGGGCAGCCTGATGTACAAGATGCTCACGGGGTCGTTGCCGTTCGGGGCGCTGGAGGCCTCCACCGGGGCGCGCCCCGCCGTCGTCCCGCCGAGCGTGCGGGCGGGTGATCCCAGCCTGGAGTTCCTCGACGGCGTCGTGATGAAGGCTCTTCAACCCCAGCGCGAGGACCGCTTCGCGAGCGCACATGACATGGCGGAGGCGATCGCCGCGGCGCAGGCAGCGCAGGAGGAGCTCACTGTGGTCGACGGCGGCGCCACCACACCCGCGCTGCGCGGCGACACCCGGATCGACCCGGCGCGCGTGGAACCCGGCCGCGCCCCGGCCGATATTCCCGCGCCCCACCTCGCGCTGGCGGAGCAGTCCAAGCGGGCCCTGCGCTCCAGCGTGCACCGGCCTCAGGCCGCCTACCACGAGGTGGTCCGGGCGGCGGTGACGGCCACGGTGAAGGAACGCGTCACGCGCGCGCTCCTCATCGGGATGGGGATCGGGGCGGGCGCCGCGATCCTGCTGGGCATGATGGGAGTTCTGGCGGTGCTCGGGCTGTGATAGATCGGTTGACCTCGCTGGTCATGGGACTGGTCACCCCCTTCGAGCTCACCCGCGATGAGCTGGGTGCGCTCACCGGGCGGACGGGGCGGCGTTCAGACCCGGTGACGGTGCGCCTGTCGCACTACCTCGACGACGTGGACCGGCAGCTGCAGCGGATCTCGACGCTGGTCACCGTCCTCAGCGCGGTCGCGACCTTCCTGCTACTGCTCATCGTCTTCTGGGTGTGGGGGATGGTGAGCTGATGGGGCGCGCATGCCTGCTGTGCAGCGCCGATGAGGGCGACTGGCTGGTGCTGGAGGTCAGCAGCAGACCCGACGGCGGCTCGTACCGGCTGCGCCACCGCGACATCGCCCTGGGCACGATGCTTCCCCGTGACGCAGTCACCGACAGGTGGGAGATCTGCCGCTACGGCCACATGCGCCGGGTGACGGCGGCTCAGGCGCCGGCCCCGAACATCTTCATGCGCCTCATCAAGGCCATCATCGGGGCGACCACCCGCGACGAGCCGAGCCCCGACGGAGTCGATGACCCCACCGTCGTGCAGATCCTGGGATCCACCGGCGGCGGCAAGTCGCAGATCGTGCGCGGGCTGTGGCAGGAGGTGCTGCCCCCGTCGCACCTGGGTGCGCCCGAGATCGCGCCCGGCCAGGAGCGTCAGGTGCGGCGCCTGCTGACCCCGGAGATGGGGCAGCGGTTCACCACCGGGAGCATCGAGCCGACGGCCGACTACCGCGAGACGGCACGGCAACGGCTCACCGCGTACCTGGGCGCGGTCAGCGACGATGTCGCGGCCCCTGACAAGCTGGAGCACGTCCTCCGGCAGGCGCTGCTGCTGGAGAACCCGGATCCCACCAGCATCGAGTACCGGGCCCGCATCTGGGGCAGCACGAGGGCGCCGTACCTGTTCCGCAGCACGCATGGCGGGCGGCAGGTCACCACCGCGCTGGTGGATCTCCCCGGCGAGATCATCGACCGGTTGACCGACCTGGGCGACGGTGGGGTGAAGTTGGGCCGCAGCGAGAGAGCTCAGCTCAACTACTCGCATCACTTCCTCGGCGTCCTCGACTCGTTGTCGCTCTCGTCGGTGTATCACCAGTTGAGCGATCCCGAGCGGCTGGCGTCCTCGCGGGTGCGGGGCGGGGAGCCCGGGCGCGTGTTCGTCTCCACCCGCCAGCAGGCACACGAACTGCTGCACTCGGTGCTGTTGATGAGTGACGGCGAGCTCACGGCCATGGGCCACGCGAAGCTGTCGATCGCGGTGTCGAAGTGCGACGCCGTCCACCGCGCGCTGGCCAGGCAGCCCGTCGCCCCCGGTGAGCCGGATGCGCTGACACGCTGGGCGTGGGCATTCCGCCGCCCCGAGTCGGCCAGGGAGCTCCAGGGGGCGGCTGCGGATGCGGTCCTGGCGGCCGTGAACCACTACGACCCCGAGTGCATGACGGCATCCGCGCGCCAGCTGCTGGGCGGAGTCCTCAAGGAGAGCGACCGGTACGAGCGCGCCCGTGTGGCCAACGAGGTGGCGCTGGCCGTCCTGGGTCACTTCGGGGATCCGTCGAACTTCTGGGGCCTGGTGGCCACGGACGCCTTCGCGCCGCTGCGAGTCGGCGGACTGGAAGTGGCCGTCGAGACCTCCGAGCGGTACTGGTTCGCCGGTGCCGACGGGTCCGTCCTCCAGGCCCGCGACGTCGTCACCGCCGTCCTCGCCTCGGCCCTGCTCGGCGCCGACTTCGGCAGAAACCTCATCTCGACGCTCAACGGCACCGCAGCGATCCGCTTCGTCCTGACCTGCACGCGTGAGTTCGTCCCCCCGGATGGCCGGGTCCGGCAGGTCGGCGACCCCGATGCGGTCATCCCGTCCAACGCCGGTCTGCTGCATCTGATGACGGTGCTGTTCCAGGAACCCGGATGACAACGCAGGCCTGGCTCGTCTCCACCCGCTCGGACCGCGGAGGCGGTTTCCGCCCGGACCCGGAGCGCAGCTCACCATCCCTCCCGCCCCAGGTCGCGGCCGAGTTCGCGGCGCTCGAACCGCTGTACCCCCAGCTCGCCGTCGCCGACTCCCCTGACGCGCAGGGCATCGCCGTGACCACCTACCGCTACTCGCCACGGGTCGGCTCATGGATCGTCGTCATCCAAGGGTCGGCCGGCCACTACGGGCCCGCCGGCGCGATCCAGCTCGCAGCCCTGCCCGAGGGCGCCACCCTGATGGAGTCCCTCACCGGATCGCTGCCGGTGGTGCGACGAGACGGTTGGCTCCTGCCCGGCCCGACGGTCCGCCCACGCACCACCTTGAAGGCTCCAGGCCCCGAGGTATCACGGGCCCTGGCGGGCATGCGGGCGCTGGACTCGTCGCGTCGGGTGCTTGTGCTGCCAGGAACCCAGGGCGAGGTGGATCAGCTCCTGGGGTGGCTGTGCCGGATCCTGCCCGAGGGCGTGGCGCAGGGCTACACCTGGTCCACATCGTTGGCCGCCTCGCGGATAGAGGCCGGTGAGACCGTGATCTCGGGCGAGTGGCCGGAGGCCCTGCGGGACAGGCACCGGGACATCTTCCGCGCGTTCTCATCGCGCGCGCACAGCGACGACGGGGTCCGGCCGGCCGGGGAGCAGCTGCCCGAAGGTGCTGCGTGGGCGCTGGGCGAGGCGGCGGAGCGACGGTTCCCCGGCCGGAGGTCGGCGGCGGGGAGCTGGACAGAGTGGTTGGAGGAGCTCGAGGAGCAGCGGCCGCTGTCGTTGGGTGAGGCGCTGCAGCTGCTCCATGGGCCCATCACGGGACCTCAGGCGCGCCGGTGGGCGGACGGGGAGCTGTCCAGGCGGCTGCTGTCGGGTGACGTGGACCAGCTCGAGAAGCTGCTGACCCACCCGTCGGAGGTGGTGTCTCGCGGAGCGGTCGATTCCCTGGAGCTTCCCGGTGTGTGGAGCCAACTGGTGAGGATCGAACGGAGGCGGGCCCGGCGGGGTCAGGCCCCGATGCTGCCTCCTGGGTTGCTGGACACCGACACGCTGGTGTTGCTCGCCGAGGATGTGACCAGCGGCTGGGACGGGGCGTTGCTCGGGGAGGCGCGGCCGTGGCTGGACGGTCTCGGGCTCACGGCAGAGTCCGCGCCCGGGCTGGTGGTTCTAACCGCAGCCGAGCAGGCCAAGGCACTGCAGCGCGACACCCGACGCATCCGGAGGCTTCTCAGCAGCGGGCGCGCCTCGCAGTTGGGCGTGGAGTTCCTCGCCGAGATGGTCGAGCACGACCCTCAGTTGCTGGCGCCGATGGCCGTCGAGATGGCGCGCCCGGGATCGGGCGCGGAGGGGGATCTGGCCTCCCTGCTGGCGAAGTTCCCGCAGGCCGTTGCGGGCAGCCGGGCTGCCCCGGCGTTTCTGCAGGAGTGCTCTCGGCACCTGCCTGCCGGGATGAAACCGGAGGACGTCCGGGGAGTGCGGTGGGGGATCGCCGAGGCGATGGCGACGGTGAGCGCCGGGCACCGCTCCGGGCGGGCCGTGGTCGACGACGCCACAGACGCGGCCATCCTCCGCTTCTCCGTGGGTGACCTGCGCGGTGACGAAGCCGTGGAGGCGGCCGACGGCCTGAGCCGAGGGCTCGTGTGGCTCGTGCTGGGCGTGGTGGTCCTCACGGCCGTGATCCTGATCCTGGTATTGGTCCTGACGCTGGTGCTGTAGGCCCTGGCACTGGAGGCGAAGCGACGACCCCGCCCGCTCCACTGCCCGTTGTGGTGGTTAGGAGTCAGGCAGCCGCGGCGACGTCCGTCTGCGCGAAGTCCTCGCCCGTGAACAACAGCGGCCACCCCGACACCTTCGCCGCCGCATACGCGTAGCAGTCACCGAGGTTCAGCCCGGCGGGGTGACGCCCCTTGCCGAACCGTCGCCAGGCCTCGGCGGCGACGATGGCCTGCTCCTCATCGAACGGCAGGACCGCGCATTCGAGATCGGCGAGCAGTGCCTGCAGGTCATCGGCCGCCTCCGGCCCGCCCTTCGCCGCCGCGACGATGGCCGCTTCGACGAGGGACGCCGCGGACACTGCCAGCTCTCTGACGCCGGTCATCAGCGCGAGGACCCGCTCCGCGTCTGGTTCACCGAGGATGATCGCCATCAGGGCAGAGGTGTCGACGATCATTGCGGCAGGCCATTGTCGTCGTAGCCGAGGATCTCCTCGGCTGGACGGGCATCGAGTAGTCGGCGAGCGCGCGCCCGCTCGATGTAGCGGCCGAGTTGGGGTCGGCGCCCGTGCCGCCGCCGCTCCCGCTCCAAGCGTTCGAGCCGCTCCTCCATCGCCACCCGCACCGCGACGGTGATGCTCTCACCCGTCTCCGCCGCCAGCCGCCGGGCGAGGTCGTCTGTGAGCGGATCCTTGATGTTGAGTGCCATGTTTCCATCATACGAGGAAGAAATCGACCACATTAGGAAGAAGAGGGACGACTACAGGACTGGTCGGCTGCGACAGGAAGGCAGCCCCTAAGGACCGCGGACTCGTGCCCGCAGTGCCACCCTCCCTGCCCAGCCGGGAGCGTGGAACCCTCCACCGGGGTCCCGCCTCCGCGGCGGCGGCCCTCATCCGTCCCCGGGGGTGGTGGTTTGAGCCGATGGATGGGTTCGCGGAGGTGCCTACGCTCAGGTCACGCGGGGGCCCATCGTCGAGCCCATCCATCGGCTCAACCCCACTGGCCAGAGGAGGTCGCTCACACGAGCGCGGCCGACCTTTCCCACAGCTCCCTGGCCAGATCCGCGTCCCGCGCCTGCGGGTTGACCTTCCCCGCGACCTTCCTGGACTCGTAGTACGCACCCTGCTGGAACGTGATGCCGGGCCGGCCCTCGGCGAGCCAGACGAGCTGGTCCGCGCCCTTCTCGTTGGTGATGGTGAACACCTTCTTGAGGGGCCCGTGGTAGAAGAACCGCATGGCGTGGGTGCTGTCCGCCCCGAAGTTGCTGCCCACCACTCCGGGGTGGAACGCCACCGCCGCGACATCCTCGCCCCCGTAGCGGCGCTGCAGCTCGGTGGTGAAGAGGATGTTCGCCAGCTTCCCGTTGCCGTAGGCCCTCGTCGGGGAGTAGCCGCGGGTGAGCTGGAGGTCGTCGATGTCGAGGCGGCCGAACCCGCGCGCCGCCGCGCTGGAGGTCTGGATGACGGTGGCCTTGCCCGCGACCAGGGCGGGCATCAGCAGCGTGGTCAGCAGGAAGGGGGCGAGATGGTTGACCTGGAACGTCGTCTCGTGGCCGTCGACGGTGAGCGTTCGCTCTCCCAGGATCCCGCCGGCGTTGTTGGCGAGGACGTCGATGCGCGGATGGGCGGCAAGCAGCGCGTCTGCCAGGGTGCGGACCTGGGAGAGGTCCGCGAAGTCCGCCACGTGGAACGGGGCGTCGAGTTCCCGCGCCACCGCCTCGGTCTTCGCGGGTGAGCGCCCCACGACGACGACGGTGTGGCCGGCGCGGCTGAGCGCCCGCGCGGCGGCGGCCCCGATACCGTCGCTGGCCCCGGTGATGACAATGGTCTTCTGCATGGTCCCCATTGTGTCGGGGTTAGACAACCAGGCGGACCGTCGGGTTGTGGCACGCCACCAGATCCACCTCTTCCCGCTGGCTGAGGCGCGAGGAGCGAAGCGACGAGCCTGGAAGCCTAGAAGAAGTGACCTTGTCAGCCACCGTTTCATAGGCTTCGAGGCCGCTGCGCGGCACCTCAGCCAGCGGGAGTGGGCCGCTGCCCGGCACACCTCAGCAAGCGGGAGTGGGCCGCTGCGCGGCACCTCAGCAAGCGGGAGTGGGCGCTGCGCGGTGCCTCAGCCAGCGGTGAGGGAGCGTCAGCGACGCGCGAGCCCTTCGTCCGCGTCGGTGGTGGTGACCGGTGCTCGCTCGGTGCCGTCGACCAGCGGGTCGCTGGTAGTGCCGGCGGTCGCGACCGCGGCCGTCTCGACGCCCACCGCGGCCTTCGCCGGCGCATCGTCGCGGGGCTGCCCGTCGACGAGCCCGGGATCACGCTTGTCCAGCGCCCACTTGAGGACGAACAGCGCCGCCACCATCGCGTAGGCGATCAGGAAGTTGGTGGGCCGCTCCCCACCCAGGACCGGCCTGGCCTCGTGGATGATCCCGAAGAAGGCGAGGGCGCCACCCACGGCTGCGCTGATGGCCGCCGAGACGGGGCGGTTCCGGATTGCGAAGATCGCGATGCAGCCCCAGATCAGGGAGGTCAGGGGTGCACCGTTGCCCAGCGCGTAGAGACCCGTGAAGTTGGTCCCGGTCGCTTCGAGCGCCGGGAATCCGACCTCTCCGGCGTTGGTCTCCAAGGCCCGCAGGACGTTGCCGGCCGGGGTGAGGCCCCAGTTGGCGATCCAGGGGAACAGGGCGATGAAGATCACCGGAATCTCGATGCGCGGGGTCTCCCGCACCGCCTGGTTGGCGGTCACGACACCGATGAAGATGAGGTTCGGGGCGATGGCCGCGAGAGGAATGATCGACAGCAGCAGGCTGCCGAGGCTGAAGAGACCCACCACCAGCATGGCCACACCGTTGAGCAGCGTGTAGCCCACGCCCGCGCCCATGGTCTTGTAGGCCGAGTGGCCCACATAGACGGTGACCGGGAACGGGCTGCCGAAGATGTTGCCGACGAAGCCGGCGCCTGCGTCGGCCAGGATCACCGGACGGGTCGGGTACGGGTCG
>DATITN010000118.1:0-16961 GCA_035467795.1 Arachnia sp. | reverse complement strand
GGACCGCCCGCACCACGGTCACCACCCCCGAATCGCCGGACCTGCAGGCGCTGCTCGCCGTCATGCAGCAGCGCGGAGCGGACTCGGTGGCCTTGGAGGTCAGCTCGCACGCCATGGCGCTCAGCCGCGTGGACGGGATCGAGTTCGACGTGGCGGGCTTCCTCAACCTCGGCCGCGACCACCTGGACTTCCACCACAGCCTGGAGGACTACTTCGAGGCCAAGGCCGCGCTGTTCGCCCCCGGCCGGGCGAAGGTGAGCGTGGTCTGGATCGACGATCCCAAGGGCCGCGAGATCGCCCACAGGGTGGCCACCCACGGCCGCAGCCGCCTCGTCACAGTCGGCGGCACCCCGGAGGCCAACTACGTGCTCTCGGACTACCGTGGCGTCGCCCCGCTGGGCGGCCTGGCGACCCTCACCAGGGAGGGGGAGCGGCTGGAGCTCGAGCTGACCCTCCCCGGGGCCTACAACATGATCGACGCCGCGGTGGCGTTCGCGATGCTGGAGGCGGTGGGGGTCCCCGCCGACGCGGCCCTGGCCGGGCTGCGCCGCGCCCAGGTGCCGGGTCGGATGCAGCGCGTCGACCTGGGGCCGCACGCCCCGCTGGTGGTGGTGGACTTCGCGCACACGCCGCAGGCGGTGGGCGCGGCCGTCGAGTCCCTCGCCGGTCTGGGGCGCGTGGTCACGGTGCTCGGCTGCGGAGGGGACCGCGACGCGGACAAGCGGCCCGAGATGGGCGCCGCGGCCGCGCGCGGGAGCGACCTCACCATCGTCACAGACGACAACCCGCGCACCGAGGACCCCGCACTCATCCGCTCCCAGACCCTCGCAGGCGCCCAGTCCGCCCGCCGCGACGGCGCCCGCGTGCTCGAGGTGGCCGGCCGACGCGCCGCCATCGAAGCAGCGCTCAGGGGCGCCGACGCCGGTACGGTGGTGGCCATCCTCGGCAAGGGACACGAACGAGGCCAGATTCTGGCCGACCGCGTCGTCGACTTCGACGATGTGGAGGAAGCGACGCGCGCCTGGCGCCGCCTGAGGCAGGAAGGAGCCACCCATGAGGCCTCGCCTGATGAGTGAACTCGTCGACCTGATGCAGCCCGCCCCCGTCGAACTCGTGGGGGAGGACGCCGTGGTGGGACCTGCCGTGGTGATCGACAACCGCGAGGCCTCCGAGGGCGCCCTGTTCGTCGCCATCCCCGGGGAACGCGTCGACGGTCACGCCTACGCCGCGGCCGCCGCGCTGTCAGGCGCCGGGGGCGTGATGGGCATGTCGGTCACCGAGGCGCCCGTCCCGCACATCCTGGCCGAGGACTCCGTGGCCGCGCTCAGCTGGCTGGCCCGCGGCATCGTCCGCGAGGCCCGCGCCCGCGGCATGATCAGCATCGGCGTCACCGGCAGCTCCGGCAAGACCAGCACGAAGGACCTCATGGCGCAGGTGTTCGAGGCCGCCGGCCCCACCGTCGCCCCCGTCGGCTCGCAGAACAACGAAGTGGGGGTCCCGCTGACCGCCTGCCGCGTCGGCGACGACACCGCCTACCTGGTTTCCGAGCTCGGCGCCCGCGGGGTGGGGCACATCGCCTGGCTGACCTCGCTGGTGGGGCTGGACGTCGGCGTCTGCCTCAACGTGGGACGCGCCCACGTCGGCGAGTTCGGAGGCGTGGAGGCCACCGCGCAGGCGAAGTCCGAGATCGTCGCGGACCTCGCCGAGGACGGATGGGCCGTCCTCAACGCAGATGACCCGGCAGTGGCCGCGATGCGCGGCCGGACCCGCGCCAGGATCGCCTGGTTCGGAGAGGGGGAGCTCCCCGCCGGGCAGTTGCGCGTCACGGCGCGTGACGTCTCCCTCAACGCCCTCAGCCAGGCCAGCTTCGAGCTGGTGGCCGACGACGGCGCGGGCGAGCGCACCGCGCCGGTGACGCTGCGCGTCATCGGGCGCCACCAGGTGGGCAACGCGCTGGCCGCCGCGGCGGCCGCCCTCGCCGTCGGGCTGGACGTCGAGCTGATCGCCACCGCGCTGTCCGGCGCGGCACCCCGCTCCAACTGGCGGATGGAGCTGCACCCTCGCGCCGACGGGGTCCTCATCCTCAACGACGCCTACAACGCCAACCCGGACTCGATGGCCGTGGCCCTCAGCACCGCCGTCGAGCTGCGCCAGGGCACCCGCACGGAGCATCCCCATGCGCGCGTGATCGCCGTGCTCGGCGACATGCTGGAGCTGGGGCCCCTCGCGCCGGAGCTGCACGAGGAACTCGGCCGGCTCGCCGCCGATCTCGGCATCTCCGAGGTGGTCGCGGTAGGGGACCTGGCCGGGCACGTCGTGGCCGGCGCCGCCGCCGAGGGGCTGCCGGCACGGGTCTCGGATCGGGAAAACGTGGCCGGTTCCCTTAGCCTTGGCCCCGGCGACGTGGTCCTCATCAAGGGGTCCCGCGGCGTCGGACTGGAAACCGTCGCGGCCGAACTGGCCGACGGAAACGGAGGCGTCAAGTGATCAACATCCTCACAGCAGGGGCATTGTCCCTGCTGTTCGCCATGGTGGGCACCCCCATGCTGATCAAGTTCCTCACCCGGCGCCAGTACGGCCAGTTCATCCGCGAGGACGGGCCGACGGCCCACTACGTCAAGCGCGGCACCCCTACCATGGGCGGCCTGATCATCATCGGATCAGCGGTGCTGGCCTACGCGCTGTCCCACCTGGTGCGCTGGCAGGCCCCCACCCTGTCCGGGATCCTGGTGCTCGGCCTCGCCGTCGGCATGGGCTTCCTCGGCTTCCTCGACGACTGGTCCAAGATCTCCAAGGAGCGCAGCCTGGGCCTCACCCCGCGCGGGAAGCTGCTCGGCCAGTTCCTCATCGGCGGCGTCTTCGCGCTGCTCGCCCTCAACTTCCCCGACGAGCGGGGCCTGACGCCCGCGTCGCCCGCGATCTCGTTCCTCCGGGATGTCCCGTGGCTGACCCTCCCGCTGGTGGTTGCAGTGGCGTTCATCATCTTCCTCATCATGGCCTGGTCCAACGCCGTCAACATCACCGACGGCCTCGACGGGCTGGCGGCAGGCAGCGCCACGCTGGTGTTCGCCGCCTACACCATCGTCAACGTGTGGCAGTTCAACCAGTGGTGCGCCCGCACCTCCACCGCGGGGCCGCGCTGCTACGAGGTGCGGGACCCGCACGATCTGGCCGTCGTCGCGGTGGCCTTCGCCGGCGCCTGCTTCGGGTTCCTCTGGTGGAACGCCAAGCCGGCCAAGATCTTCATGGGCGACACGGGCTCGATGGCCATCGGCGCCGCCCTGGCCGGGCTGTCGATGATGACCCGCACCGAGCTGCTGCTGGTCATCCTCGGCCTGCTGTTCGTGATCGAGGTGGGATCGGTGGCGCTGCAGGTCAGCTACTTCAAGGCCACCAAGGGCAAGCGCATCTTCAAGATGTCACCCATCCACCACCACTTCGAGCTGCTCGGCTGGGATGAGGTCACCGTCGTGATCAGGTTCTGGATCATCGGCGGGCTCTGCGTGGCGCTGGGCGTGGGCATCTTCTACGCCGAATGGGTGGTGGGTCAGTGACGAAGCACTGGATGACGGAGGCCACCCGGCTCTCGGAGTGGCCCTCCGCGCAGGTGGTGGTGGCAGGGCTGGGCGTCTCCGGCTTCGCCGCCGCCGACGGGCTGATCTCGCTGGGCGCCAAGGTGATCGTGCTGGACGAGTCCACGGTGCACGCGGACAAGGCCACGCTGCTGGAGCACCTCGACGCGACGGTGGTGCTGGGCCCCGGCGCCACCGCGCAACTGCCGCCTGGCACGGACCTGGTGGTCACCTCCCCGGGCTGGCGGCCCAGCGCGCCGCTGCTGCGGCAGGCGGCCGCCGAGGGGGTCCCGATCTGGGGCGAGACCGAGCTGGCCTGGCGGATGATGCAGCCGGACCGGGCCATCCCGTGGCTCGGCATCACCGGCACCAACGGCAAGACCACCACCACCCAGATGCTGGAATCCATGCTGATCGCCGACGGGAAGAAGGCCGCGGCGGTGGGCAACATCGGCCGGCCCATCATCGAGGCCATCCTGGACGACACCGACTACGACGTGTTCGCCGTCGAGCTGTCCAGCTTCCAGCTGCACTGGATGAACAACGTGAACCTGCACTCGGCCGTGGTGCTCAACCTCCACCCGGACCACCTCGAGTGGTACGAGGGCGACCCCGAGGCCATGGCGCGCTACGCCGCTGACAAGGCCAAGATCTACCAGGGCGTCACCCACTCCTGCGTCTACAACGTTGCCGAGGAGGCCACCGAGACCATGGTGGAGAACGCGGACGTGGTGGAGGGCGCCCGCGCGATCGGCTTCACGCTCGGCACCCCCGCGGTCTCGATGCTCGGGATCGTCGACGACCTCATCGTGGACCGCGCGTTCGTCCAGCAGCGCCGCGACTCGGCCCTGGAGCTGGCCAAGGTCTCAGACGTGTCTCCCTACGCCCCGCACAACGTGGCCAACGCACTGGCCGCGGCCGCGTTGGCGCGCAGCTACGGGGTGAAGGCCACCTCCGTGGCCGCCGGCCTGAAGCGGCTGAAGCTGGCCGGGCATCGGATCCAGCAGATCGCCGACGACGGCGGGGTGCGGTGGGTTGACGACTCCAAGGCCACCAACCCCCACGCCGCCCACTCCGCCATGCAGGCCTTTGACTCGTTCGTGTGGATCGCGGGCGGCCAGGCCAAGGGCACCACGTTCGACGACCTCATCGCCCACCACCACGACAAGATGCGCGGCGCTGTGATCATCGGCGTGGACCGGCACCTCATCGCCGACGCGCTTGCCCGACACGCGCCGGAGGTCCCCGTGCGGGTGCTGGACAGCACTGAGACTGGGGTGATGGACGAGGTGGTGGCCCTGGCGGGCGCCATGGCCCGGCCGGGGGACACCGTCCTCCTGTCCCCAGGCTGCGCCAGCCTCGACATGTTCGACAGTTATTCAGCACGAGGCGAGAAGTTCGCCGAGGCGGTCCAGCGGTACCTGGCCGGATAGAGGAGGAGCACCTGATGGCGTCCGACGCAGCGTCTCCGGCCCGGCCTGTCAGCCTCTGGTCCGAGGCCAAGGCCCTGGCGGCCTCCCCGATGGCACCCTTCTACTTCATCGTGGCCAGCGTCACCGTCCTCGTGCTCGTCGGCTCCCTCATGGTGCTCTCGGCCTCCTCCGTGCTGGCCCAGGCCACCGAGGACGGCCCCTACTACTTCATCATCCGGCAGCTGCAGTTCCTCGTCGTCGGCGTGGCCGCCGCCGTGGTGCTCAGCAGGCTCAAGCCCGACTATCTCCGACGGCTGGCCTGGCCGGCGTGGACGCTCGCGGTGGTGCTGCTGATCCTGGTGGTGGTGATGGGCGCCGAGATCAACGGCAACCGCAACTGGCTGGCCTTCGGGCGTTTCCAGTTCCAGCCCTCCGAGTTCGCCAAACTCGCCCTGGTGGTGTGGTGCGGGGCGGTGTTCCACATCAAGCGCGGCCGGCTGCACGAACCCGCACAGCTGGCCATCCCCCTGGTGCCCCTCGGCGGCCTGATCCTCGCGCTCGTGCTGGCGGGCAAAGACCTCGGCACCGGCCTGATCATCGGCGCCATCCTCGTGATGGTGCTCTTCTTCGTCGGCACCTCGATGCGCGTCCTGGTGCCGCTCGGCGCGCTGGCGCTCGGCCTCGTCGGCCTGCTGGTCTACGGCTCCGGCAACCGCATGGACCGGATCAGCATCTTCCTCAACCCCGAGTCCAACACGGACCTGTCCTCCCAGCCCATGGCGGCCCTGTACGGGCTGGCTTCCGGCGGATGGTGGGGGCTGGGGCTGGGGGCCAGCAAGCAGAAGTGGGGCGGCCTGAAGACCGGCGCCCACACCGACTACATCTTCGCCGTGATCGGCGAGGAGCTCGGCCTGTTCGGGGTGCTGCTCATCATCGCCCTGTTCGCGCTGCTCGGCTGGGCCGGCCTGGAGGTGGCCATCCGCTCGGACGCCATGTTCAACAAGGTGGTGGCCGCGGGCATCACCGGCTGGTTCCTCGTGCAGGCCGTGATCAACATCTTCGTCGTGCTGCACCTGCTCCCCGTCCTCGGCGTGCCGCTGCCTTTCGTCTCCTACGGCGGATCCGCGCTGCTCTCCAGCCTGATGGCGGTCGGGGTGCTGCTGGCGCTCGCCCGCGACACCCCGGAGGCGCGGGCGTTCATCGCCTCCCGCAGGAGGAAGGCGCGGCCCAGGATGACCAGCGTCATGGCTGCCACGAAGGAGGACTGACATGCCCAGCATCGTGATGGCCGGCGGCGGGACCGCAGGGCACACCTCGCCGCTGATCGCCACGGCCAACGCCATCAGGGAGCGGACGGACGCAGCAATCGTCTGCGTCGGCACCGCCAGGGGGCTCGAAACCAGGGTCATCCCGGAGGCCGGCCTTGAGCTGCGCCTGATCGACCCGGTCCCGCTGCCGCGCACCGTCAACCTGGACCTGCTGAAGCTGCCTTTCACTCTCACCCGGTCCGTGAGGCAGGCCCGAAGCATCCTCACCGACGCGCGCGCCGACGTGCTGGTGGGCTTCGGCGGCTACGTCTCCATACCGGCCTACCTCGCCGCCCGCCTCGCGGGCGTGCCGGTGGTGGTGCACGAGGCCAACAAGCTGCCCGGCATCTCCAACCGGATCGGCGCCCGGTTCGCCCGCTTCGTGGGCACCACGTTCCGGGAGACGACGATGAAGGGCGCGCGCCTGGTGGGGATGCCGATGCGTCGCTCGATCACCCACCCCACCGTCGCCCCGGTGGAGGCGAGGGTGTCGTTCGGGCTGGACCCGGACCGCCCCACCCTCCTCGTCAGCGGTGGGTCCCAGGGTGCGCGGAGCATCAACGTCGCGGTGACCGAGGCCAAGGACGCCATCCTCGCCGGCGGCATCCAGATCCTGCACGTGCTGGGGCCGAAGAACTTCACCCCGGACCTGGTGCCCGTCCACGGTGCCTCCGGCGCGGTCTACCTCCCGATCGAGTTCGTCGACGACATGGCCCTGGCGTACGCCGCCGCGGACCTCATGCTGGGCCGGGCCGGGGCAGGCACCGTGATGGAGACCGCGGTCTCCGGGGTGCCGGTGATCTTCGTCCCGCTGCCCTACGGCAACGGTGAGCAGGCGCGAAACGCCGCTGAGCTCGTCGCGGCGGGGGCTGGTTATCTCGTGTCGGACGACGAGTTGACGCCGAGTAGACTGACCGCGCTGGTGCTGGACACGTTCGGGGATCCCGGGCGGCTGGCCACCATGTCAGAGGCGTGCCGCGGGATGTATCCGTCGGACGCCGCCGATGTGCTTGCAGAGGCCGTCCTCGCGGTGGCCTCAGACGGAAAGGTTTGATTGATGCTCCTCAATCCCGTTGAGGTCGTCCCGGTCGATCAGGTCGGCCCCGTCCACTTCATCGCCGCCGGCGGATCCGGCATGAGCGGCGTCGCCCGCCTCTACGCCGAGCTGGGGATCAAGACCTCCGGGTCTGACCGTTCGGATTCGACGGCGCTGCGGAGCCTCGCCCGCGCCGGCGTCACCACCTACGTCGGCCACGACGCGGCGCAGCTCGGTGATGCCCGCACCGTCGTCATCTCCTCGGCCATCCGGTCGGACAACGTCGAGCTGGTGGAGGCCAGACGGCGGGGCCTCCGGATCTGGCACCGCTCCGCGGCGCTCGCCGCCCTGATGCAGGGCAGGCGCGGCGTCTCCGTCTCGGGCACCCACGGCAAGTCCACCACCACGGCCATGACGGCCGTCATGCTGAGCGAGGCCGGGCGGGACCCCAGCTACGTGATCGGCGCCCCGCTGTCCACCACCGGCGCCAGCTCCGCCATCGGATCGGGGCCGGCGTTCGTCGTCGAGGCAGACGAGTCGGACGCGTCCTTCCTGCAGTACCCCACCGAGATCGCCGTCATCACCAACGTGGAGGCGGACCACCTCATCAACTGGGGCACCCCTGAGGCCTACGCCGACGGCTTCCGTGCCTACGCCACCCGCCCGCACGTCCAGCACGTGGTGATCAACGTCGACGATCCGGGCTCCCGGGCTCTCGCCCACGACCTGGTCGGCGAGGCCAAGCACATCATCGCCTACGGCGAGTCCGAGGACGCGGACGTGCGGATCACCGACGTGGAGGCGCACGGCAACGGTGTCGCGGCCACCCTCACCTACGGCGAGGAGTCCGGCCGGATCGTGCTGCAGGTGCCGGGCAACCACAACCTGGCCAACGCGTCGGCCGCCTACGCGGTGGGCCGCATCCTGGGGCTCAGCCACCAGGAGGCCATCGACGCGCTCGGGCGCTTCGAGGGGACGCTGCGCCGCTTCCAGCTCATCACGGACACCGCGGGGATCCGCGTCTACGACGACTATGCGCACCACCCCACCGAGATCCGCGCCGCGCTGACGGCCGCCCGGCGCGCCACCGCCGCCGGCAACGAGGCGACCGGGCTCCACGGCCGTCTCATCGCCTGCTTCCAGCCGCACCTCTACAGCCGCACGTTGGACTTCTCCGACGAGTTCGGGCAGGTGATGACGCTGGCGGACGTCGCGGTGATCAACGACGTCGACGGCGCCCGCGAGGATCCCGTCCCCGGCGTCACCGGTGAGCTCGTGGTGGATGCCGCGATCCGGCACGGCGCCAAGGACGTGGTCTACGTGAAGGAGAAGTACGACCTCCCCGCCGCCCTCGACGAGATCGCCCGCCCCGGAGACCTCGTCATCACGCTCGGCTGCGGCGACGTGACCATCGTCGGCCCCCTGCTCGCGGACCTGTTGAAGCAGCGGCCGGACGCCCGGGCGTCGTGACGGAAGCCCTGCCGCCGGGGGAGTTCGCCAAGGCGCTGCAGGAGAAGCGGGCCTCCGAGCGGCGCCGTCGCTGGATCATCCGCGGCTCGCTGGCCGCGGCGGTGGTCCTGCTGCTCGTGGGCGGCTGGCTGGCGTTCTTCTCCCCGGTGTTCGAGGCCCGTGCCGTCGTCGTCGAAGGCACCTCGCTGCTCACCGTCGACGAGGTGACCGCCGCAGCCGGCGTCGAGCTGGGGGTGCCGCTGATGCGCCAGGACATGACCGCCATCACCGAGCGGGTCCGGGCATTGACTCCCGTGCGCGAGGTGCGGGTGTCGCGGCGGGCGCCCAACACGGTCGCGGTGGAGGTGACAGAGCGTGAGGTTGCGTTCCAGCGAAGGCGGGAGGGCGAGTGGGACTGGGTGGATGCCGACGGCGTGGTGTTCCACCGCACCGCGGATCCGCGCCCAGGCACCATCCAGGTCACCAGCAGCAGCACCGACGAGCGGCTCCTGCGCGATGTCGCGGTCGTCGCGGCGCACGTGCCCGATGACCTGCTGCCCGAGGTGCGCAGGATGACGGCGGAGGCTGTCGACCGGATCACGCTGACCTTGGAGGGCGGCCGGACGCTGGTGTGGGGGAGCGCCGAGGAGTCCGAGCTCAAGTCTGAGGTGGCTGCGGCGCTGCTCGCGTCGGTGGAGGCGGAGGTCTACGACGTCTCCGCCCCACGCCACCCCACCACCAGGTAAGTTCCCCGCTCAGCATCCGGGGGACAACCCTGAAGTAGCACTTGAGGTCAATCCTGATCGATTCCGACGTGGCGTTGGACGCTGGACGTAGCGCTCCCATAGCCTTCGGGGCATGGCAAGCGCATCTCAGAACTACCTCGCGGTGATCAAGGTCGTCGGCGTCGGGGGCGGCGGCGTCAACGCCGTCAACCGCATGATCGAGGCCGGGCTCCGCGGTGTGGAGTTCATCGCAATCAACACGGATGCGCAGGCGCTGCTGATGAGCGACGCCGACGTGAAGCTGGACATCGGCCGCGAGCTGACCCGCGGGCTCGGTGCCGGCGCCGACCCGTCGAAGGGCCGCCAGGCCGCCGAGGACCACTCGGACGAGATCGAAGAGGCGCTCAAGGGCGCCGACATGGTCTTCGTCACCGCCGGAGAGGGCGGCGGCACCGGCACCGGCGGCGCGCCCATCGTGGCCAAGATCGCCCGCTCGCTCGGCGCGCTGACCATCGGCGTCGTGACGCGCCCCTTCTCGTTCGAGGGCCGTCGCCGCTCCTCCCAGGCCGAGACCGGGATCGAGGGGCTGCGCGAAGAGGTGGACACCCTCATCGTCATCCCCAACGACAAGCTGCTCCAGATGACGGACCGCCAGGTGGCCATCCTGGACGCTTTCAAGCAGGCGGACCAGGTGCTGATGCAGGGCGTCTCCGGCATCACGGACCTCATCACCACCCCGGGCCTGATCAACCTGGACTTCGCGGACGTCAAGTCCATCATGAGCCAGGCCGGCTCAGCCCTCATGGGCATCGGGTCGGCCCGCGGCGAGGACCGCGCCCGCGCCGCCGCCGAGATGGCCATCTCGTCCCCGCTCCTGGAGGCCAGCATCGACGGCGCCCACGGCGTCCTGCTGTCCATCGCGGGCGGCTCGGACCTGGGCCTGTTCGAGGTGTCGGCCGCGGCCCAGTTGATCGAGGAAGCCGCGCATGACGAGGCCAACATCATCTTCGGCACCGTGATCGACGACGCTCTGGGCGACGAGGTGCGGGTCACCGTCATCGCCGCCGGGTTCGACGGCGGCCAGCCCCAGAAGCGCCAGGCCCGCCCTGTCGAGCAACGCCCGGGCCAGCCGTCGCGTCCCTCCTCGCTGCCTCCGGTCAGCAACGCGCCGCAGGTCAGCCCCATGCCCGGCCAGCGCCCGGCACCGACGGCGCAGCCCTCGCCCCGCCCGATGGACGACGACGACCTGGACGTGCCCGACTTCATGAAGTGATCGGCGCGCTTCGGTGCGTCGCCCGCCCCACAGTTGCAAACGGGCGCTAGCCTCAATCCCATATCTATGAAGGAGGCACCGTGGGCGTTCGACAGCTTGCCGCGTGGATGGGTCTTGTTGAGGACGGCCGCTATCGTGACGAGAATCATCGTGACGACGACGCGGAACTCACCGACGACGTCTACGTGGATGAGGAGAGCGAAGAGATGAGCAAAGTGGCTTCACTTCCCACGCGCCGCCCCACCGTGGTGCCGCCGGCCGCGCAGAAGGAAGTGGCCGATCTCAGCCGGATCGTCAGCGTCCGGCCCCGCTCCTACAACGAGGCCCGGGTGATCGGGGAGAACTTCCGCGACGGGATCCCGGTGATCATGAACCTCTCGGACATGGAAGATGGCGACGACAAGCGTCTGGTGGACTTCGCCGCGGGGCTGATCTTCGGTCTGCGCGGAAACATTGAGCGCGTCTCCAGCAAGGTGTTCCTGTTGTGCCCGCACAACCTTGTGGTGGGGCCTGAAGACAAGGAGCGCATCGCAACCGGTGGCTTCTTCAATCAGAGCTGACTCGTGGTCGCCTACATCCTCTGGTGGCTGATCGGCCTGTACATCTGGGTGCTGTTGGCCCGGGTGCTCCTCTCGTGGATCCCCATGTTTGCGCCCCAGTGGACGCCGAAGGGGCTGATCCTCGTCATCGTGGAGTTCGTCTACACGCTGACCGACCCGCCCGTGAAGGCGCTCGGCAAGGTGATCAAGCCGGTGCGCATCGGCAACGTGTCGCTGGATCTCAGCGTGCTGGTGTTGTTCATCGGATTACAGATCCTGCAGTCATTTGTGGGATTCATTCCCTTCTAACAGAAGGTTCAACACGTCCGTTAGCTGTTGGCAGAGGCGCGAAGCGCTACGCTAGCCTGAAACTGAGCCGGGCTTGTCCGGCCCGATCCTTTCGATCTATTGGAGCAACAATGAGCCTGACCTTGGATGAGGTTCGCCAGATCCGCTTCCGCATGTCGCGCCGCGGCGAGACCGGCTATCAGGTGGGTGACGTTGACACGTTCATCGACAAGGTGGAGCTGACCTTCGACGAATTCGACAAGGAGCGCGAGCGCATGCGGCGCGAGCTGGAGTCTGTTCAGCAGGCCAGCGTCTCGGGCGGCGACGAATCCTCCGCCGGGCCGGCACTCCAGGAGAAGGACCGCGAGATCGAGTCCCTGCGCTCCGAGGTGGACCGGCTCAATGGCGCCCTCAGCGAGGGTGGAGACGCCAACGCGGCGCTCTCGGCCTCCGAGCAGCGGATCCGCGAACTCACGGCAGAGAACGAGCAGCTGCGCAACCAGCTGGAGCAGGTTCGCTCCGAGTACGACAGGCTGCGCTCCGAGCGTGTCACCTCCGTGGGCGGCGCCGAACACCTCACCGTCACCTCCAGCGCGGAGGCCGCTCCCGCGGTCACCCGCCTCCTGCAGATGGCCACAGAGCAGGCCACCACGCTCGTCAACGAGGCCCAGGTGGAGGCTCAGCGCAAGCTCGACGAGGCTGAACAGCGCGCCGGCGAGATCAAGACCGACGCCCGCACCAAGGCCGAGCGCATCGAGTCCGAGGCCCGCGTCAACGCGGAGCAGATGACACACGAAGCCTCCACGCGCGCCGCCTCGGTGGACCACCAGGCGGCCGAGCGCCGTCGCGAACTCTTCGCGGACCTGGAGCGCGAGCAGGGGGAGCTCACCACAAAGGTGGACCACCTGCGAGGCTTCGAAGCAAGCTTCCGCGAGAACATCTCCAGCGTCCTGCACCGCTTCATGAGCACCCTGGACGGGGCGAAGTCCGAGCCGGAGGACGTGCCCGAGCTGGCCCAGGGGCAGTCCGGCACCCCGCGCCTCGACGCACTCGCAGGCGGCGATCAGGGCTAGTCACCCCAGCATCACCCAACAGGCCGACGCCCACGGGCGTCGGCCTGTTGACTTGACCGGCCTGTGGTGTACCCTTCCCGAACAGCCCTGACAGGAGAGCAAAAGAATGCCCACGTCGAAGAAAGCCGCAGACCCCAACGCGGTGCTGCCGGTCCTCGAAGGAGAGGAGCCCTGGACGCCCGAAGAGGTCGAGGAGCAGCGAGCCGAGCTGCAGGACGAGCTGGAGCGGCTCGAACGCCGGATCGAGGTCACTGAAGCCGAGTTGGAGGCGCTCCTCAAGGGCGGCACAGACGGCGCCGGACGCGATCCCGCAGACGTCGGCTCCAGCAACTTCGAGCGGGATCAGGAGCTGTCGCTGGCACAGAACGTGCGCGAGATGGCCGAGCAGCTGAGACTGGCCATCCACCTGTTCGACAGCGGCGAGTACGGCAACTGCGAGGTGTGCGGCAACGCCATCGGCAAGGGCCGCCTTCAGGTGTTCCCCCGCGCCACCATGTGTGTCACCTGCAAGCAGCGCGAGGAACGGCGCTGAACCCCCGACGCCGCGGCATCCGTCGGATCGCCGTCGGCATCGGGCTCCTCGGCCTCGGGCTGGATCAGCTCGTCAAGATTGCCAGCGTGGCCTTCCTCGAGCCCGGCCAACCGGTCGAGTTCGTCGGCCAGTTGCTGAAGCTGAACCTCATCCGCAACCCCGGCGCCGCCTTCGGCATGGGGGCACAGGCCACCATCGTGTTCTCGATCTTCGCGATCGTGGCCCTCACGGCGTGCCTGGTAGTGGCCCTGCCCAGGATCACCAGGCTGTGGCACGGCGTCGCGCTCGGCCTGCTCCTGGCCGGCATCACCGGCAACCTGGTGGACCGCATCACACAGCCGCCCTCGTTCCTGCGCGGACACGTCATCGACATGTTCCAGCTGCAGTACTTCGGCGCGATCTTCAACGTTGCCGATGTCTGCATCACCGCCGCGGCCGCGCTCATCGTCATCGGTGGATTCCGCGACGAGCGTTCGGAGGCCCGGATGGCCGCCGAGGCTGACGCGTGAGCCTCTTCATCGTCCCTGACGCGCTTGCCGGGGAGCGGATCGACGCCGCGGCGGCCAGAGTCTCCGGGTACAGCCGCTCCCGCATCGAATCGATCATTGAGGCCGGGGGAGTGCAGCTCGACGGGGTCGTCGTCGCCAAGGGGTCCCAGCGCGTCTCGGGCGGGGAGCTCATGGAACTGGCCGACGATGCCGCCCCCGCAGGGGTGCGGGTCTCCCCCCATCTGGCCGACGGCGTCCGGATCGTTTTCGAGGACTCGGACCTGGTGGTCCTCGACAAGCCCGTGGGCGTGGCGGCGCACCCCACCGTCGGCTGGGACGGGCCGTCGGTGGTGGAGCATCTGGCCGCCGCCGGGGTGCGGATCTCCACCTCGGGTGTCGCGGAGCGCCAAGGGATCGTCCAACGCCTCGACGTGGGCACCAGCGGGCTCATGGTGGTGGCGAAATCCGAGATCGCCTACAGCGTGCTCAAGCAGGCGTTCCGCGACCGCACCGTCGCCAAGACCTATCACGCCCTGGTCCAGGGGCATCCGGATCCCTTCGAGGGCACCATCGAGGCCCCCATCGCACGCCATCCCGGGTCGGACTGGAAGATGGCGATCGTCGAGGGTGGCCGGCACTCCGTGACGCACTACGAGACCATCGAGGCTCACCGCTCCGCCACCTTGCTGCGGATCCATCTGGAGACCGGGCGCACCCACCAGATCCGGGTCCACATGGCCGCCATCGGCCATCCCTGCGCGGGTGATCCGCTCTACGGTGGAGATCCGGTGCTCGCTGCCCGGCTGGGGCTGGTGCGCCAATGGCTGCACGCCGTCGAGCTCGGCTTCACCCACCCCACCTCCGGGGAGCAGGTCACCTTCCGTTCGCCGTATCCGCCGGACCTCAGCCACGCGCTGGACGTCGTCCGCGAGGGCTGAACCTGCCCGTCCTGGCCTTGGCGCCACCCCCGCTGCGCCACGGCACCCGTTCAGGTAGGGTTGCCCCGTGCGTAGAGCAAAAATCGTCTGTACCCTCGGCCCCTCCGCCGAGACCGTTGACCGCCTGATAGACCTGATGAACGCGGGCATGAACGTCGCCCGCCTCAACATGAGCCACGGAGACTACGAGGAGCACGGAACCCGCCTCAGGAATGTGCGGGCCGCCTCTGAGGCCGTCGGCAAGACTGTTGGTGTGTTCGCGGACCTCCAGGGCCCCAAGATCCGCCTGGGCCGTTTCGTGGATGACCAGAAGGTCTTCCTCGCCACCGGCGCCCGGTTCACCATCACCACCGACGACATCCTGGGTACCGTCGAGCGCAGCTCGACCACCTACAAGGGCCTGCCGGGCGATGTTCATGTGGGCGACCACATCCTCATCGACGACGGCAAGGTGGGCCTCCAGGCCCTCGAAGTGACAGACACCGACGTGGTGTGCGTGGTCACCGTCCCCGGCCCGGTGTCCAACAACAAGGGCATCAACCTGCCGGGTGTCGCGGTGTCCGTCCCCGCCCTGAGCGACAAGGACGAGCGGGACCTCCGCTGGGCCCTCCACCAGGACGTCGACATGGTGGCGCTGTCCTTCGTCCGCTCCGGCGACGACATCAAGCGCGTGCACGAGATCATGGACGAGGAGGGGCGCCACGTCCCCGTCATCGCCAAGCTCGAGAAGCCGCAGGCGATCGCCAACCTGCAGGACATCATCGACGCGTTCGACATGTTCATGGTCGCCCGTGGTGACCTGGGCGTCGAACTGCCCCTCGAAGAGGTCCCGCTGGTGCAGAAGCGCATCATCCGCGCCGCCCGCAAGTGGGCCAAGCCGGTCATCGTCGCCACCCAGATGCTGGAGTCGATGATCACCAACCCGCGGCCCACCCGCGCGGAGGCCTCTGACGTCGCCAACGCCATCCTCGACGGGGCTGACGCGGTCATGCTCTCGGGCGAGACCTCCGTCGGCGACTTCCCCGTGGAGACCGTCTCCACCATGGCGCGCATCGTCGAGAAGACCGAGCGCGAGGGCCACGCCGAGATCCACATCATCGACTGGGACCCGCACACCACCGGAGGCATCCTGGCCAAGGCCGCCGCCGAGGTGGCCGAGCGCATCGGCGCCCGTTACCTGGTGGCGTTCACGAAGTCGGGCGACACGGGACGCCGGCTGTCGCGGCTTCGTTCCCCCATCCCGATGCTCGTGTTCTCGCCGGAGCGCTCCACCCAGCAGACCATGACCCTGTCGTGGGGCGTGGACACCCAGATCACGCCCGAGTTCGCGGAGCAGGAGGAGATGGTCGAGGCCGTCGACCGCCACCTGCGTGAGCGCGGCATGATCGAGGTTGGCGAGCGCATCGTCATCGTGTCGGGCTCGCCCATGGGCATCCCCGGCAAGACGAACAACCTGCGCGTGCACAAGGTCAAGGAGCTCGGCGAAATCAGCTGAGTCCGCAAACAGCGAAAGGGAGCCCTGAGGGGCTCCCTTTCTGCGTTCCTGCTCGTGCCCGGGAGGGGAGTCGAACCCCTAAGGCCTTTCGGCCAGACGGGTTTGAGCCGTCCGCGTATGCCATTCCGCCACCCGGGCGCAGCGCGTGCAACATTGTGCCACACCGCCCACCCTCGGTGCTGAGTGGGAATCCCGCGGCAATGCCGAGTAGGATCAGCGCAGGTATTTCAGGCCCTCTTGCGGCCGGCCGCCAGAAAGAAGTGACCAACGGATGAATAAGAAGCCCACTGTGATCGTCGCCGAGGATGAGGCGCTGATCCGCCTGGACCTGGTGGAACTCCTGACCGAGGAGGGCTACGAGGTGGTCGGCGAAGCCGGCGACGGTGAAGAGGCCGTCAAGCTGGCCCGTGAGCTGGAGCCGGATCTGGTCATCATGGACGTGAAGATGCCCAAGATGGACGGCATCACCGCCGCGGAGATCATCGCCGAGGAGCGCATCGCCCCCGTCGTCATGCTGACCGCCTTCAGCCAGCGTGACCTCGTCGAGCGCGCGCGCGAGGCAGGTGCCATGGCCTACGTGGTCAAGCCGTTCGGCGCCTCCGATGTGGTGCCCGCCATCGAGATCGCGCTGGGCCGCTTCCAGGAGATCAAGGCCATCGAGGACGAGCTCGTCTCGCTTGAGGAGCGCCTCGAGTCGCGCAAGGTGATCGACCAGGCCAAGGGCATCCTGCAGCAGGACCTCGGACTCACGGAGCCTGAGGCGTTCCGCTGGATCCAGAAGACCGCCATGGACCTGCGCAAGTCCATGCGCGACGTTGCCGACGGCGTCATCTC
>DATITN010000117.1:0-17246 GCA_035467795.1 Arachnia sp. | reverse complement strand
CGTGATGCTGATCGTGATCGCGCTGAGCATCGGGCTGCGTGGCTTCATGGGCCGCATCGCCATCTTCCTGTCGCTGATCATCGGATACGTCCTCAGCTGGGTGTTCGATCTGGTCCTCGGGCCCCTCCAGCGGGTCGCCGAAGACGGCACCGTCACGGAGCAGCTGCGCGTGAACTGGGCCCCGGTGGCGGAGGCGAACTGGTTCGGCCTCCCGCCGGTCAGCGATCTGGCGAACTGGACCTATGGCGCCACGGACAACGTGGTGGGATTCCACCTCCCCAGCTTCTCGTTCGCTGCCATCATCGTGGCGCTGCCCGTGGTGATCGCGCTCATCGCGGAGAACACGGGGCACGTCAAGGCTGTCGCCGAGATGACCGGCGAGGACCTGGACCCCGTCATGGGCCGGGCCATCGCGGCCGACGGCGCGGGTTCGATGATCGCCACCCTCGTGGGGGCCGGCCCCACCACCACGTATGCCGAGAACATCGGAGTGATGGCCGCCACCCGCGTCTACTCCACCGCCGCCTACGTGGTGGCGGCCCTGGTGGCCATCCTGTTCGGCTTCTCCCCGAAGTTCGGCGCCGTCATCTCCGCCACCCCGAGCGCAGTGCTGGGCGGCATCACCGTCGTCCTCTACGGCATGATCGGCCTCCTCGGCGCGAAGATCTGGAAGGAGAACGGGGTCGACTTCGGCAACCCGCTCAACCTGATCCCGGCCGCGGCGGGCATCATCATCGGTGTCGGCGACGTGCAGCTGCCGCTGGGTGACGGCTTCAGCATCGGCGGCATCGCGCTCGGCACCATCGTGACGATCGGGGTCTACCACCTGGCCCGCGTCATTGCGCCGCGCGAGATGCGCGAGGGCGCCGACGGCGCGTCGCTCATCTACGACGCCCCCGGCATCTACGTCGACGAGGACGACGACTCGCCCCGCTGAGGCTCGGACGGCCCCGCGGCCCTTTGCCGCGGGGCGATACCGTGGGGGCCGTGGATGACCTGCAGAGCACCTTCCGCGACGCCATGGCGCGCGTGGCGGCGCCCGTGACCGTGATCACCACCACCGTCGACGGCGTCCCGACCGGCACAACGGTCTCGGCCTTCTCGTCGCTGTCCATCTCCCCGCCCATGGTGCTCCTCGCGTTGGACAACCGGGGCGGAATGATCGGGAGGGTGCGGGCGTCCGGGCGGATCGGGGTCAACGTGCTCGGCGAGGACCAGGCTCAGCTGGCCCTCCGGTTCGCCCGCAACGATCTCCCAGACCGGTTCTCAGGCCTCGCCTGGCACGACGACCACGGCCTCCCACGCCTCGACGGCGCCGTCGCCTGGCTGCGCTGCGACGAGCTGACGTTCGAGCCGGGCGGTGATCACACCATCATCCTGGGCACCGTGGCAGCGGCATCATTCCAGGGCGACGCCTCCCTGGCCTACCACATGCGCCAGTTCCAGGCCCTCGCCCCCACCCGGCACCCCTGACGACGCCGAGGCGCTCAGTCGTCTGAGACGTCCCGCGCGTCGCGGATGGGGGCGCTGTACATGTCCGGAACTCCGTCCCGGTTCATGTCTCGGGTGCGGAGCTTCTTCGCGTCCCAGCGGAGGAAGACCGCGGCCAGACCTGCCGCGAGGAACGAGGCGAGGAGGATCGCGAGCTTCGCCCCTGCGGTGTGTTCGGCATCCGGGAACGACAGTTCGGCGATGAGCAGCGACACGGTGAAGCCGATGCCGGTGAGGAAACCGACCGGGAGAAGGTCCCGGAGACCGATGCTGTCCGGCAGCCGCAGCGGCGTGAACCGCGTCACCAGCGCCGTCACGCCCAGCACGCCCAGCAGCTTGCCGAGGATGAGGCCGAGGACGATGGCCAGCACCACCGGCTGGGCCAGCACGCTGGCGGGGCCGTCGCCGTCGACGAGCGAGACGCCGGCGGAGAAGAACGCGAACAGCGGCAGCGCGATGCCTGAGGAGATCGGACGAACCGCGTGCTCGTAGTGGTGAGTGCGCGTCTCCTTCTCACCGTGGATGGCGATGGCGGGCACGACGAAGCCCAGCAGCACGCCGGCGATGGTGGCGTGGACGCCGGAGGCGTGCATGAGGGACCATGCGGTGAGCGCCAGGATCAGCAGAAGCCAGGGCGCCGGCTTGCGCGAGCGCACCACGAGCGCGAACAGCGCGATGACCGCCAGCGAGGCGCCCAACCAAAGGAGGTTGAGGCCGGCGGTGTAGAACACCGCGATGACGATGATGGCCAGCAGGTCGTCGACGACGGCCAGCGTCAGCAGGAACGTGCGCAGGGCACGGGGCAGTCCGCGCCCGAAGATGGCCAGCACCGCGATCGCGAACGCGATGTCGGTGGCGGTGGGGATGGCCCAGCCCTGCAGTGCGGAGGGGTCGTCGAGGGCCAGCACCACGGCGACGTAGATGAGCGCGGGCACCACCATGCCGCCCACCGCGGCGAACACCGGCACGGCCGCCTCGCGCGGCTTGCGCAGGCTGCCCGCGACGATCTCGTGCTTGAGCTCCACGCCCACGATGAAGAAGAAGATCGCCAGCAGGCCATCTGCCGCCCACTTGGACAGCGAGAGGTCAAGGTGGAGCGCCTCGGGGCCGATGACGAACCCGGAGAGCGCCTGGTAGGCCTCGCGCCATGGGGAGTTGGCCCAGATCAGGGCCACGACGGCGGCGATGAGGAGCAGCACACCGCTCGTGGTCTCCAGGGTCACCCAGCGCCGCAGCCGGCTCCGACGGTTCAGCTCGGTTGGGGGGGTCATGCGTCTCCTTCGGTAGGCCGTGATGACAGCGCGCCAGCCACGACGTCGACCAGACTTCCCGACACTCCGGGGCCCAAGACTAGCGAAACACCCAGCTGAAACCCGCACGACGTCCACTGCGGATGTGCGCGGAACGGGACGGGTGTGGGGTGCCGAGCCGGGAGCGCCTCTCGGCGCGGGGCCGCTCAAAGCGGCTAAGTGTGGAGCCCGGGGCTACCGCGGCTCGGCACCCGTCTGGAGAATACCCGGCGCGGCTCCCAGGGCAAACCGGTTACTCCAATTCGCCGCGACGCCAGAGCCGGGCGCTGGCCGCGAGATCCTCAGCCAGGTGCATCAGGCGGTCGGCGTGCACGTCGTCGTGGGGCTGCAGGTTCCCCCGCCCGGCGGAGACGACGCGGGCGAACGCCCCGGCCCGCTCCAGCGCGAGCGCCAGGTCGCCTTCGAACACGCCGCGAAGGATGTCGTCCGCGACCCGCAGGACCTCGTCTGGTCCGGTGGGATCTGCGCCGGCGATGGCATGGTTGGACTCGGACAGGTGGGTGCCGGCGGAGTACTGGCGGGCGGCGACGTCCGGGTCGCGGCGCACCCATTCGCGCAGCACGTAGAGCCGGTACAGCGCCCCTGGAAGCGAGCGGGCCGGACGCGAGGCCCACAGGTCCGCCAGCGTGGTGATCCCCACCTCGTCGACCACGCCGATAAGGCGCGCCGTGAGGGCCGGGTCCCTGCCCTGGCGGCCGGCTCCGACGAGCGTGGCCGCGGTGGCGTGGGCGGCGTGCAGCTCGGCGACGGGATCCACGCTCTCGCCCATCTCGTCGAGCACGGATGGTGCGCGGAGGGCGGGACGGCGAGGCTTGCGGGGCTCGGACACGCCCCCAGGCTACGCGACCGGGGCCAATCACCCGATGCAAGTGCGGAGCTCCCGTGGCCCCGGGCTGGTCAGCCCCGAGACTCCAGGAGGCCCTTGAGCCTGGCCAGGTCCTTGGTGGTGGCGCGCCGCATGGCCGCCTCCAGGAGCGGAGCGGACACCTTGGCAAACCCTGACGGGGTGCCGCTGTTGCGGAGCGTCATGCGGGTGGCGGCGGCGCCGACGGGTTCCCACACGTAGGTGGTGCGCATCGGGAACGGGCCCTGAGCGGTCTGCATCACGAGGCGTGCCCCTGGTTCGAACTCAACGACCTCGTAGGTGTAGGCCAGCTTCCGACCCAGGAATCTGGCCTCGAAGTCCATCGTCGATCCGAGCGCGAGCGGCGGCTCGGTGCGCCAGCGGACAGAGGCGATGTTGGCGTACCACTCCGGGGCGTTCGACGGATCACCGGCGAAGGCCGCAACCTCGGCGACCGGCTGGTTGATGATCGTCTCGACGGATACATTCACGCTCACGCACGGAGTCTCCTCCCTTCACGTCCCGGTGTAAACCGCGCGCCGGTGGTGGCACCCGAATCCGCGTTGTGGGGCGGCTGGCATTCTTGTGAGTGGCCTCACTAGTCAGGAGCCCCAATGATCTGGATTCTCGATGCCGTCATCGTCCTCATGCTCCTCAGTTACGGCGCGCGCGGCTGGCGGACCGGGCTGGTGGCGGGCGCGTTCTCGCTGGCAGGCACGGTGGTGGGCATCCTGGCCGGCCTGTGGGCGGGGCCGCGGCTGGTGGCGGCGTTCGGCTCCGAGTGGCCGGTCCTGGGCCAGACGATGGCTCTCGTCGGGGCGGCCATGGCGGGCGCGGCGCTCGGCGACGCCGTGATCGGGTCGATCGGCCGCCGCTTCCGGGGGCCCGGCAGGCCGAACCCCGTCGACGCTATCCTCGGGGCCGGCGGGGCCGTGGTGGTCTCCGCCCTGGTGCTGGGCGTGCTGGCCGCGGCGATCAAGCCCATCGCCCCACCCGCATGGGTGCGCACCATCGACTCGTCGGTCAGCCTCGGCGTCATCGGACGCGCCATGCCCGAGGAGGCGGCCCGGCAGGCGTCACGGCTGACGGTGATGCTGGACGCCGCGGGCCTCCCGCGCGTGTTCAGCGGGCTCTTCCCCGAGCCCGAGCTGCCGGTCCCAGCCCCGGACGACGCCACTGCCCAGTCTCCTGGGGTGCAGGCGGCAGCCGACAGCGTGCTGAAGATCGCGGCCGCGGTGCCCGAGTGTCGCGGCCCGCTGGCCGCCAACAGCGGCAGCGGTTGGGTGAGCGCCCCGGAGCGGGTGGTCACCAACGCCCATGTGGTGGCCGGCTCAGACGCCGTCGCGGTCCAGGTGGGCGGACGCACACTCGCCGCCACCGTCGTCACCTTCGCCCCGGACATCGATCTCGCGGTCCTCCACGTGCCGGGACTGGACGCCGAGCCGCTGCCCCGGAGCGGCCCGCTGCCTGCCGAGACGCCGGTGGCGGTGGCCGGCTTCCCCGGAGGGGGCCCGTACACGGTCACCTCGGGGCGTGTCCGAGGCACGATCGACGCCCGCGGTGACGACATCTACGGCTCGACGGTGGTGTCGCGGGAGGTCCTCTCGCTGCGCGCCCACGCCGAGCCGGGCAACTCCGGGGGGCCGGTGCTCAACGAGAACGGGGAGGTGGCCGGGACGGTGTTCGCCATCTCGCTCGTCGACGCAGAGACCACCTATGCACTCACCAACGCTCAGACCAACGCCCTCATCGATGGGGCCGCCACGGCGACCCAGGAGGTCAACACCCAGGCGTGCACGAAGTGAACCACAAGGGGTGAAACCAGAAAGGCCGGTCCCGGGGGACCGACCTTGGTGGAGCTAGGGGGATTCGAACCCCCGGCCTTCTCATTGCGAACGAGACGCGCTACCAACTGCGCCATAGCCCCTCAAAGCATCACGAAGCCTAGCACCGAGCCGAGCGGGGCTCCAAGTCAGTCCCCGACCGCCCGCGGACGGAACTCGGAGACCTCCCGGGCCTCCCCTTGAGGGTTGTCCGCCGTCGGAATCGGCGCCGGCTGCGGGATCACCGGGGCCGACAGGTCGATGGTGCGCACCGTGCGAGGCAGCAGCGGCTGCTGCACGTAGGTGGGTGGCGCCACGGGGATGGGATCCCACAGCGCTCCGATGGTGGTGGGCATCGACAGGTCGATTGAGATCTCGATGTGCTCGGTGGCCTCGCGGTCCGACAGGTCGATGGCGACGGTGTCCTCGTCCTCGTCGAACCCCGCCTTGACCGCGGCCGAGCGCGCGTCCAGGCTGCGGTGCATCGACACCACCGAGACCCGTGCCACGGCGAAGAACGCCACCAGTAGTCCGGAGGGGATCAACAGGCTCCACCATTCGACGAAACCCAGCCCAGCCAGCACCGCCAGCGTCACCAGCGCCGTCCCCAGCACCGCCGCGACAACGAGCCGACGACGGGCCGCCTGCCGGGCGATGAGTCGTAGCTCGAGAAGGTCGGTCCGGCGCGTCAACGGCGTCGACACCTGCGCCGCGTCGTCGTCCTCGACATGCTCGACGACGTCGCGATGGAGAATCCGGACCGAGTCCGAGAACCTCTGCGAGGGGTCCCCATCGAGGTCCTCGTCCAGCTCTCGGGCGTTCCTCACCCAGGGCAGCCCAAGGGCCAGACCGACGACGACGACGATGGCGATGAGGATTCCGGCGAGCACGCCGCCTACGTTAAACAACAACGCTGTGATTTGGTCCCCCGGCTGCGGCGAGTCGCGGATCACCGGCGGTTATTTCAAGGAAGTGCTCATTCCTCGTCCAGCAACCAGACCTTGACGGCCTCGCCGGCGTTGACGTGCTCGACGTGCTCATCCAGCACGATCAGCGCGTTGGAGTGGGCCAGCTCACCCAACGCGTAATTCTCCGTCACCTGCACCACGTGGCGGACGCTGCCCTCGGTGGTGACCCGGCCCCGCAGGAGATGCATCTGGCCGCGGTGCGAGCGGAGCCCGCTCGAGGCGATGGCCCGGACGCTCCGGTGCCCGGCGTGGGCGCCCATCAACTGCCGGATCAGCGGGCGCGCGAAGGCGTGGAACGACACGTAGGCGCTCACGGGATTGCCAGGCAGCATCAGCATCGGCACATGGTCCTCGCCGATCAGCCCGAAGGTCTGGGTCCGTCCGGGCGACATGGCCACGTTGACAGAGTCCACCAGGCCGAGGCGCTCCATCACCGCCGCCACCGCCTCGTAATCCTCACGGCGTCCGCCGGTGGTGGAGATCACGAGGTCAGCCCGGATCAGCTGATCCGTGACCGCCTCCTCGATGGCTGAGGGATCGTTGGAGTGCACGGCCACCCTGAACACCGTCGCCCCGGCCGCCTTGGCTGCCGCGGCGACCATGAACGAGTTGGCGTCGGTGACCTCGCCGTGCTGCACACTGCTGGTGGGATCCACGAGGTGATCCCCGGAGCTGACCACCACCACCCGGGGGCGGGGCCGGACCATCACCTTGTCGATGCCCGCGCTGGCAAGCAGGCCGATGCCCCGGTCGTCGAGCAGGTCTCCCTCGCTGAGCAGGCGCGTGCCGAGCTTGAGGTGCTCCCCGGCGGCGCGAACGTACTCCCCCTCGCCGACGCGCTCGATGAGCCGGACCTTCCCGTCCTCGACGGTGCCGAAGGTGGCCGGCAGCACCGCTGTGGCGCCGCGTGGCAGCACGTCGCCGGGCGCTACCGAGGCGGCCGCCCGCTCGGGGAGCCGCTCCACGGTGAGGTCCACGATCTCCATCGGTGCGGCCAGGTGCCCCTCGTCGTCCAGCAGCTCCTTGGCGCGGACGGCGTAGCCGGCCACCTTGGAGGTGCTGTTGGGTGGCACCGCGATCATCGAGTCGATGTCCTCGCAGAGGACCTGGTTCCACGCCTCAAGCAGCGACATCCCGAACGGCCGTAGCGGCTCGACGAGGCGGAGCAGATAGGCGGTGTGATCCGTCACGCTGCGCAGCCCGGAGGCGTCCAGGGTTGGCGGATCCGGGAGCCGCGGCTCCTCCTCCACCACCTCTTCCTCACCGAGGACGGCGTCCTGCTTCTTCCGGGCAAACCAAGCCATGGTGCCTACGATAGGCCAATGACCCTCTCGGCCCGGAAGGACGCGCTGCGCGCCCGGATCTCCGCGGCCCGGGCCCGGGTCTCAGCCGAACAATGGGCCGCTGACAACGCCGCACGCACGCGCCTCCTCCTCACGCTGGCAGATGAGTTCCCCGTCGGCACGGCGGCCGTCTACGTGTCCCGCGAGGGTGAGCCGGGCAGCGTCGAGGCCATCGACACGCTGGCCGCCCGCGGCTGGAGCCTCCTGCTGCCGAGGATCACCGGCCGCGGGGTGGCGTGGGCGCGCTTCGACGGGTGGAGCTCGATGGCGACGGGGTGGGGAGGAATAGCGCAACCCACCGGACCCGTCCTTCCCCCCGAGGCGTTGGCAGAGGCCGGCCTCGTGGTGGCGCCGTGCCTGGCCGTGGGGGCCGACGGTGCGCGCCTCGGCACCGGCGGCGGATGGTACGACCGGGCGCTGCTCCACCGCCACCCGTTGTCCTTCGTGGTTGCGCTGGCGCGCGATGAGGAGATCCGCGACGATCTGGGGCCCCTCACGCTCCCCCACGACATCCCTATCGACGGCTACGTCACAGAGCGCGAATCGGTCAGATTGACCCGCTGAACTACCATGGGTGGAGTCGTCTCCCACGGAGGATCCTGTATGCCCACCTACCAGTACCGTTGCACAGACTGCGGCACCGATCTCGAGGCCGTGCAGAAGTTCACGGACCCCGCCCTGACGGACTGCCCCGAGTGCGACGGTGGGCTGCGGAAGGTGTTCAGCGCCGTCGGCGTGGTGTTCAAGGGCTCCGGCTTCTACGCCACGGATTCGCGCGCCGCGAAGAAGGCCGCCTCCTCCCCCGCGAAGTCCGGAGCCAAGGCCGAGCCGGCCAAGTCGGAGCCGGTCAAGGCCGCGTCGGCGCCCAAGGTGGAGGCCAAGTCCGCCTGAATCCTGCGGACTGACGCTGTTCGAGAATTGACCCTGTGGAGAGCGGGAAATCGGGCCCTCCATCTGCGAGCAAGGGGTCATGAAGCGCCTCCTCACCTCCGTCGCCTCGTTCGTGTCCTGGCATCGCCGGGCCGTTGCCGCACTGCTCGCCGCGTTGTCGGTCGTGCTCGTGGCGCAATGGCTGGCCGAGCCGGGTGGCCCCACCGTGTCGGCGCCGGTCCTCGCCGTGCCGCTGGCCGCGGGGCACACGCTGACCTCGGCAGACGTGACGCTCGCGGACGTCCCCGCCCACCTCGTGTTCGCGGGCGCTCCGCCCGCCCTCGAGGACGTCATCGGTCAGGTGACGGCGGTAGATCTCGCCGCGGGCACCCTGCTGCAGGCGGGGCTCCTGGCCACGGGCCAGGGCGTTGCCCCCGGCCGCGCCGTCGTGCCCATCACCCTGCCGGACCGGGCTCTGCGGTCCCTGTTGCGGCCCGGGGATCCTGTCACGCTCGTGGTCACCTCCGCCGAGTCCGCTGAGGTACTGACCCGGGACGCCAGGGTCGCGGCGCTGCCGGCCCCGCCAGGCGGATCCGCGCTGGCGGTGGCGGGGGCCGGGGATGACGGCCTCGTGCTGATGGACGTGCCGGCTGAGGAGGCCGCCGTGGTCGCCGCGCTCGGACAGAGCGGCCAGCTCAGCGTGGTGCTGGGGGCCTTGTGACAGCCCTCGCAGCGGCTCTGGTTTGCCATCCGCATGAGGGGCCGATAGCTTCATTGAGGGCCTACGCCCAGATCCGGCACGCCCCTCCGTGTGGCCTGCTGATGCGGATCACCCGTCCTCGCCACCGCGTCGACGGGACACATCCGCCACTGCGGAAGACAGAAAAGAGATCACCCGTGAAGGGCTTCAAGGAATTCATCATGCGCGGCAACCTCGTTGAGCTTGCCGTCGCGTTCGTCGTCGGCGCCTCGTTCGCCACGGTCATCACCGCGTTCACCGCCATGTTCATGGACCTGCTGGGCAAGCTCGGCGGCACCCCGGACTTCTCGTCCTACTCGCCCGGCGGGGTGTCGGTGGGCGCGTTCCTGACCGCACTGGTCGCGTTCGTCATCGTGGCCGCCGTCGTGTACTTCGGCGTGGTGCTCCCCTACACCAAGGCCAAGGAGCGCTTCGCGAAGCAGGCGGCCGAGGCCCCGTCGCTGACCAAGTCGGAGCAGTTGCTCGAAGAGATCCGCGACTCGCTGGTCAACAGCCGCGTCTGAGCTCCGCTCGGCTTTCACAGGGGCGTCACCTACCCGGGTGGCGCCCCTGTGGCGTCCCCTCACCAGTGGGGCGGGCGGTCCTCGGCGAGGCGCTGCTCGGCCCGGTCCAGCGGCCGCGATGCAGGCGCCGACGACGTGAGACCCGTCAGGCCCAGCTCGCGGCGGGCCTCCGCCAGCGCGGCGTCGAACCGTGCGAACCCGAGGGCGCGCCGTGTCTCCAGCGGCACCGGGAACGGCCACGGCTCGCGGGCCTCCTGCCGCTCCGCTCGCAGGGCGGTCAGCCTCCCGGCGTCGAAGCCGAGGTGGGAGAGCTCCTCGGGCAGCGCGAACAGGGAGCTGAGCGGTAGTTGTTCTCCCGTCAGCGCCAGACCCAGCGCGGCCGACAGCTCGCGGTCACCCACCGAGGGTGGCACCGTCGGGGACGAGTTGGGGGGAGCCTTCGTCGGTGAGCTCCGCGGCCCCCACCACTGTGACCCCCGCCCCGAAGGTCCAATCACCGTCCACCTTCAAGGATGTGGCCCGCCGCAGGGACGGCGCCACCGGGATCCGGGCGAGGAACTTGTCCACCTTCTTGTAGAACCGGGGGTCGAGGCTGATCTCCGGGGAGTGCGCGGTGGTGGCGACCAGTCTGCCCTCGTCGGTCAGGTCGTAGACGTCGGAGCGCAGCAGGAGCAGCTCGTTGGTGGTCTTGACCGGCAGGAAGCGGTCGCGGCCCACGCAGATGGCCGTGGCCCCCTCGAACACCTCGATGGCAGCACCCATCGCGGATTCCACCTGGATGACGGCCGTGGAGTCCCCGTCGGAGGGGTCCACCGTCTTGTCGTTGCGGATCAGCGGAAGGCCCAGGACGGAGTTGCGCTCCGTGAGGGTGTCGCGGAGGACCTGCAGGTCGAACCACAGGTTGTTGGTGTGGAAGAACGGGTGGCGGTGCTCGTCGGTGAAGAAGTCCATCTCCTCCGGCGCGGTCTGGGCGGTGTCGCGCAGGATGAGCTGATTGTCCGCCTTCCGGACGGCCAGGTGTCCGCCCTTCTTGTCGTTGACGGTGCGGCGGCACACCTCGGCGGCGTACGGGGCACCGGACAGGGCGAACCAGCCGGCGATGGTGGCGTTGGGCGCCGCGCCCAGGTTGTCCCCATTGGAGACGCACGCGTAGCGGAAGCCGTGCTCGAGCAGCTGGTCCAGCACGCCGGAGCCCTCCAGCGCCGGGTAGAGGTCGCCGTGGCCGGGCGGGCACCATTCCAGGGAGGGATCTGCGGGCCACTCGACGGGGGTGAGGTCATCTGCGCGCAGCTTCGGCTCCTGGTTCTGCGTGAAGCTGAGCGGCAGCCCTTCCACCGGAAGCTCCTCGTAGCGCTCGAGGTGGGCCAGCGTGTCGTCCTCGGTGCGGAACGAGTTCATCAGAAGCAGCGGAAGGCGGGCGTGGTAGCGGTCGCGGGCGGCCAGAACCTGTTGGGTGATGAGATCAAGGAAGTTGAGCCCGTCGCGCACCTCCAGAAGGGTCTTGGCCTTGTCCAGGCCCATCGACGTGCCGAGGCCGCCGTTGAGCTTGATGATGACGGTCTTGCCGATCGCGTCCCTGGCCTCGGCCTCGGAGATCTCCACATCGGCGAGCATCGGTGGGTCCAACAGCGGCTCGATGGTGTCCTCGCGGATCACGCCGGTGGCGCCGGATTCGAGGAGCTCGTAGAAGCGGGAGAAGACCTCTATCGCGGGGGCCGCGACCCCGGCGTCGATCATCTTCTGGCGGGCGGCGTTGAGGCCGGCTTCGGACACAGCAGTTCCCTTCGTTGCGGTTCTCGACACCGATCCTAGGCCAGCGGTCGCCCGGGGCTAGCCCTCGGGATCAGGACACCTCGACGATTCCGTGCGCTCCGCGCTCGGCGTCCACCATCACGTGACTGACGACGGGGTATCGCCCGGGTTCCGGGAACTCCAGCTCGACGAACCCGCCCTCGGCCGGCGCCAGCGCGAGTGCCTGGGCGCCACCGCCGGTGCCGCCGAAAGCATCCACGCCGTCCTTGAGCAGGTATCCGCCCTCCCGGTACACGGTGTCGAACTGCCCGCCCACGATGTGGAAGCTCGTGGCACGGTTCGGCCCGGCGTCGAGCACCCAGAAGCGCACCCGCTCCCCCACGCGTGCGACGAACGGCTCCTGGTCGTACTGATTGGCCACGCCGTTGAACACCACCCGGTCCGGCTGCTCGCCCGAGACGGCCTCTGAATCGACGTCGGTGGCCGCCTCGGCCGTGGCGGCCTCGCCTGCGACGAACACCTCGGACTGCACCACCACGTACTCGCGGTCCACCTCGGGCAGGCCGGCCTCGGGTTCGATGATCACCGCGCCGTGCATGCCGGCGGCGATGTGGGCGCTCATCGGCATCGTCGAGCAGTGATACATCCACACGCCGGCGCGTCCGGCCGTGAACCGGTAGATGAGCCGCTCCCCGGGCGCGATGGTGCGCATGGGCCCCTCCGGGTTCAGCGCGCCGGCGTGGAAGTCGATCGAGTGACCCATGGAGCCGTCGTTGATGAGCGTGATCTCGAAGGTATCGCCCACCCGTCCGCGCAGAGTGGGACCCACGCTGCCGCCGTTGAAGGTCCACCGCCGCTGCCACACGCCCGGCGCCACCTCCAGGGGCACCTCGGTCACCCGGAACTCGTAGCGGCGGACGGTCTCGTCGGTCAGCGGCGGGGCGATGGGGTCGACGACGGCGCTGAGTGTCGCGTCGGGGTCGCCGGCCGCCGCGTGGCCGTGCTCCGGATCAGCGGCCTCCGCGTCGGGGGCTGCGGCGGGCGCACCGGCCACCACCACCTCGAACGTCATGCCCATCTGACGGTGCCCCACGACGGTGCACCAGCCCTCGATGGACTGGCCCACGATGCCGAGGTCCAGCTCGGCGCTCTCCCCCGGCGCGAGCCTCGGTGTGCGCAGCGTCCCGATGAGGAGGTCGTGCACGGTGGTGGGATCCTCGTTGACAAGCTCGACGATCACGCGGTCGCCCGGCTGGGCCTCCACGCTGTCGGGCACGAACTTCATGTCGCGTGCCGCCACCTTCACCCGGACCGTCTCTCCCGTGGCCGGCACCGACGCGGCCGGCGCGGTGGTCGACGCCACGCCGGCCGCGGCAGGGTCCAGTCCCACGCCGACGCTGAGCGCGATGGCGAGAGCCGCCACGCCCGCGACCAGTCCCTCACCGGTGAAGACGCTGCGGCGCTCCTTCGCCTCGGCGGCGGGCTCGCCGGCCGCGGCCCGACGGCGCTCCGCCACGGACGCCCGGATCCCGCGGACCATGAGCGGAAGGAAGGACGCCAACGCCGCAAGCACCAGCACCGAGACGGTCACCTTGACCCAGCTGGGCAGCGGCGCCACCCAGGCGAGCAGCCCGCCGTTGATGACGACGAGCCTCACTGTGGCGAACCGGTCGAACTCCGCGGCGCCGGCGCGGACCACGCGGGGGCCGCCGCCGATGACCGAGGGCAGGAGATAGGACAGCGCCCCGGTGACCAGCTGCAGCAGGAAGCCCACCACCCATAGGGATGCCAGCATCGGGTACCCGGAGGCCAGCCCGATGTCGTCGGAACGCCCGACGTGGACGGCGGTGGCGAGGATCGCCACGCACGCCCACACGGCCCCGGCGAGGATGGAGGCGGATGCGAACTCGCGCGGCGGACGCTTCCTGAACGGCACGATGAGGCAGCGCCCCCACCATCCCAGCGCCGCGGCGTAGAGGACCAGCCCGGCCACCGAGACCGGCCGGAGGCCCGCGAGCGAGCCCCCGATCACGACGGCGATGGCAGCCAGCAGCACCGGCAACACCTGCTTGGCGAGGCGCTCGGAGCGGTCGTCCATCCGGGTGCGCAGCACCGTGGGCCAGAACGTGACGAAGGTGCCCACCACCGTGAGCCCGATCCAGCCGAGCAGCATCGTCATCGTGTGGGCAACGAGGAGGGCGGCGTGCCAGCGGTCGTCGAGCCCCCAGGCCAGCGCCGCGCCGAACCCCGCGCCGATGGGCAGGCAGGCCGCTGCTGCGACGTAGTAGCGGATGCAGACCCGGAACCGCCCCGGCAGGGCACGCCTGAGGTCGCGGACGAGGACGGCGCCGTGCCACAGAACGGCGGCGGACACGACGGTGGCGCCGGTGGCCGCGAGCCACCACTGCGCCGTCGGGACTCCGAGGAAGACCAGCAGGGAGCCCGCGCCCAGCACGCCCAGCCGCACGTCCGCGAGGCGGCGGGTGGCGTCGTCGTCGCGGGTCTTGAGCAGCGCCGCGGTGAAGTGGGCGCTCCACACCATCACCGAGTGCGTCAGCGCGCCGAGCGCGACCAGGTGCACCATGAGCCAGGTGGACTCGGGGATCCAGCGATGCGCGAGGGCCACCACGACGGCGGCCGCCAGCCACACCACCAGCGCGAAATCGCGGAGCCCGCGTCGGCGCCTCATCCCCTCACCGCCGATGCGATGACGGTCAGGGCGAACACGAGCAGCGCGATCACGGTCAGGATTCCTCCGGTTCGATACAGGTCACCGACCGCGAGAAGGTCGCCGAGGATCCGCGCGGCCATGCCCACGTGCAGCAGCCCGAGCGGGAGCCACATGGATCGACGATACGGCAGGGGGCGGCCGATGACGGCCGGGAAGATGGTGGGGGCGTGCGCCATGATCATGGACACCCCGAAGCCGAGGAACACGCCGTGGATGGTGGCGTCGTAGTGGCCCGCGGCCACCGGCTGCCCGACCACGAGCCACACTGCCCCGGAGACAGCGAGCCACGCATTGCCGGCCAGGAGCGCCGCGGCGTTGAAGCGGCGGAACCCGGCGCCGCGGATCATCCGGCGGCCCACGTCGTCGCGGATCAGCCAGGCGGCGACGAGCAGGCAGCCCAGCCCCAGCACCCGATAGCCGACGGCGGGGAGGGCGGTCGCGAGGGCGGCTCCGAGCGCCACCACAGTCGCCAGTGCGAGAAGCATGGGCACCGCACGGGCGCCCATGGTGAGCTGCGCCAGCTCGGCGCGCTCCGCGGCGATCGTGATCACCACGAAGGCGGCCAGGAGCGGAAGGGCGGACGGGACGTCGGCCAGCAGGATCGCGACCGCCGCCAGCGGGACGAAGAGCGTGCCGAGCGCCTGCGCCGCCACCAGCGGCAGTGGCGCCCGGAACCACAGCGCCACGGCCACCGCCAGGAACGCCAGCCCGCCGTCGAGCAGCAACAGTTCGCCGAGCAGGGGCGGGGCGCCGGCGATCAACGCCAGCGACCCCGCGCCCAGCAGGGCGGGCGCCAGGTATGCGAGGGGGGTGCGCAGTGCCTGGGCCCGTTCGAGGGAGATGAGGGTGCCCATGAATCCGAGCGTCATGGCGGGCCCGTGGAGGTCCGCCAGGCGGTCCGAGCCCACGGGCGCCCACAGCCCGAGTCGGAGCAGCCCCGCGTTGAGGCCAGTCAGCAGCGACACCCCGGCCAGCGCGATGAGCGCCACACGGATGGGGCGCGTGGCCGCCCCCGGGTCAGTGACGGTGCGGCGTGCCGGCGGCGTGGTCGTGCTCATGGGTGGTGGTGTCGATCTCGGTCCATTCGTCGCCGTCGAGCCCGAGGGCAGCGGCCGGGAACAGTCCGTTGTCTTCCTTGTCGATGTGGTCCCGCAGGGCGTCCTCGAAGGCGTCCATGAGCGAGTGGTCGCCGGCGGCGATGGCGGCCAGCAGTTCGTCGAGCGAGCGGTGCTCGCCGCAGAGAGTGGTGACGTGGTCGGCGAACTCGTCACGGCGCTTCATCACCGTGAAGAGACCCACCTCCTCGGACTGCGTGTGCGGCCCGAGGAGGAGGGCGAGGGTGCGGGCGTGCCCGGGCACGTCTCCACCGTCGACGACGGCGCGGCGCAACTGTCCGCACGCGTTGACGATCTCGACGTGCTCGTTCATGAACCGGCCGATCATGGTGATCGAGTCGCACCCGCAGTAGCTGCACATCAGAGGCGCGCCAGCTTCAACTTCCAGGCCTCGGGGCCCTGCTGCACGTAGCTGACGGCGATCGACTCGCCGTGGCGCTCTGTGATCTGGCGGAGCAGCGGAACCGGGTCATGCGGGGCCACCAGAACGAAGGCTGCACCCGGCTGGAGGCCGTCGACGACGCCGTGGATGGCGGCGTGGCGCACCGCGTGCGGGATGATGCGCGCATCGAGTTCGGGAAGGGACTCGTCATGACCGCCGCAACCGCAGCCTGACTTGGGGGTGAGGGAGATCTCTGTCATGACCGATACATTACTACAAGAAACTTGTATCTAATCTCCCGGGGTGCCCCATGGACTCCGGAGGATCAGCCGAGTTGACCCACACCCGACCGGTACCGGTCAACCACCACCGACACCAGGCCGGGATGTGCGCCGAGCGGTTGGGCGACCACGTCTCCGCCGGCCCTGGCGAGCCTGCGCTGGAAGAAGCCGGGCCCGATCAGGTAGGACGCCACGGCCACCGGACCCGATCCGCCGGCCTCCGCGACGGCCTCGGGGACCCTGGGCTCGGCCGCGGAGAGGAACCCCACCGTGACGGGCCCGCCCCAACGCTGCTGCACGGCACGCGCAACGCCGCGGCCCACCTCGGCCGCCTCCGGGCGCGACGAGCCGGCCACGGCCACCACCACCGACGCCCCCTCGGGGGCGCCGGCCTCGCGGAGGCGTTCCACGAGAGCGTCCTCCAGCCGCGGATCCGGCCCCAGCGGGCCGGTGGACACCACCCGCCCCGAGTGGCCGGCGATCGCCTCGGCCACGTCCACCTCCGTGTGGAAGCCGAGCGTCAACAGCACGGGGACCACCACCACGCGGTGCCCCACGCCGACGAGCCGGTCCACCACCGCGTCGAGCTTCGGTTCCTGCACGTCCACGTAGGCCACCTCGACGGTGACATCGGGGAGGCGCTGCGCAGCGGCCGCTGCGCTCGCCAGGACGGCGGCCTGGCCGTCGGGATCGTCAGTGCCGTGGGCGCACACCACGAGTGCGGGCGTCATGGGCTCACCTCCAACCGGTAGCCGCGCCGGGGCACGGTGCGCACCAGCGATCGGTCACCCATACTGTCACGCAGTCGCGCCACGGCGACCTCGGCCGCGTGCGGGTCGTTGGAGCTGCCGGGGAGCACGGCCAGGATCTCCTCCCGCGACACCACGCCGCCCTTGGCCTCGACGAGGGAGCGCAACACCGCGAACTGCACCTGGCTGAGCGGGAGCGCCCGGCCACCCAGGCTCGCCGCAGAGCGCCTGAGCCACAGCACCCCAGCCGGTGTGGCGACCTCGGCCACACCGCGGGCGGACAGCGCAGCGGTGAGCTCCCGCACGAGTGCTCCGAGCCGGAAC
>DATITN010000116.1:0-2382 GCA_035467795.1 Arachnia sp. | reverse complement strand
CACCAGCGAAGCCGACCCCGGCGACGGCGCCCGCCTGGGCATCCGGCTCGGCGACGACCGCCCGTGGCTGATGGTTGTCGACGCTGACGCGTTGCGGGTCTACCGCCGTGGCTGAGCAACGGCGGTCTCCGTAGGATCGGGCCATGGACAGCCACGAGCTGGCGGAGCGGATCGATGACGGCCTGCGCGCTCGAGCCGTGCCCGAGCGGGCGGCCGGGGAGAAGGCGTACTTGACGAGCCGGCTCGAGCACTACGGGGCCTCGGTCCCCGCGACCCGGGCGGCGGTGCGCGAGGCGCTGGCCGGTGAGAAGCTGGAGCACGATGCGCTCGTGGAGCTCGTCGAGGCGCTGTGGGTGGAGCCGGTGCACGAGCGGCGGGCGGCGGCGGTGGAGGTGCTGGACATCCACCGGGCAGTCCTCGGCGCGCCCGACGCCGGTCTGCTCGAACGCCTCTTGCGTGAGTCGCGGACCTGGGCGTTGGTCGACTCGCTTGCCGGCTCCGTCGTCGGCCCGGTCTCCGACGACGACCCGGCCTGGGGCCCGGTCCTGGACCGGTGGGCCTCCGACCCGGACTTCTGGATCAGGCGCTCGGCGCTCCTCGCCCACCTGATCCCGCTGCGCACCGGCGGCGGGGACTGGGCGCGCTTCGCCCGCTACGCCGACGAAATGCTGGAGGAGAAGGAGTTCTTCATCCGGAAGGCGATCGGGTGGGTCCTCCGCGACACCGCCCGACGGCGGCCCGACCTCGTCTTCGACTGGCTGCTGCCGCGGGCAGCCCGGGCGTCCGGGGTGACCATCCGGGAGGCGGTCAAGTACCTCGCGCCAGAGCAGCGGGAAACGGTCCTGGCTGCCCGCTGACCCGAGAGTTCAGGCCGGTGGTGGTGGCGGGGGCGGAGTCGACGGCGGGGGCTGCGTCGGGGGCGGGGGCTGCGTCGGGGGCGGAGGCGGAGGCGGGGCGTCGTCCGTGGGCCAGCCTCCGTCGTCCCATGTGGGCGGCAGCGGCATCAGCCGTGGGCCGTCGGCCTCGTACGGGCCCTGGTCCAGGCGGAACGGCGGGTACTGGTCGGTCATGAGGAGGGAGTAGGCCGTCACGCGCAGCTGCCACCGGTTGAACCCCATGACCACCCGGTAGACCTGCTGCGGGTACGTGCCGGAGACCAGCACGATGATGAGCGCGATCAGGACCAGGATCGGCACGAGGCCCGGCCAGTTGGTGTCGGTGGTGACCTGCCCGGCCTCGTCGTTGTGGGGGCGGGTGAAGCCGAACAGGATGGCCAGGATGATGTAGTGCGGGATGGCCAGCAGCCACCACTTCACCAGGACCAACCCGCGGGAGAGCCGCTCGGGGTAGCGAACGTCCAGCCGCGCGGGGTAGTCGGGCACGTCGGCGAGCGTGAACGGCGGGTAGCGATCCGTGGCACCGACGCTGTAGAGGTAGTACGACAGGCGCCAGCCCCATCGCATGACGCCGACGAGGTAGTCGAACGCGCCGCGCGGGTACCGGCCGGTGATGAGGATCGCGAGCAGCGCCCAGAGCCAGGCGAACACCGCCCCGATCGCGAGGAAGGCGAGTGCGATGTAGTGCGGGAAGGCCAGGAGCCACTTCACCAGCCAGAGCGCTCGCGACACGTCAGGTCGCTCGGCGCCTTCGACGGTGACAGGGGAATCGGGACCGCGGAACGTATCCATGTCCATGGCCGAATTGTCCCAGATGTGGGCGCCCGGCGGAGGAACGACGGTGAGGCGCGCGGAAGCGAGCCCCCAGTGGCGGATCCTGGATGGTCCTTCGTCCGGGAACACCACGGTGCGGGGCCTCCGCCGAGGGTCAGGTCGGCCGCGGGATCCGACGCCGGACGTCCTCCACTGCGGATGGGCCCGGCTCCCACGCCGCGACCCACGGCAGGTCGTCGGCGACGTGAAGGACCCCGTCCTCCAGCCCCGCATGGTGGCCGTCGAGCACGCGACGGGCCAAGTGACGGTCGCTGCGGTCCGAGTTGTGCCACAGCGCGCCGAACAGCGCATCCACCCGCACCCTGGCCTGCTCGCAGAATGCCGCGGCGAGCTCCATACCCTCGGGGTTGCTCTCCCGCTCCGCAGTGGCCCGCACGCACGAGGCCGCCATGGCGAACAGCTCGGCGCCGATGTCGACGATCCGGCCCAAGTAGGCCTGACGATGCTCCAACCTGCCTTGCCAGCGCGCCATCCCGGCGAAGATCGCGCGGGCGAGGCGCCTGGCTGCCCTCTCGACGTAGCGAAGGTGCTCGGCCAGCGGCCCGTGCTCGCGATAGGCGCCGGGCACGCTGCCCGCGCCGACGGCGAGCATGGGCAGCCACCTGGCGTAGAAGGCCGACGCCCGCGCCATGGCCTCCGCCCGGGCGCGCGT
>DATITN010000115.1:0-9324 GCA_035467795.1 Arachnia sp. | reverse complement strand
CACCAGCGCGGCGTCCATCCCGGCGGCCAGGACGATGACGTCGGCCTCGCGGAGATCGTCGAGTCGACCGAGGATCCGGTGCAGGCCGGCCACCCCGACGTCGACGTTCTCGACGGTGTCGCGGCCGAGGTAGCGGGAGGTCAGGGCCGCCTCGCGGGCGACGGGGAGGTCCGAGGTGCCGGCGCAGACGACGACGACGCGGCCGCCGGTTGGGGTGGGAGGTTGGGCGGGCCAGGCGAGCAGCGAGGAGGTCTGGTCGTGGGCCGCGTCCGGGAGTTCGGCCAGCACGGCCGCGGCCTGCTCGGCCGTGGCGCGGGTGAACAGGACGGCGCCGAGCGGGTCGGTGTCGGCGGCGGCGCGCTCGCGCCACATTCGGGCGATCTCCCCGCACTGCGTGGCTGTCTTGCCAAGGCAGAAGACGGCCTCCGCGTAGCCGCGGCGCGCGAACCTGTCGAAGTCGAGGTGGGCGATGTCGTTCACAGCGCCTCCGGCCGTCGCGTCAGGAGTGAGAGGGTGAAGGCGCCGGACTGGATGCCGGCGAGGTCCAGGGTGACGTGCCGGAAGCCGGCGGCGCGGACCTCGGCCAGGAGTTGGGCGCTGCGGGCGTGGTCGGCGAGGAGGCCGAACTCGTCGGTGGGCACCTCGATGCGCGCAGAGTCGCCGTGGTGGCGGACCCGGCAGTCGCTGAACCCGGCGGCCAGCACGGCGTCCTCGGCGGCGTCGATGGCCGCGAGCTTCTCCGCGGTGACCTCCTGCCCGTGCGGGATCCGGCTGGAGAGACAGGGGGAGGCGGGCTTGCCTGCGGCGTGGAGGCCCAGGTGGGCGGCGATGTCGCGGACGTCGGCCTTGGTGGCGCCCGCGCTGGCCAGGGGGTGCCGGACGTGGTGCTCGCGGGCAGCGCGGCTGCCGGGGCGGTCCGGGCGGAGGGCGTCGTCGGCGTTCTCGCCGTAGGCGACCACATCCAGGCCGAGCTCGTCGACCACGCGGGAGTCCAGGCGGGTGAACAGCTCGTCCTTGCAGAAGTAGCAGCGGTCCACGGGGTTGGCGCTGTAGGACGGATTCTCGAGCTCGTGGGTGGCCACCTCGACCACAGTGAGGCCCAGCTGGTCGGCTTGGCGGTGGGCGAGGCGTCGCTCCCGGCGGGCCAGCGACGGCGAGACGCCGAGGAGGAGCACCGTATTGTCGGCGCCGACGGCGCGCGCAGTCAGCGCCCCGAGCACGGCCGAGTCGACCCCGCCGGAGTAGGCCACCCCGACGCGGGGGGCGCCGCCGCCGCGGACCAGATCGTCGGCGACCAGCGCCGCGACCCGTTCAAGGTCCGCGGGCAGGGGGCGGTGCAGGTCCGCCCGCGCCTCCGTCGGCGACGCTGCGCGATGGGAGGTCATGGCGTCAGCGGCCCTGCTCGTCGCGCAGGCGCAGCCAGCGGTCGCGGACGGAGTAGGCGGCGGCCTTGGGGAGGCGGTCGCGGGTGAACATGCCCTTCTTGTTGCCGCCCACGCGCAAGATGCCGGGGGTGGTCTGGAAGTCGGCGAAGTTCCACATCTGCTCGCCGGCCACCTCGCGGTAGTCGTCGAAGACCCGGTGGTACATGCCGAGCAGGTCGGCCTGGAACTCCTCGGACCAGGGGCGATGGTGGAAGTCGCGAAGCCCGCTCAGGGTGTCCGGCCCGTACTCGGTGAAGATGATGGGCTTGCCGGGGGCCAGCTGGATCCAGGCGTCGATCTCCTGGCGCAGGTGCGCCTCGGCCAGGGCGACGTCGCCGTTGTCCCAGTACCAGCCGTAGTAGCGGTTGAGCATCACCACGTCGTAGAGGTCGGCCACCTTCTCCTTGTCGGGCGTGGACAGCTGCACGTTGACGTACCCGACGGGGCGGGTGGGGTCGGCCTCGCGGGCCGCCTGGACGAGGGGCTCGAAGTAGTCGCGGCCGGCGTCGGTGAAGGTTTCGGGCTCGTTGGCGATCGACCACAGCACCACGCTGGGGTGGTTCTTGTCGCGGGCGATCAGCTCGCGGATGTGCGCGGCGTGAACCCGCTGGGTCTCGTCGTTGACCGTGTCCGGGCCGAAGGTGGAGCGGGGCGTGTCGTCGCCGAAGATGCCGCCGGTGATGCCCGCGTTGAGGCCGACGGCGGCCGTCTCGTCGATGACGACGAAGCCCTGGCGGTCCGCGTAGTCCATGACCTCCTCCGCGTAGGGGTAGTGGGAGGTGCGGAAGGAGTTGGCGCCCTGCCAGGTCATCAGTTCGAAGTCGTGGACCATGAGGACGTTGTCGTGGCCCTTGCCGCGGGCCAGGTTGTCCTCGTGGCGGCCGTAGCCGCGGAAGTAGAACGGCTCGCCGTTGATGAGGAACTGGGAGTCGCGGACCTCGACGGTGCGGATGCCGAACGGCTGTGGGTAGACGTCGTCGTCGGCGTGGACTTCGAGAGTGTAGAGGTATCCGCGCCCGGGCGCCCACAGCTCCGCGTCGGCGACGGTGATCTCGCCGCTGGCGCCGTCGGCGGTGGCCACCTCGGCGCCGGTCGCGTCGAGGACGCGGACCCGGACGCTGCGCGCACCGTCGGCCACCACGTCGTAGGCCACCACGCCGTCGGTGCCGGAGATGTCGGTGACGATGGTCACGTCGGTGACGGCCACCGCGGGGCGGGTGTAGAGGATGACGGAGCGGTGGAGGCCGGCGTAGTTGTAGAAGTCGTGGAAGTAGTACTGCTTCTCGCGGCCCAGTTCGTCGGTCTTCACGAAGCCCGGCGGGATGGACTGCCATGACAGGCGGTTGTCGACGGCGACGGTGAGCCGGAAGGTGGCGCCGGGCTCGACGAGGTCGGTGATGTCGGCCTCGAAGGGCAGGTAGCCGCCCACGTGGCTGACCACCTCGGTGTCGTCCACCCAGGCGGTGGCCTGGTGGGTGGCGGCGCCGAAGCGCAGGAAGAGGCGCTCGCCGTCGACGACGCGGGGCACGGTGCCGGTGCGTTGGTACCAGACGACGCCCACGTGGTCGTGGAGGGCGGTGTCGGTGGTGATGTCGTTGTAGGAGGCCGGCACCGGCATGGGGCGGGAGTCAGTCAGGGGGCGCGCGTACCAGCCGTCGTCGCGGCCCTCGTGGGCGGTGTCCGCACGGAAGTCCCACACCCCGTCGAGGGTGGTGATGGAACGGCTGACTGAGGGGCGTGCTCCCAGCATGTCTTGCTCCTTTACGAGGCGGTGCGTCCGGGGTGTCGGTGTGGTTCATTGCATCATGTTGCCGCCCCGCCCCCACTTGGGTTGCCACAAATTGCCGTGAGCGGGGTGATCACAAATTGCCGTAGCTGGGTGATGTTGCGCCGCCGGGCCGTCGAGTGGCGGCCGGCGCGGGCAAGAGATGGCAACTTATGGCCACCCGGGCTCGGCCGCTGCGACAGTTGTGTCACTGCACAGGCGGATCGACAACCCGAGGAGCCTGACCGCACACCCCGTCAGGGCGGCGTCGAAGCCGCACGTCAAAGGAGACCCACAATGACAACCATCACCGCACCTTCCAGCCGGAAGGTCACCGACGTCCGTCCCTTCGGGTGGCGCGACAAGATCGGCTACATGTTCGGTGACTTCGGCAACGACTTCACCTTCATGATGTCCGCCTTCTTCCTCGGCGCCTTCTTCATCAAGGGGATGGGCATCGACCCGGTCGCCGTCGGCCTGGTCTTCCTGGTCGCCCGCTTCGTCGACGCCTTCACCGACGTAGGCATGGGCCTCATCGTCGACCGGTCCAAGCCCTCCCCCGCCGGCCGCTTCCGCCCGTGGATCCTGCGAGGCGCCATCCCCGTGTCCCTGGCCATGGTTGCCATCTTCGCCATGTACTGGGTCCTCCCCGTCGGCGAGGCGCAGATGGGCGCCAAGATCGCGTGGATGTGGGTCACCTACTTCCTGTGGGGCTCGGTCTTCTACACCATGATCAACATCCCCTACGGCTCGATGGCATCGGCCATCTCGCCTGAGGCCGACGACCGCTCGCAGCTGTCCGTCTTCCGCTCAATGGGTGCCTCCCTCGCCGGCATCGTCATCTCCCTGACGGTCCCGCTCGTCGCCTTCCAGGGCAAGGAGATCCTCACCGGCCGCTTCCCGATCATCGCCGTCGTCTTCGGTGTCCTCGCGGTGGTCTGCTACGCACTCTGCTACGTCAACGTCACGGAGCGCGTTGTCGTCGAGACCAAGCCCAAGGGTGAGGGCGGCAGCGCCCGCGACATCGTCAAGGGCCTGTTCACAAACCGTGCACTGGGCGGCCTCATCCTCGCCGCCATCATGCTGCTGTTCGCCTCCCTCTTCGCCGGCTCGGTCAGCTCCTTCCTGTGGCTCGAATACTTCGAGCGCGGTGAGCTCGCCTCCATCGGCCAGATCCTGTCCTTCGCCCCTGCCCTCGCCCTGGCCGCCTTCGCCCCGTCGCTTGCCCGCCGTTTCGGCAAGAAGGAGATCGGCGTCATCGGCGTGGCGCTCTGCGGCGTGCTCCACATCGCGCTGTACTTCGTGGACCTGCGCACCGCGCCGTTCGCCTTCCTGATGGTCTTCGGGATCGCAGTGATCGGCCTCGGCCTGTTCAACGTCCTCGTCTGGGCCTTCATCACCGATGTGATCGACCAGCAGGAGGTCAAGACCGGTGCCCGCAACGACGGTGTCGTCTACGCCGTCTACTCATGGTCCCGCAAGTTCGGTCAGGCCCTCGCAGGTGGCCTCGGCTCCATGGCGCTCGGCTGGATCGGCTACCAGACCGCCACCACGGCGGGCGAGTCCGTCACCCAGTCCCCCGAGACCATCCAGGGCATCTGGATGCTCTCGACTGTGCTGCCCGGCTTCATGTACCTGGCCTGCGCCCTGGCCCTGTGGCTGGTCTACCCGCTGGGCAAGAAGGCCGTCGAGTCCAACATCGCTGTGCTCAAGGCCCGTCGCGCCGCCGCTGAGGCCGCCAGCACCCGCTGAGAGAAGATCGCGTCGAGGAGACGCGACCACCTGACGCATTGATGAGCGACGGGGTCCCTGAAACCTTCAGGGGCCCCGTCGCTTTCGTCGTCTGCCTGGGCGCACCCGACCGTCGAGTGGGCAGGGATGAGGCGTCGCAACGCGGACGCGACCTTCCATCAGCAAGGCGTCAGGTGCGGATTCCCACCGGCTAGTGTGCTGACGTGATCGAGGAACGTGCGCTATGAGCGCTGACGCGGTGTACCTGGTGGCCGGGCTCGCTCTGGTCGTGGCCGTTCTGGCGCCCGTCCTAGTGCGATCAATTGCGCTGTCGGCGCCGTTGGTGCTGCTCGTGCTGGGCATGGTGATCGGCCTCATGCCCCTGCCCGAGGAGTGGTCGTTGGACCCGGTGGCGGGCCGGACGGTGATCGAACACGTCACCGAAGTCGCCGTGCTGGTGTCGCTTATGGGCGTGGGCCTTGCACTCGACCGCCCCCTGAGTTGGCGCAGCTGGCGGTCCTGGTCGCCCACGTGGCGCCTGCTGCTCGTGGCGATGCCTCTGACGATCGTGGCTGTGTTCATGCTCGGCTGGGGCATGCTCGGTGTTGCCGCACCCATGGCCCTGCTTCTGGGCGCCTGTCTCGCGCCGACCGACCCGGTCCTCGCCGGAGACGTGCAGGTGGACGGGCCGAGCACAGGTGGTTCGGCGGAGGAGGCAGAGCCCGACGAACGAGACGAGGTGAAGTTCTCACTCACCTCCGAGGCAGGCCTCAACGACGGCCTGGCCTTCCCGTTTGTGTATGCCGCCGTGTACCTGGCCTCTCGCGGCCCGGTGGCCGAGTGGGGTGTGGAGTGGCTCGTGTGGGACCTGGTCGGCAAGATCGCTGTGGGCGTCCTCGTCGGGGCGCTCGTGGGGTGGGGGCTGGGACGCCTGTCGTTCCGCGCCGCCGACCACCGGCTTCGCGTCGCGGAGCGCGGCGAACCCCTACTCGCGGTAGCCGCCCTGGTGCTGTCGTACGGTGCGACGGAGGTCGTCGGTGGGTACGGATTCCTGGGGGTGTTCGCGTGCGGGCTAGCGCTGCGCAGCGTGGAACGGCACCACGACCATCACCGGGCGATGCACCAGGTCATCGGGTACCTCGAGCGGCTGCTCATCCTGGTGATCCTGCTCTTCCTCGGCATGGCGCTCACCCGCACGTTGTTGGGCGGCCTTGACTGGCGTGGGGGCGTCGTGGCGGTGGCCCTCGTGTTCGTCATCCGGCCGGTCGCGGCGTGGCTGTCCCTAGCAGTGGCTGCCCGCGACACGTCGCTACCCGGCGGATTGCTGCCCGCGGAGCGCGCCGTCACGGCGTTCTTCGGCGTCCGCGGCGTCGGCTCGCTCTATTACCTCGCCTACGCCGGGGGCCTCATTGCACTATCCGATGAGTCCTGGCTGTGGTCCACAGTCGCGTTCACCATCCTGCTGTCCGTGGTGGTCCACGGCATGGCCTCCACGCCCGCCCTGCGACGGCTGGCCGAGCGGCGTCGAACCCCGCACTCCGTTCCCTGAGGAGGGCCGCCCGCGTAGCGGCGTGACCCGTCTCGAAGGGTCGTGTCAGGCACTTCACGCCAGTCTGGTGGTCGGGTGCGGGAAGGCATGACCCGACGCCCGGGCGGCCGCGGTGTCCTCGTCACCTGGCCGTCCCGGGCTTTGCGTCGCTCAGGTAGTGAGGCCGCCCGGGCGTCGTCTCCCATCTCCCCGCACTGGTGACCCGGTGGCGTGGCTCACCCCGGGCGCGTGTCGACGGGGCGGCCCTGGCCCAGGTCCGTCCAGGCGGGACGCCAGTCGAGCGACCCTCGCGCTGGGCATCACTGCGCCGAAGCGCCCCGCCGACCCCCGCCCTCGTCGTCCTCCCGGTCTGCATGGGCGAGGCATTTGGGGCGTGCACAACACGCCGTCGGCATCGTTGGACAGGGGTGTGGAGAGGAGCTGTGCTCCCCGAAACTTCGTCAGGCGAAGAAGTACGCAGCCATATTCTGCAGGACCAGGAGGGCGGCCACGGCGATCGCAATCCATGCGGGGACCATGGCTCTCGGCGCGCCAGCGGCCTTCGCCTGACTAGAGAACCGGTATGTGACCACCGCCACAGCACCGAACAGGACAGCCACCACTGCAATGAGGATGACCGCGAGCCACAACGGCGCACGGTCCCCTTCCCCGACCCCGGCCCACGAGCTGGCAGAGCTCCCCAGCAGGAAGCTCACCAGCATGGCCACCGGGAGCCCGATCAGGCTCAACCAGGAGTTCGAACCGCGCGTTCGTCGGTCATCTCCGTGCCTTCCGTTACATCCAACTCTACGCTCGGACAGGCGGTGTTGCAGGTGTGTCGGGCATGCGCCGGCTGGTGGAAACGGCGGGTTGTGACGGTGGCCCTGGCCGCAGTCGAGGACGGCGCCATCAACCCGGATGGTGCACGACACGCCGTCGGTGTCGTGGGGCGGCGACGTGGAGGGGCGCGAACCCCGGATCGTGCGGCTATTCGTGTCTCAGGCCCCGGTGCTGCCGCGCCGACGGCGCGGGGAGCCGAGACCCGTCGCCCGGGCGGCCCCGATGTCCGGCTCCCCTGGCCGCCGAGACCCGGGTGTCGCTCGAGCGCGAGGAGGCCGCCCGGGCAATCTGCACAGGCGGCCTCAGTCGTGCATGCCCCTGTGATCAGGCAGTGCAGGTGCTCACTTCTTGGAGATGTCCTCCACGACCTCGCCGGCGGTCGCGTTGTCGAGTTCGAGGGCGACGTCAGCCTGGGAGACCACGCCGACCACCTTGTGGCCGTCCATCACCGGCACTCGTCGGATCTGGTTGTCGGCAAGCACCTGGGCCACAGCCTGGGCGTCGTCAGTAACGTCGACGGTGACGACGTTCTTGGACATGATCTTCGAGATCTTGGTGTCCGCGAGGTCGAGGTTCTTGGACACGCCCTCGATGATGATGTCGCGGTCGGTGATCACGCCGACGAGGGTGTTCTCGTCCACGACGGGCATGGAGCCTACGTCGTACTTGCTGAACATGCGTGCTGCATCTACGAGGGTCTCGTCGGGGGCCAGGCATTCGGCGGGGGAAGTCATCAGGTCTCGGGCGGTCTTCATGTCGCGCTCCTTATGTCATGCGTCGTTGCTCGTGCTTGAGCCTATCCGTAGGTACCAAGGGCAGGACCTCGGTGACCCGCTCTGACGATGCGGCCACAGTCGTTGTCGTACCTCAGTTCGGCGGTCGACGAGCGGCTTGGCCGAGGCCGGCTCGGCGGAAATCAGGCGTGGCGCCGGTCAGGCGGGGAGGCGGTTCCGCTGAGCCTCAGTGCGGTGGAGCAGCTCGCCCGCCTTCGGGACGACGAGCGTGTCCGGGTCCGCCTCGAACGCCGCGAGGTCGACGTCGGCGGGGTCCAGGTAGTTCAAACTGATCCCCTCGACGACCTCCCGCGGGATCCCCGTGGCCAGGGTCACCGTCACCCGGTTGGTCTCGATCCCCGTTGCCGGGTCGTAGTCGCCCAGACCCCGCAGGTGCGTGGAGTGCGCCAACTCGCCCCACGGGTGGTCCTTGAACCGCTCCCACTGCCCCACGAAGTACTGCCGGTTGTGATACCCGATCTCCTCGATGCCGGGGTGCATCACGGAGACCTGGGTGATGTGGGGCGCGTAGATGATCAGCTCCCCGCCGTCGGCGACAACGGGTTCCATCTTGTAGAAGCCCTTCGCGCCGGTCCACATGTCCTCGTACATCGTCGGGATGATCGACACCACCCGCTTGTACGCCTTCGGCACGTACTTGACGTGCACCTGGGCGGAGATCTCGGCGCACGCCTCCCACGAGGAGCGGGTGTCGCCGAACGACAGGAACTGGAGGTCGTCGGAGCCCGGCTTGACGATCATGCCCAGCAGCAGCTTTGTCGACGGGATGAGCTCGGCCGCCGCGTCGATCATCTGCCGCACTGGCGTGATCCCCACGCTGCCGATCATCTCGTAGCTCGTGATCAGGGCCCCCACCCAGTGCGACATGTCGATCACGTCGTGGCCGGACAGCCCCGGGAAGAAGTACTTGTTGCCACCCGAGATGCCCACCACCTCGTGCGGGAGGACGGGCCCGAGCACGAGCGAGATGTCGGTGTCGACCACCATCTTGTTCACCAGCACCGTCATCGCGCGGTCCGTCAGCCTGCCGTCGGTCAGCTCCCCGATGCGGGCGGCCTCGCTGGTGCCGAGGTTGGCGAAGCAGTCGTCGTTGCGCCAGTCGTGGTTGAAGATCTCCCATCCGGGGAACTCGTCGGCGAAGTGGCCCGGCTCGTAGCCCATGAGGGCCGCGATGGCGGTCTCGGACATGTAGTCGTGGGTGCCGAGCGCGATCACCACCCGCACGTCCTTCGGCCGCGAACC
>DATITN010000114.1:0-5008 GCA_035467795.1 Arachnia sp. | reverse complement strand
GCGGACGCGGGTCATGAGGAAGATGTTGTAGTCGATCCCCAGCGCCACCAGGAAGACGAACCCGTACAGCGGGACCGACGGGTCGGCACCGGGCAGGTCCAGGACGTGGTTGAACACCAGCGCCGCCGTGCCCAGCGCGGTGCCGAAGGACAGCACCGTGGTGAGGATCAGCACCACCGGCGCCAGGATGCTGCGCAGCAGCAGGATGAGGATGAGCAGGATCACCACCAGCACCAGCGGGATGATGACGTTCCGGTCGCGGATGGAGGTGTCGCGGGTGTCGATGTTGGTGGCCGTCTCGCCTCCGATCTGGGCGGCGCCGTCGAGGTCCGCCCGGAGGGCACGAACCGTGTCCGACGCCGCGTCGCTGTCGGCCGCGTCCGTCAGGGTGGCGAGCAGCAGGACCTGGCCGTCGCTGACGGTCGGCGCCGGGGCCGGGGTTCCGGGCGGGCCCAGCGGCTGGATGCCGTCGGCGGTCACCGGCGCGGTGCCGGCGGGCGAGTCGGCGGCGATCACGGAGACCGAGTCCACGCCGTCGTTGGCGAGCAGCAGGTCGGTCACCTCCTGGAGCCGGGATTCGTCGGTGAGGACGCGGGCGGGGCTGCCCGAGCCGGCGGGGAAGTGCTCAGCGAGCGCGACCTGGCCGTCGCGGGCCTCGGAGGCTCCGAGCACGAACTCGCTCGGGGGGACGCCGTCGGCCTTGAGCGTGGGCACGAACGCGGCGCCGGCTGCCAGTGCGATCGCGCACACGATCCACACGGTCCGGGGCCGCCGCGACACCAGCCCTGCCGCCTTCGCGTAGATGCCTGTGGTCATCTGGGTGTCGTCGCCGCGGTTCGGGTCGAAGCGGGGGCGGCGCGGCCAGTAGGAGGCGCGGCCCATGAGGAACAGCATGCTCGGCAGCAGCGTGAGCGCACCCAGCATCGCGAACACGATGCCGATGGCGGCGACGGGGCCCAGCGAACGGCTGGAGCCCAGATCGCTCAGCAGCAGGCACATGAGGCCGGCGATCACCGTGCCGCCGGAGGCCAGCACCGGCTCGATGACCCCCTTGAGCGCGGCCCGGGTGGCGTCGGCCTTCGACGCGCGCCGCTTCAACTCCTCGGCGTAGCGCGCGGTGTAGAGCAGCGAGTAGTCGGTGGCCGCGCCGATGACGAGGATGAACAGGATGCCCTGCGTCTGCCCGGTCAGGGTGACGATGCCGGCCTTGGCCAGCCACCAGTTGGCCAGCAGGGCGACGGCGAGGGCGGAGATGCTCGTGAGCAGCACCGCGAACGGCAGGATGAGCGAGCGGTAGACCACCAGCAGGATCACCAGCACCACGGCCAGCGCCACGACAAGCAGCAGCCCGTCGATCCCGCTGAAGGCCTCGGTGATGTCCGCGGTGAACCCCGCCGGGCCCGTGACGTAGGTGGTGACGCCGTCGGGCAGTCCCTCGGCGAAGTCCTCGCGGAGCAGTGTGACGACCTCGGCGATCTCGCCGTCGGAGTCCACGCCGGCGAAGACCTGGGCGGCCTTGCCGTCCTCGGAGGGGATCAGGGGGGAGACGCTCTCGACGCCCTCGACGTCTGCCAGTGCCGCGGCGCGCTCGCCCAGCTCGGTGAGGGTCTCAGGCGTCAGCGCCTCGTCGGAGGTGAACAGGACGATGGCGGGGATGGTGGAGCTGTCCACGAAGTCCAGGTAGCGCTCGCTGACGACGGTGGCCTCGGCGCTGGTGGGGAGGAACGTCGACTGGTCGTTGGTGGCCACCTCCTCGATGCGGCCGAAGTAGGGTCCGCCCACAGCGGCGCCGATGAGCCAGATCAGGATGAGGGCAACGGGGATCGCGATGCGCGCGAGGCGGGTCTTGGACACGGGGTCAGCCTAGGGTCGCGGGGCGGGGCGGTGGAGTGCCGCGGGGTCGGCCGAACGGTTGATGTCGCGGGCGCTCAGCCCCCCAAACGCCAGTGGCCCCCGCCCTGCAGTGCAGGACGGGGGCCACTCTCATGGGCTACATGTCAGAGCGCGTAGTACAGCTCGAACTCGTGCGGGTGCGGGCGCATCGCGATGGCCTGGATCTCGGCTCGCTTGAGCTCGATCCACGTCTCGATCAGGTCCGGGGTGAACACGTCACCGGCGAGCAGGAACTCGTGATCCGCCTCGAGGGCGTCCAGCACCGCGCCGAGCGAGGCGGGCACCGTCGGAACCTGCGCGTGCTCGTCCGGGGGCAGCTCGTAGAGGTCCTTGTCGATCGGGGCCATGGGCTCGATCCGGTTCTGGATGCCGTCGATGCCGGCCAGCAGCATGGCCGCGAACGCCAGGTAGGGGTTCGACGACGGGTCCGGGCAGCGGAACTCGATGCGCTTGGCCTTCGGGTTGGAGCCCGTGATCGGGATGCGGATGCAGGCCGAGCGGTTGCGCTGCGAGTAGACCAGGTTGACCGGGGCCTCGAAGCCGGGGACCAGGCGGTGGAACGAGTTCACCGACGGGTTGGTGAACGCGAGCAGCGCGGGGGCGTGCTTGAGGAGGCCGCCAATGTAGTAGCGGGCCATGTCCGAGAGCCCGGCGTAGCCGTTCTCGTCATAGAACAGCGGCACGCCCTCGTTCCAGATGGACTGGTGGCAGTGCATGCCGGAGCCGTTGTCGCCGAAGATGGGCTTCGGCATGAACGTGGCCGTCTTGCCGGCGGCCCACGCGGTGTTCTTGACGAGGTACTTGAACTTCATCACGTCGTCGGCAGACTTCAGCAGCGTGTCGAAGCGCCAGTTGATCTCGGCCTGGCCGGCGGTGCCCACCTCGTGGTGCGCGCGCTCCACCTCGAGGCCTGCGGCCTCCATGTGGCGGACGATGTCGTCGCGGAGGTCGCCGAAGTGGTCGACGGGGGCCACGGGGAAGTAGCCGCCCTTGTACTTGACCTTGTAGCCGCGGTTGCCGCCGTCCTCGAGGCGCCCGGTGTTCCAGGCGCCGGCCTCGGAATCGATGTGGTAGTACGACGAGTTGGCCGTGGTCTCGAAGCGGATGTCGTCGAAGACGTAGAACTCGGCCTCAGGCGCGAAGAAGGCGGTGTCGCCGATGCCGGTGGAGGCCAGGTACGCCTGCGCCTTGCGCGCGATGTTGCGCGGGTCGCGGGAGTAGGGCTCCTTCGTCAGCGGGTCGTGGACGAAGAAGTTGACGTTGAGGGTCTTCGACTTGCGGAAGGGATCCACGTAGGCCGTGGTGGGGTCCGGCAGCAGCGACATGTCCGATTCGTGGATCTTCTGGAAGCCCGTGATGGACGAGCCGTCGAAGTTGAGTCCCTCCTCGAACACCTCAGGGCCGAACGAGCCGGCAGGAACGGTGAAGTGCTGCATGACCCCGGGGATGTCGCAGAAGCGGACGTCGATGGTCTCGATGCCTTCTTCCTTGACGTAAGCCAGCAGGTCGTCTGCGCCTTGGAACATGGGCGGATCTTTCCTCACGTGTCGGGATGTCTTGGATGAGACCATACGGGGAAATTCTTGCCCGTCAGTTGCCGATGAGTAACAGCGCTGTTACAGCTTTTCCTGGACGGAGGGCCGTCAGCGGGTCTGGCGGGGCATCGACGCGGCGGCGATCACCAGCATCCCGATCACCAGGGCGGCGAGCAGCGCGATGCCCACCCACGTGCTGGTGGCAACCTCGGCGTTGCCGGTCACGTCGAGGACTGCGTCGGCGGCCCACGTCATGGGCAGGACGCGCGCGACCGCCGCCAGCGCGTCGGGCATCTGGTCGACGGGGGCGAAGAGCCCGGACAGGAAGATCTGGGGCCCGATGAACATCGGCATGAACTGCACCGCCTGAAACTCTGTACGGGCGTAGGCGCTGGCCAGCAGCCCGAAAGACACCCCGACGAGGGCGTCGAGCAGGGTGATCACCAGCAGCACCCAGATGGGACCCTCGATGTCCACGCCGAACACGCCCAGCACGAACGTGGCGAGCAGCGAGGCCTGGGCCACGCCGAGCACGCCGAACACCAGCCCGTAGGAGGCCAGCAGGTTCCATCGGCTCAGCGGCGTCGTGAGCAGCCGCTCCAGGGTTCCGGTGGTGCGTTCGCGCAGCATGGCGATGGAGGTGACCAGGAACATCAGCATCATCGGCAGCACGGCCAGCATCGTCGGCCCGATCGTGTCGAACGCCGTCGGCGCCCCGGGCGGGGTGGGGAGGTCGATCATCACGTAGTACAGGAGCGAGATGAACACGATGGGCAGCACCATCACCAGGCCGATGGTGCGCGGGTCCGCGTGCAGTTGGGCCAGGATCCGGGCGACGGTGGCGAACGGTGCCACGCGGCTGCGAGGGGCGGCGTGCCGCGGCCCGCTCACGCCGCGACCTCCCGTCGAACCAGGGCCAGGAACGCGGCCTCGGGGGTCGCGGCGCCGCTGGCGGCCAGGAGTTCGTCCATGTGCCCGCTGGCGAGGAAGTGGCCCTCGCGCATGAGCAGGACCGAGTCGCAGCGGGTGGCCTCGTCCATGACGTGGCTGGAGACCAGCAGGGTGGTCCCGCCCGAGGCGAGCATCCGGAAGTGCTCCCACAGCGACTCCCGCGTCAGCGGGTCGAGGCCGACGGTGGGCTCGTCCAGGATCAGCACCTCCGGCTTCCCGACGAGCGCGCACGCCAGGGACGCCCGGCTGGCCTCGCCGCCGGAGAGGGTCTCGACGCGCCTGGTGGCCAGGTGTGACAGCTCCACGTAGGCGATCGCGTCGTCCGCCGCCTGGTCGGGGGCGCCGTGGAGGCGGGCGAAGAGGAGGACGTTGGCGCGCACAGAGATGTTGCGGTGGATGCTCAGCGACTGGCTGGTGTAGGAGACGCGACGGCGGAGCTGCGGGTCGCCGGCCGGCAGCCCCAGCAGGCTCAGCGTGCCGGAGGTGATCTTCTGCACGCCCACCATTGAGCGCATCAGTGTGGTCTTCCCGCAGCCGGAGGGACCGAAGAGGCCGGTGACCGAGCCGGGAGCCAGCGTGAGGTCCAGCCCGTGCAGGATCTCGTTCTTGGCGCGATGGACGACGAGGCC
>DATITN010000113.1:0-21733 GCA_035467795.1 Arachnia sp. | reverse complement strand
CGGCAGGGAGTACACCGAGTCCTACGACGCTCTGGCGCTGTGCCAAGGGGCGGACCCGCTGAAGCTCAAGCTTCCCGGCATCGACCTGCCCGGCGTCCACGTCCTGCGCAACATCCACGACATGGACGACATCAAGGCCCGGCTCGACGCCGCCCTCAAGGCGGCCGATGCCGCCCGCCGTCCGGTCCGCACCGTCGTCATCGGAGCGGGCTACATCGGCATCGAGATGGCCGAGAACCTGCGCCACCGCGGCGCAGAGGTCACCGTCGTGGAGTTGAGTGACCAGATCCTGCCGCCACTGGACAAGGAGGTGTCCATTCCGGTCGAGCAGCACATCCGGGGTCGCGGGGTGGAACTGATCCTCAGCACCGCGGCGGCGGCGTTCGCGAAGGGGTCAGGCGACAGCCTCAGGGTGGAGCTCAACAACGGTCGCACCCTGGAAGCGGACCTGGTCATCCTGTCCGCCGGTGTCCGCCCAAATGTCGGCCTCGCCGCGCAGGCAGGGCTGGCGCTGGGGCCCCGCGGCGGCCTCGCCGTCGACACCCACATGCGCACCTCAGACCCGCACATCTGGGCCGCGGGCGACGCCGTCGAGACCCCGCACACCGTGCTCCCCGGCTCGTGGATCACGCCCCTGGCCGGCCCGGCCAACCGTGAGGCGCGCGTGGCCGCCGAGAACATCTGCGGCCGCGACACCGAATACCTCTCCACGCAGGGCACCTCGATCGTGAAGGTCTTCGAGATGACAGCCGGCGGGACGGGCGCCACCGAGCGGCAGCTAGAGCGCGAGGGCGTGGCGTACCAGACGGTGCACGTGCACCCCTCCGGCCACGCCGGGTACTACCCGGGCACCGCGATGATGCACATGAAGGTCCTCTTCTCGCCTGTCGACGGCAAGGTGCTCGGGGCGCAGATCGCCGGGTTCGACGGCGTCGACAAGCGCCTCGACGTGCTCGCCACCGCCATCCGGCTCGGCGCGACAGTTCAGGACCTCGAGACCCTCGAGCTGGCGTACGCGCCGCCGTTCGGCTCGGCGAAGGACCCGGTCAACATGGCCGGCTTCGTCGCCACCAACGTCCTCCGCGGAGACCTGAAGCTCTGGTACGCCAAGGACTTCCCCGCCGCGGTCGAGGGGGCGCGGATCATCGACGTCCGCACGCCCGAGGAGTACGACATCTGGCACCTCCCCGGTGCCGAGAATGTGCCGCTGGGCACCATGCGGCAGGTCTGTGGAGCGTGGGATGCGAGCGTCCCGATCCGCCTGTACTGCGCCGTCGGCTTCCGCAGCTACCTCGCGTACCGCCTGCTGGTCCAGCGCGGGTTCGCCGACGTGAAGACGCTCTCGGGGGGTTCGCACACGTTCCGGTTCTGGCACGACCTCGAGCCCGTCGGCGATGCGGCCAGGAACCCGGAAATCTCCTATGCCGAGGCGGTCGACCTCGTGACGGCCAAGCGTGGGACGGGCGAAGTCGTCGACCTCGACTGCACCGGCCTGGCGTGCCCCGGGCCCATCATGAAGCTCTCGAAGAAGATGGACGAGCTGGCCGCCGGCGACGACATCGTGGTCCACGTCTCAGACCCCGGCTTCGCTGCGGACGGCCCGGCCTGGGCCGCGACGAAGGGGCACGAGCTGCTGACGATGGTGCCGGAGGGTCCGGGTTACGCCGCGACCTTCCGCAAGGGTGGCCAGCAGCCGATGGGTGCAATGTCCCAGCGGCTGGATCAGGTGTCGTTCGTCGTGTTCGCGGGTGACATGGACAAGGTGCTCGCCGCGTTCATCATCGCCAACGGCGCCATCGCGATGGGGCAGAAGGTGTCGATGTTCTTCACCTTCTGGGGGCTCAACGCGCTGCGCCGGCAGGACCCGCCCAAGCGGGACCGGAGAATGCTGGACAAGATGTTCGGCACCATGATGCCGTCGGGGCCCGGGAAGCTGCCGCTGTCCACCATGAACATGGCGGGCATGGGCGCGGCGATGATCAAGAAGGTGATGCAGGATCACTCCGTGCCGACGCTGCCTGAGCTCATCGAGTCCGCGCAGAAGGACGGGGCGCGCCTCATCGCCTGCACCATGACGATGGACCTGCTGGGCATGGCCGAGTCGGACCTGATCGAGGGCATCGAGCTGGGTGGGGTGGCCACCTTCCTTGGGGAGGCCCAGAAGTCGGGCACCACACTGTTCATCTGAGCCGCGGGGCCGCGTCCGAGCGGCTCAGTCGAGTGTCAGTTCTGGTGGCGACTACGACACCAGAACTGACACTCAGCCGTCGACCGGGTCCGTCGTCAGACCGGGTCCGTGGCCTCGGCCCAGAGTGCGCGACGGCGGGCCGCCTCGCGTCGGTCCACAAAGGTCGACACCGCCGAGACGATCACCAGGATGGCCACCATCCACAGCACTTTGCGCATCATGATCCCCACTGTAAGCGGGGTCCGGGCCACGAGCCAGTCCGGCCCGATCAGTAGCCGAGCATCTCCTTGCGCACGGGCAGCCACGCGATGGCGTCGCGCACCGCCTCCTGCTCGGTGAGCTTCGCCTCCCACCCCAACACGTCCTTGGCCTTCGACGACACCGTGTACACGCCGGCCACGTCGCCAGGCCGGGACGGGCCCTCCTGGACCTTGAGCGCGTCGCCGGAGATCGCCTCGAACGAGGCGGCCAGCTCCTTGACGGTGACGCCGCTGCCGGTGCCGATGTTGAACACCTCGTAGGACGAGTTGGCCGTGGCCTTGTCGAACCCCTCCAGGGCTGCGACGTGGGCCTGGGCGAGGTCCCAGACGTGGATGAAGTCGCGGATCCCGGAGCCGTCGCGGGTGGGCCACTCGACGCCGGTGACGGTGAACGTCTCGCCCTTGGACCAGGCCTCGAGCAGCTTCGCCAGCACGTGGCTGGGCTTCTCGAGCTGCTGGCCGGAGCGAAGCTTCGGGTCCGTGCCGATGGGATTGAAGTAGCGCAGCGACAGCACCTTCATGGCCGAGGCCTTGGTGAAGTCCTCGAGGATCATCTCGACGATGTACTTGGTGCGCGCATACGGAGAGCCGGGGGAGAGCGGCGAGTCCTCGGTGACGATGAAGTTCTCGTCCGGCGCGTAGATGGAGGCCGACGAGGAGAACAGGAACCGCAGGACTCCGGCCCGCTCCATCGCCCGCAGCAGCGTGATGGTCTTGGAGACGTTGTTCTCGTAGTAGTCCAGCGGCTGCTCGACGGACTCCGGCACCACGATCTTGGCCGCGCAGTGCACCACGGCGTCGATCGCGTGCTCGGAGAAGACCCGCTCCAGGAGGGCCTCGTCGGCGAAGTCGCCCTCGTACACGGCCCGGTCTCCGATGAACTCGCGACGGCCGGTGGAGAAGTCGTCGAGGATGACCACCTCGTGTCCGGAGTCCTCGCACGCCGATGCGACGGTGCTGCCGATGTAGCCGGCGCCGCCGGTGATCAAGACCTTCATTCGTACCCTTCCCTGGAGTCTGCGCCCATCCTATTGCCGGAGGGCGGCGCATGGTGCCCTGCCCCAGCGTCGGCCGGCTCAACCCCCTTCCGGGCGGAGGTCAGGCAGTGGTGCGGCCGAGCAGCCGGACCACCTCGAAGAGGGTGCGGAAGCTGCGCGCCATCTCCCGGGTTGAGCCGAAGTTCATCGCGATGTCGGCCCCGTGCACCGGGTCGTGGAAGAGGTGCGTTGCGGTGACGCCGATGTGTCCCAGGAGCCGCGGCTGCCGCCGGAGCCAGGGCGCGAAACCCTCGAAGCGCACTTCCATCATGCCGGCGCCGTACTCGAGGCCTGGCCGGAAGCGGTTGCGGCGTCGGGCCAGGTAGGCCAGCGACTCGGGCCCGACCAGCCGGCATTCGTGCAACGCTGCGCTGAGCAGCGCCCATTCGTCCGCTGTGGCCGCTATCCCGCCGCCCGCCCAGTCACAGGTCAGGCTTCGGAACCGGCTGATGTCGGTCCGGCCGAGGTGCATCGGCGCGAGCTCCGTCGTCCCGATCGCCGGAGCGGAACGGTAGGGCAGGAAGGCGCGCTGCAGCCCGAGTGGCCCCAGGATGCGGTGGTGCACGAGCCGGTCGAAGGCCTCACCCGTGACCTCCTCGAGCACCCGGCCCAGTACCACGAAGCCGGTGTCGCTGTAGTGGAACCGCTCGCCGGGACCGGCCACGGGACGTTGGCGCTCGCGGCTGACGGCCAGCAGGTCCTGCGGTGTCCAGAGGCGGTCGGGGTCCGCCACCGCCTCCTTGCTGACCCGGAGCCCGCTGCTCACGCGCCCGTCGAAGTAGTCTGCCGCGCCCGAGGTGTGCGTGAGCAGGTGCTCGAGCGTGACCTCTCCCGTCCGGAACAGGCCGGCGACCTCGTCGGCGGGGAGGACGTCGGTCACCGGGGTGTCAGGGGTCACGAGGCCCGCCTCGCAGAGCTGCATCACCAGCGCGGCCGTCACCAGTTTGCCGACGCTCGCGGCATGGAACGGCAGTGTCGCGTCGCCGAAGCGGTAGTCGATGCCCAGCGCGGGCGCTAGCACCGACACCTGGGGCGCTCCGAGCTTGCCGCGGCGACGGGTGACGTGGTCGAGATGGCGGTCAAGGCGCGTGGCGAACTCGACGGGATCGTCCATGTGAGAGACTCCTCATATCTCGCGGCGGCATATCACGTTTAGGTATGTACCTACTGGGAATATAGCCGCTCCACCAGGGGAAAGGAAGCGCACGCATGGGCAACTTCATTCTCGGGCTCCTCCTGGCCCTGGGCCCGCAGACGCTGTACTCGCTCAACAAGCAGTTCCAGGCGGGGCCTTCGCTGTTCTACAGCGCCAGCTTCGGAGGTCTGCAGAGCGCACTGCGGGCTCTCGTGGCGGCCGGTCACGTGACCGTGACGGAGCTCACGGAGGGCGGCCGCAACAAGCGGGTCCACGCCATCACCGACGCCGGTGTGGCAGCCTTCCACGCGTGGATCCGGTCCCCCCTCGACGGCGACCTCGAGGTGGCCGCCCTCGCCCGGCTCTTCCACCTCGGGCTGGTCGACGCCGCCGACAGGCCCGGCATTTTTGCGGGGATCATCGGCGCCATCGAGGCGCAGCTGACCGGCCTCCGCCAGCTTCGGGCGGGAATCGAGGCTCAGGTGGGCACGATCCCGCCCGAGGCGCGCGACATCATGCGCTACCAGGTGGCCACACTCGACTACGGCATCACCGCCCACGAGGCCGGGCTGGCGTGGTTCCGCGCAATCAGCGCACCGTGACCGGCTGAGGCTCTCCCTCGATGGCCGCCGCGCGCTCCTTCTTCGACTTGGCGAAGCGTAGGTACAGCGAGGGCAGGACGAACAGGTTGAGCAGCGTCGAGGTGACCAGGCCGCCCAGGATCACCACGGCCATCGGGTACTCGATCTCGTGGCCGGGCTGGTTCCCCATGACCACCAGAGGGACGAGCGCCAGCCCCGTCGCCGAGGCGGTCATCAGGATCGGCGCCAGCCGCTCGGCCGCGCCGCGGATCACCAGGTCGTGGCCGAAGGGAACGCCCTCGACCCGTTCAAGATGCTGGCAATGGCTGATCAGCAGGATCCCGTTCCGGGCCGCGATGCCGAAGACCGTCAGGAAGCCGACGAGCGAGCCAAGGGTGATCACGCCACCGGTGAGCCGGGCCGCGAGGATGCCGCCCACCAGCGACATCGGGAGGGTGACGAACAGCAACACGGCCAGGCGAACTCGACCGAAGGCCGCTTGGAGCAACATGAAGATGACCACAAAGGATCCGGCCCCGTAGAGCAGCAGCCTGGACTGCGCGGCCCCGAACTCGTCCGCCTCGCCCAGCACCTCGACATGCGTCTCGGGCGGGATCTCCACGCCCGCCAGCCGCGCCTCCACCTCACGCACCACCGCGCTCAGGTCGGCGCCCTTGATGTTGGCGCCGACGTCGATGTGGCGCGATCCCTCGACGCGCTCGATCGCGTTCGGCGTGGGCGCGATCCGGATGCTGGCCACGTCCTTCAACGCCACCCGCCCGCCCTCCGGGGTGTCGATGGGCAGTTCGCCGAGCGCGGAGACGCTGTTGCGGGTCTCCGGGGTGCTCCAGACGTGGACGTCGTAGGCCCTGCCGCCGTGGAAGATGTCCGCGACCTCCTCGCTGGCGACCAGGGTGGCAGCCTGACGTCGGATGTCGCCCGGCTTCAACCCGTGGGCCGCGGCGGCGGCCTCGTCCACCTCCACCTCGATGTGCGGAATGGTGGTGAGCAGGGAGGCATGGGCGTCCGCGATGCCGGGCACGTCCTTGATCCGATCCGCGATCTCGTTCGCCTTCGCTTCCAGGACGGCCAGGTCGGGACCGCTGATGCGGATCACGATCGCCTCGCTGGTGCCGGTGAGGACCTCCTTGACCCGCTCACGCAGGTAGGTCTGGACGTCGCGGTAGATGCCGGGGTAGGAGTCGACGACGCGCTGGACCTCGGCCAGCGTCGTGTCGTAGTCGACGTCCTCGCTCACGCTGATCCAGTTCTCGCCGAAGTTCACGCCGTACACCTCGTCGGCCAACAGCGCCTGCCCGATGTGCGATCCGCAGTTGTTGACTCCGGCGATCTCCCGCAGGTCCTGGCAGCCCCGGATCGAGATGCGGACCTCCTCGCCCTGGGACGTGCCGGCGGGGGTGAGCCAGTGCATCAGGAAGTCGCGCTCCTTGAAGTTGGGCAGGAGTGACTGGCCGAGCGTCGGGGCGATCACGATCCCGGCCAGGACTGAGACGAGCACGGCTGCCATCGCGGGCCTCGTCGTCCGGGTCACCCGGTCCAGCAGCCGCGTGTAGCCGGCCTTGAGCCGAGTCAACAGCCAGGGTTCGTGGGCCTTGACCGCACCCTTGCCGAGCAGCAGGAAGCAGAGGGCGGGAGTCACCGTCATCGCCACCACCATGGACGCCATCACCGCCAGTCCGTAGGCCAGGACGAGCGGCTGGAAGAAGGCTCCCGAGAGCCCGCCCAGGAAGAAGACCGGGACGATCGCGGCGACGTCGATCAAGGTGGCGTAGATGATGGCGCTGCGCACCTCAACCGAGGCGTCAACGACGATGTTGAACACCGAGGCGCCGCTCGGGTGGGCCTTCGCCTCGCGGAGTCTCCGGACGATGTTCTCCACGTCGATGATGGCGTCGTCGACGACCACCCCGATGGATACCACCAGCCCCGCCAGGACCATGACGTTGATGCTCTGGTTGTTCAGGTCGAGGATCATCAACGCGATGATGAGCGACAGCGGGATCGCGATCAGGCTGATGAGGGTGGTGCGCCATTCCATGAGGAAAGCGATCAGGATCGCCACCACCAGCAGGATGCCGATCAACAGCGAGGTAGTCAGGTTGTCGACGGCGGTCTCGATGAACGTCGCCGGACGGAAGATTGTCGTGTCGACGGTGATGCCGGCCAGGGCCGGCTGCAGTTCGTCCATCGCCTGCTCGAGGCCCCTGGTCACTTCGAGGGTGTTCGTGTCAGGGAACTTCTGCACCACCAGCAGGATGCTGGCCTTGTCGTTGACGACGCCGTCGCCCCACGTGGGACCGAATGTTGTCAGGACCTCGCCAAGGTCGCCGAGGGTGACCAGCGAGTCGTCATCGGTTTCCACCGTGACCTTGGCCAGTGCCTCCGGGTTGTCGATCGGCTGGACCGAGCGCACGGTGAGCCGCAGCCCGTCCTGCTCGACGAAGCCGCCGGTGCCGATCACGGACCCGTCTGTGTAGCGCAGGATCTGGGCGTCCAAGGCCTGTGCCGTGGTGTCCATCACCTCGTCGATCGTCACGTTGTGCTGGGCCAGCTTGCGGGGGTCGACCTGGACGTGGAGCTGCTGCAGCTGTTCGCCCCAGATGGCCACATTGGCGACGCCAGGCACGCGCAGCAGCCGTTGCCGGATCACCCAGTACGAGATCCGCGACATCTCCATCTGCGAGATGTTCTCGGACGACAGCCCGATCTTCAGCACCCGGCTGGTGGAGGACAGCGGGGGCATCAGGACCGGCGGGGAGGCCCAGGTGGGCAGCGACGGCGTGAGTTGGGCGATCCGTTCGGCCACCAGTTGGCGGGCCCGCTCCTGATCGAAGCTACGGGCGAAGATCAAGGTGATCGACGACAGGTCGCTCACCGACTTGGAGCGCAGTTCCTCGACACCCTCGATGCCGGCGAGCTGCTCTTCCATCGGCGTGGTGATGAGCTCCTCCACCTCGGTCGAGGAGTTGCCGATCGCGATGGTCTGGATCTCCACCCTGGGCGGCGCGAATTCGGGGAACACGTCGACCGAGGCGCTTCTGAGGTCAAGGAAGCCGAGCACCATCAACATGCCGGCGGCGAACAGCACCAGCCAGCGGAACCTGAGGCTCGAGGCGACGATCCAGCGCATCATCAGTGACCAACTCCCAGTTCGGCGCCCCACACCTGGTTCGCGCCAGTGGTCACCACCTGAGTACCGGCCTTCGGCCCTCGTGACAACGTCACGGTCCAGCCGTCGTCGGTGACCACCTGTACCGTCTCGCGCTGGTAGGTCAACCGATCCATGGCGATGTAGACGAGGGTGTTGCCGTCGTTGTCGTAGATCAGGGCCGCGCTGGGGACCTCGAGCAGTGCTCCGGACTGCATCACAGGAGCGGTGTGGATGTCGGCCCGCGAAGCGCCCTCCGGGGTGAACGTGACCCGCTTCAGCCCGGACCCCGGATCGATCGTCTCCACATGCACGGGTTCGTAGTGGGCCGCGGCCTGGCTCTCCTCCTGTGCGCATCCGGAGGCGACAGTGCACATGACCAACACGGCGATCATCGTGAGAAGCCGGGTGCGCATCACACCGCCTCCGCTCCGTGACCCTGTCCGTGCGCCGTCGCCAGCGCCGGAGCGGAGGGTGCGAGACCGGGCAGCAGCAGGGCCACCGCGGTGGTGGTCACCAGCCCGCCCAGCACGACCAGAGCGAGCGGTTGGATGAGTTCCAACCCGGGGACCGCCCCCATGAACGCCGCAGGCAACGACAGCAGCGCCACCCCGAGTGCCGTCCCGAGGACGGCGGCGAGCTGCCTGGCCGCATCGACGGCTCCCGCCGCACTGCCCGAGAGTGAGCGGTCCTCGATGAACAGCAGGATGGTGCGCGCGGCGATCCCCACGAGTGCCAACATCCCTGCCCAGGCCCCCAACGACCCGCCGATGACGAGCGCCACCAGCACGCCGCCGGCCACCGCGGCCACGAGCGCGAGGAAGGCGAGGGCGCCCACCTTCCAGGATTGGACGGCGGCCTGAAGGATCAGGAAGGTGGCCAGCACCGCAGCGAGAGCGAAGCCGATCACGGCCGCCAGGTTCAGTTCCTCGGCAGTAGAGGAGATCAGTACTTCGGCGTGGTGCTCCAGCGGGAAGGCGATGCCGTCGACGGCCTGCTGGGCGGCAGCGGCCGCGTCGGCGGTAGTGAGTCCGTTCAGATCGGCGACGACGTCCACCCGCCGGGCCACCGCGTCGCGATCGATGCGCTCCGGGACGTCCACCGTCGTGATGTCGGCGACCTCGGACAGCCTGATCGCGCCGCCCGCCGGCTTCTCGATGAGGAGGTTGGACACGGCATCGACGCTGGCCCGGGTCGCGGGTGTGCCCTGCACGATCACGTCGAAGACCTTCTGGCCCTCGAAGATGCTGCCGACCTGGATGCCCTGAACGAGCGTGGCCTCGGCGCGGCGGACGTCGCCGGGCTTGATCCCGTGGACGGCGGCCCTGTCGAGGTCCACCGTGATCTCCACAGCTTTCTCCATCTTCGGGGCGATGACCCGTGGATCGACGACCCCGGTGATCCCTGTCAGTGCATCGTGGACCTCGCCTGCCTTGGCCAGCATCGCGGTCAGGTCCTCGCCGTAGATGCGGACGGTCAACGGATGAGCCGAGCCGGTGAGGACATCGAGGGAGCTGCCGGACACCTCGGTGCCCTGCACCACCGCGCCGATGTCACGCAGCCGCTGGCTCGAGTACGGCACCACGTCGTGCGTGTAGCCGGATAGCTTGTCGGCGGTCTCCGCGATCGAGGTGAGGGCGGCGCTGTAGTCGGCATTCGCGGCCAGGCGGATCCAGATGGTGGCGGTGTTGACGTCGGAGATCTGGTCGCCGGTGATCGCACGTCCCACGTTGGCGGCGACCGCTTCGACACCCTGCACCCCTTGCAGGTCGTCGGCCAGCGCGGTCACCGCGGCGGTGGTGGTGGCCAGGGAGGAACCGGACGCGCCGTCGAGGCTCACCAGCACGTTGCGATCCTGCAGGGCGGGCACGAGGCTGGACTGCACCAGTGCCCCACCCGCCAGGGTGACCAGCGCGAGGACGCCGACCACGATCAGCGCGATCGGGCGCCCGGCGAGCCTGCTCACCCGAGAGAGGTACCCGGGTGCGAGCCGTGACGCCAGTGGCGCCGACGCGGCGGGCGACCCCCAGCGCCCCAGGAACGAAGCCAATGCGGGTGTGAGGGTCAGGGCGACGACGAAGGACGCGAGCAGCGCGACCACGTACGCAGACACGGCGGGCGCCATGAAGGCGCCTGGCCGTCCCTCAACCATGGCGACGGGCACGATCGAGGCCAGCCCGATCGCCAGCGCATACCCACGGAGACCTGGGACGGCCGACGCGTTCTGCGACGATCCGGCACCGGCGCGCACCGTGACCCCGTGGGCGGCGTCGTATGCGATCAGAACCGCCCCCGCCGCCAGGCCGAGGAAGGTGAGGGCGTTGAAGGTCTCGTTGCGCCACTGCAGCACCAGTCCGGCGGCGGTGAGCGACACGACGACCGAACCCAGTGTGACCGCGGCAGCACGCCAACTGAGGAGCCACAGCCCCACGCCCGCGATCAGCAGCACCAGGCCCAGGAGGCCGGCGAGGCGCAGGTTGGCCGTCGCGGCATCGACATAGTCCGCGGCGCGGAAGGTGGAGGAATCGACCTCCACCCCGGCGAGTCCGGGACGGAGCTCCTCGAGGGCATCCTCGACGGCCAGCGTGACGACGGCCGGGTCGGCGTTGGGGAACTTCTCGACCACCAGGAGTAGGCCCTCGCCCTCGCCGCCCACAATCGCGTCGCCGATCATCGGCTGGTGTGCCTCCACGATCGTGGCCACATCGCGCAGGCGCAGGCCCTTGCCCTCGTCAACGGGGATCTTCCCGAGTTCCTCTGTGGTGGCGAACTTGTCGAACACGTGCCTCACTTGCAGCCGTTGCTGGACCGTCTCGATGAAGCCGCCGGTGCCCGGGGTCGACGCCTCCAGGAAGGTCAGCGGCGAGACGATCTGCGCGTTACCAGCCGACGAGATGACCTGCTCCAAGGTGACGCCCTTGGCGAGCAGGACCTCCGGATCCACCTGGACCTGGAGCTGGCGCTCACGCTGGCCCCAGATCGCCACGTTGGCGACGCCAGGGATGCCCATGATCCGTGGGCGGACCACCCAGCGGGCCAGCACGGAGCGTTCGATCGGGGTCAGCGTGTCGGACGCCATGCTGACCATCAGCAGGCGGCTGCTCGAAGAGAGCGGCTGGAGCATCGTGGGGGGTTTGGAGACCTGGGGCAGGGCGTGGGCCTGGGTCAGCTTCTCCTGGACCCGGGAGCGGGCCTCATACAGACTCGTGTCGGCTTTGAAGACCATGACGATGCGGGAGAGCCCGGGCATCGACTCTGACCGGATTACATCCACGTCCTGTACACCGTTGAGGAGGTCGGCCTCCAACGGCACAGTGATGAGCTGCTCCACCTCCTCCGCGGACAATCCGAGTGCTTCGGTCTGGACCTCGACGAAAGGCGGCGCGAACTCGGGCAGGGCGTCGAGGGAGGCCTTGGGGAGTTGGACGAAGCCAATGACCACGATGGCCGCGGCAAGGGTGAGGACCAGGAGTCGGAAACGAATGCTTGCCGAAACGATCGATCGGATCATGGCTGACGTCCCTCTGGGTGTGGGCTGTGACAGGCCCAAGCCGTGCTGGCTGAATAGAAGTAAGGCCATCCACACGATATTGCTGCGCCACCTCGACGCCATGGACGAAAGTGACCACCGCCGTGACTTCAACCCGGGCGCTCTCATTCACCGGTAGTCAGCGGCAGTTTCCGGGTGATCGAGGTGAATCAATAGGGAGGGGATTGCCCGCCGATTCGCGCGTGCGAAGCACCAATTGGGCCCGAAGACCGCCAACCGGTCGGGTGTCACCAGCCTCGGCGGACCCACTCCTGGAGGGCCGGGCGCTCGGCGCCGATGCTCGTCGACGGGCCGTGGCCGGTGTACACCACCGTCTCGTCGGGGAGGGTGAACAGCCGCGAGCTGATGGACTCGATGATCTGCTCGAAGCTCGAGTAGTCCCATCGCGTGGCACCCGGGCCGCCCTCGAACAGGGTGTCGCCGCTGAACACGCAGCACTCACGGCCCGCGATGCGCGGAAACGTGCCCGGATCGGCACCCTCCCTACCCGGCCGTGAGCGTGAGCCCCGGGGCTGGGGCCCCGCTGCCGCGGCGACGAACGAGGTGGACCCGGGGGTGTGGCCAGGAGTGTGCCGCGCCACCAACACGACCCCGCCCGCGTGGAAGACGTCTCCGTCCCTCAGCGGTTCGAACGGCGTCTCGCCGTGCTCGGCCGCCCACAGGAAACGGTCGGCTTCGTTCAGGTGCACCGGCGCCCCCACCAGCGCGGCAAACTCCACCGCCGCCCGCACGTGGTCCCAGTGCCCGTGGGTGAGCAGGATCGCGGTGACCCTCCGCCCCGCGACCGACCGAGCCACCGCCGCAGCATCGTGGGCCGGATCGATCACGACGACGTCGTCACCCTCTCCGACGATCCACACGTTGTTCTCGTGCACCGGCGGACCGGCGGGGTCGTGGTTCCCCGCCGTGACGAGCCGCTGCACCTCCATGCTCACACCATCTCCCGGGTGAGGTGCCGCGCGACGGTGGTGATCAGCCGGTTCCGTAGCCCAGGCTGGTCGCTGGCCGCCGTGCGTGGGTGCTGCCAGATGGCCTCGAAGATCAGCAGCAGGTCTTCGACATCCACCTCGAACTCCACGCGGGCCCGTTCGGCCGCGGAGGTGACAAGGTCCACGTACGAGGGCCAGACGTCCTTGCGGACCTCGTCGACCCGCTGGCCGAACTCCGGGTCCCGGTAGGCGCGCAGGTCGATCTCCATCAGGGTCCGCATCACTTCGGGCCCCGCCTGGTTGACGTCCAGGATGCCGGCGATGATCTGTTCGGTGGTCATCTCGTCTGGCAGCCCCGCCAAGGCGCTGCGATACATGGTCACCTGATCCTCGGCCACGTGCCGCATCACCTCGACGCACACGTCGTCCTTGGTGGCGAAGTTGGAGTAGAACGCGCCGCGGGTGAAGCCGGCCGCGGTGCACAGGTGCTCGACGCTGGTGGCGTCGATGCCGCGACGGCTGAACTCCTCGATCGCCGCCAGGACGAGCCGGCGTCGCGTCTCGGACCGGCGTCGCGTGAGTTCGGTAGTCATGGTCGCGGACCTCCAGATGGGCGGATGCAGAAATGTAGGCATTTCGGTGCATAGTTGTATCCTGTGAGCCTATCCGGCTTGGGATCGATCTGAAGAAGAGGCCCCGAAGTATGTCTGCTTGGCTCTATGCCGTTGGTCGTTGGTGCTACCGGCGCCGCCTCACCGTGATCGGTCTCTGGCTCTCGGTGCTCCTGGTGCTCGGCCTCGCCGCGGTGACCTTCGGCGGGTCGTTCAACAATGCGTTCGAGATCCCGTCCTCGAAGTCCCAGGAGGCCCTGGACAAGCTGCGCATGACGTTCCCGCAAGGGGCGGCACTGTCCGCGCTGGCCATCGTGGTGGCCCCGGAGGGCGAGCAGGTGACGGATTCGCGGGACGAGATCGAGGCCTCCATCGAGGAGTTCGGCGAGCTGTCCATGGTGGAAGCAGTCACGTCCCCGTGGAACGAGTACGTCGACGGGCTGGTCTCGGACTCCGGGCGCGCCGCCATCATCCAGCTCAGCCTGGACTTCGACGGCCAGTCGCCCACCGAGGAGCAGCTCGAACCCATCAGCGAGGTGGCCGACGCCCTTCAGGAGGCCATGCCGGAGGGTACGCAGGTCAGCATGGGCGGCGAGGCCTACAACATCGAGCTGCCGCACCTCAGCGCCATCGAGGCCATCGGGCTGGTGGTGGCGCTCGTGGTGCTGACGGTGGTGCTCGGCTCCATCGTGGCGGCCGGCCTTCCGCTGCTCACCGCCATCACCGGCGTGGGTATCGCGATGGCGCTGATGTTCCTGCTGACCAGCATCTTCGACATCAACTCCACCACTCCGCTGCTGTCGGTGATGCTGGGGCTGGCCGTCGGCATCGACTACGCCCTCTTCATCCTCTCCCGCCACCGCGACCAGCTCCGCGAAGGGCTGGACCCCGAGGAGTCCGCGGGCCGCGCCGTCGGCACCTCAGGCTCGGCCGTCGTGTTCGCCGGCCTCACCGTGTTCATCGCGTTGCTCGGACTCGGGGTGGCCAACATCCCCTTCCTCACCGTCATGGGCATCTTCGCGGCCATCACTGTCGCCCTCGCGGTGGCCATCGCGCTCACCTTCCTCCCCGCGCTGATGGGCCTGATGGGGGAGCGGATGCGCCCCAAGCCGCGCAAGGCGGCCGCCAAGCCCAGGAAGCACGGCGGCGCGTTCGCGTGGTGGGTCAACCTCACCACCTCCCGCCCCGTCCTCACCATCGTGCTGGTGGTGAGCAGCCTGGTGGCTCTGGCGCTTCCGGCGCTGGGGCTGCAGGTGTCGCTGCCGAACGCGGGCCAGCAGCGCCCGGACCAACCCGCGCGGATCGCCTTCGACCTGATCGCGGAGCACTTCGGCCCCGGCGTCAACGGGCCCCTCATCGTCACCGCGGACATCATCGGCTCCACCGACCCCCTCGGCCTCATGGCCAGTCTCAAGGAGGACATCGAGCAGATGGACGGCGTGGCCAGCGTCCCGCTCGCCACCCCCAACGCCAACGCCGACACCGGCCTCATCCAGATCGTCCCCGAGACGGGCCCCGACGACCCCGCCACCGCGGATCTCGTTCGCGCCCTCCAGGGCCGGGCCGACGACTGGGAATCCAACTACGGCGTGTCCACCAACGTGACCGGCCTCACGGCAGTCCAGATCGACATCAGCGAGAAGCTCACCGCCGCCCTGCTGCCGTTCGGTCTCCTGGTGGTGGGTCTCTCCCTGGTCCTGCTGGCCGCCGTGTTCCGCTCCGTCTGGGTTCCCATCAAGGCGACGGTGGGGTACCTCCTCAGCGTGAGTGCCGCCTTCGGCGCCACCGCGCTGGTGTTCAACTACGGCTTCCTCAAGGAGGTGGTCAACCTCGAGCGCGGCATGCCGGTCATCTCCTTCCTGCCCATCCTGCTGATGGGCATCCTGTTCGGCCTGGCCATGGACTACGAGGTGTTCCTCGTCAGCCGCATGCGTGAGGAGTACGTCCACGGCAAGTCGCCCCTTGAGGCCATTCGCGGCGGCTTCGTCGCCTCCGGGCCGGTGGTCATGGCGGCGGCCGTCATCATGGTGGCCGTGTTCGCGTTCTTCGTGCCGCAGGGCATGAGCGCCATCAAGCCGATCGCCTTCGCGTTGGCGGTGGGTGTCGCGGTGGACGCGTTCCTCGTCAGGATGACCCTGGTGCCCGCCGTCCTCGCGCTGCTCGGTGAGCGCGCCTGGTGGCTGCCGAAGTGGCTGGACCGGCTCCTGCCCACCTTCGACGTGGAGGGCGAGGTGCTGTCCACCGAGATGGCGCTGAAGGGCTGGCCCGGCGACGGCTCACTGCTCTACGCCGAGGGCCTCGCGGTCGACGGCGTGGTTGGGCCAATGGACCTCAGGCTCGTGCCCGGCAACGTGATCGGGCTCGTCGGCCCCGTCGGCGCGCGCACCGGCGCGGCGCTCGCGCTGAGCGGGCGCCTGGAGACCACCGGCGGCCGCGCCCGCGTGGCGGGGGCGCTCCTGCCGCAGGCCGCGGGGAACGCGAGGCGTCGGGTCACCTACCTGGACCTCGCCCACGTCGACGATCCCGCGCTTGCGCTCGCCCAGACCAACCCGGGGAGGGTGGTGTTCATCGACTCGGTGGACCTCGTCGCCACCCCCGAGGCCCGGGCCGCCCTCGACGCGCTGGTGGACCGCGTCCGCGCCGACGGCGCCGTCGTCCTGTGCGCCGCCGTCGAGGACCACCTCACGGGCCACACCCTGGACGGCATCTACGCCGCCCCGTCCATCGCTCACGAGGGGAGCCGGGCATGACACCCGAGACCCAGTCCGGACGCCGCGTCACCTGGCCGGCCATCATCGCGCTTATGCTTGTCCCGCTCCTTGCGGTGGCGGCCCTGCTCGCCCTGACCAGGCCGGGCGGTGACGAACAGATCTCCGCCGCCGTCGTCAACCTCGACGAGGCCGTCACCGTCAACGGGCAACTCGTCCCAATGGGCCGCCAGTTGGCCGCCGCCATGATCGAGCGCGAAGGCGAGAACGTCAGCTGGACGCTGGCAGACGAGCCGAGCGCGGCGGACGGGCTCGCCTCCGGGGAGTTCGCCGCCGTGGTGACCATCCCGCAGGGGTTCTCCGCCGCCGCGACCTCGTTCTCGGAGAACGACGCCGACACAGCCCAGCAGGCCACCATCGAGGTGCAGGTCAGCGAGAACGCGCCCGTCACCGACGCCCAGCTCGCCCAGCAGATCGCCCGGCTGGCTACCGACACCATCAACGCCACCCTCACCGAGGGCTACCTCGACGGCATCTACGTGGGCTTCAACACCGTGGGCGAGCAGTTCTCCACCATCGTCGACGGGGCCCGGCAGTTGAGCGACGGGTCCGCCCAGCTGGCAGACGGGGCGCTTCAGTCGTCCCAGGGAGCCAACCAGCTGAGCGACGGCATGGCGCTCCTCGGCGAGAACGGGCCGAGGCTCGCCGATGGCGGCGACGAGCTGGTCATCGGCATCCGCGAGCTGAGCTCCGGCAGCTCCCAGCTCGCCGACGGCGCCGCCGAGCTGGCGGACGGCGCGGAGCAGTTCGCCGCCGGTGCGGACCAGCTCCTCACCGGCATCCCCGCATTCGCCGACGGCGCAGCGCAGGCGATCGGCGGGGTGGGGCAGCTGCGCGACGGACTGGACCAGGTCATCGGCGGGTTGGACCAGCCGCAGGACTTCTCCCAGCTCGAGCAGCTGGCCGCCGGAGCCAGGCAGACCGCCGACGGCGCCGCGGGGCTGTCCGGCGGCATCGCGCAGGTGAACCAGGCCATGCAGGGCTTCAGCTCCGGCGCCATCCCCGCGCCCGATCAGGTGACCGCCATCGGCGGCCAGATCGCCGCGGGCTTCGAGTGCCCGGTGGCTGACCCGGCCACGTGCGAGATGCTTCGGCAGACCTTCGCCGCGGGCGCGTCCGCCGGCGTCGGCGCAGGGTTCCAGGCCGGCACCGGCACCGCGTCCGCCGCCCTCACCACCCCCGACGCCGCCACCGGCCTCTCGCTCGTGGCCGGCGCTGAGGCGCTGGCCGGGGGAGCGGACCAGCTGGCCGACGGCGTGGACCAGCTCGTCACCGAACTGCCCGCCCAGACCGAGGCCCAACTGGGCGAACTCAAGGCGGGCCTGACCCAGATCCGCGACGGTGCCGACACCCTGGCCACCGAGGGCCAGCCCATCGTCGACAACGCCCCCGCCATCTCCGCCGGAGCCACCCAGCTCAACGACGGCGCGGGCGAACTCGCCGACGGGGCGGGACAGTTCGCCGACGGGGTCGCCCAGCTCGACGACGGCGTCGGCCAGCTCGAGACGGGCGCCGCCACCTTCGTCGACGGCCTCACCCAGTACACCGAGGGCGTGACGTCGGCGGCCGACGGCACCGCCCTCCTCGCCGATGGGCTCGCGCAGCTCTCCGACGGTGCCCGGCAGCTGGACGACGGCGTGACCACGTTCGCCACCGAGCTGGCCAAGGGCGCGGACCAGGTGCCCACCTACTCGCCGCGCGATCGGGAGCGGCTCGCCACCGTCGTCGCGGCGCCGGTGGACACGCCCGACGATCTGCTGGAGAGCGGACGCGTGCCGCTGGTGTCGCTGCTGCTCGTCACCGGGCTGTGGCTGGGCGCCATGGCCAGCTTCGTCGTCGCCCGGCCCATCCCCCGTGATGTGGTGACCTCCCGCGCGTCAAGCCTGGTCCTGTGGGCGCAGACCATGTGGCTGCCGCTGGCTGTCGTTGCGGCCCAGGGCCTGGTGCTCGGCCTCGTCGGCGGTGTGGTCCTCGACATCGGGTTCGGGTCGACGGTGGCGCTCGCGGCGCTGCTGGTGGCGATGGGCGCCTCGTTCGTGTTCGCCAACCACGCGCTGGCCGGGTGGCTGGGCAACGCTGGGCGGGCGGTGTCGCTGCTCCTGCTCGTGATGACGGTGGCGCTGGGCCTGTCTTCAGCTGCGGCCTGGCTGAGCCCGATCGCTGCGGTCTCCCCGTTGCACAACGGCCTGCTGCTGGTGCGCGCCTGGCTGTCTGGGGGCAGTGGGGAGATCGGCCTCGCGACGATGGCAGTTCTGATGGCGGCGGTCGGGCTGCTGCTGTCCGTGTTGGCAGTCTCGAGCCGCCGTCGGATCACTGTGGGCCAGTACCTGCGCGCTGCCTGAATTTGCTGCCCGGCAGTCTGCCGGATTGCGCAGGGCGATGCGCAGTGTTTTCCGAAAGGTGCATTGTCAGAACCTGTTGGTGCACGAAAGTGCACTGGCCTTGCAAGGACGTGCAGACCAGAGTTGGCTTGTCAGCGGCGGCCGTTGGGGTCGTCATGAAGCATGCGTCACTGGTGACGCCGGACTGACAGAGCTGTCAGGAACGGAGTGAGGGATGGAAACCTCTTTGGGTGTTGTCTTCCTCTCGGAAGCCGTGGGATCAGCCATGCTGCTGCTCCTTGGTGGTGGTGTCGTCGCTAACGCGATCCTCACCAAGACCAAGGGCAACGGGCAGGGCTTCCTTTTCATCAACTGGGGCTGGGGTCTTGCGGTCTTCGCGGGCGTCATAGTCTCATACAAGTCCGGCGGCCACATCAACCCCGCCGTCACCCTGGGCATCCTTGCCGCGGGGGCTGAGAACTACTCCACGGGCGTGCCGATCACGGCGATGTCCACCATCGTCTACATTGCCGGGCAGCTTCTCGGCGCGATGATCGGTGCGGTCCTCTGCTGGCTGGCCTACAAGGACCACTTCGACGAGGAGCCGGATCCGGCCCTCAAGCTCGCCGTGTTCTCCACGGGCCCTGGCATCCGCAACTACGCCATGAACGTGGTCACTGAGGTCATCGCCACCTTCGTGCTGGTCTTCGTCGTCCTCGCCTCAGGCAATTTCACCGCGAACAGCGGCGTCGAACCGGCCAACCTCGGCTGGCTCGGCGCTCTCGGCGTCGGACTCCTGGTCGTCGGTATCGGCGCCAGCCTCGGTGGCCCCACCGGCTACGCCATCAACCCGACGCGTGACCTCGGCCCCCGCATCGTGCACGCGATCCTGCCCATCAAGGGCAAGGGTGGCTCTGACTGGGCCTACTCCTGGGTGCCGATCGTCGGCCCCATCATCGGCGGCGTCCTCGCAGGCCTCCTCGCCGGCGTTCTTCTGCCCGCCGTCTGATCGAAAGGAAATGAGTTAAGTAATGGCTGACAAGTACGTACTCGCAATCGACCAGGGGACCACGAGCTCCCGGGCCATCGTCTTCGACCACAGCGGCCAGATCGTGGCCACCGGTCAGAAGGAACACGAGCAGATCTTCCCGCGCGCCGGCTGGGTTGAGCACAACCCCGTCGAGGTGTGGAACAACGTCCGCGCCGTCGTCGCCGAGGCGCTCAGCGGCGCATCCATCAACCACCAACAGATCGCGGCGGTTGGCATCACCAACCAGCGCGAGACCACCGTCGTGTGGGACAAGAAGACCGGTGAGCCCGTCTACAACGCCATCGTGTGGCAGGACACCCGCACCGCCAAGATCGTCGACGAGCTCGGCGGCGGAGACCAGGACAAGTACAAGGCCCGCGTGGGCCTGCCCCTGGCCACCTACTTCTGTGGCCCCAAGGTCAAGTGGATCCTCGACAACGTCGAGGGCGCACGCGAGCGCGCCGAAGCCGGCGACCTCGTCATGGGCACCATGGACACCTGGGTGCTGTGGAACATGACCGGCGGCGTCGACGGCGGAGTACACGTCACCGACGTGACCAACGCCTCGCGCACCATGCTGATGGACCTCAACACCCTCAGCTGGGACGCCGACATCGCGGCAGACATGACCATCCCCATGTCGATGCTGCCCGAGATCAAGAGCTCGGCCGAGGTGTACGGCGTGGGTCGCGCGGCAGGTCTCCTGCCCGACGTCCCGATCGCCGGCATCCTGGGCGACCAGCAGGCAGCCACCTTCGGCCAGGCCTGCTTCGAGCCCGGCATGGCGAAGAACACCTACGGCACCGGCAACTTCATGCTGCTCAACACGGGCGAAGCGATCGTCCCGTCGACGAACGGCCTGCTGACCACCGTGTGCTACAAGATCGGCGACAAGCCCGCCATCTACGCCCTTGAGGGCTCGATTGCGGTCACCGGCTCGCTGGTGCAGTGGCTGCGCGACAACCTGAAGATGTTCAGCTCGGCCCCCGAGGTTGAAGAGCTGGCCAGCACGGTCGAGGACAACGGCGGCGCGTACTTCGTGCCCGCGTTCTCGGGCCTCTTCGCGCCCTACTGGAAGTCCAGCGCGCGCGGCGCGTTGGTCGGCCTCACCCGTTACGTCAACCGTGGTCACATCGCCCGCGCAGCCCTGGAGGCCACCGCCTACCAGACGCGCGAGGTGCTGGAAGCCATGGAGGCGGACTCGGGCGTCAAGCTCGCCGAGCTCAAGGTTGACGGCGGCATGACGATGAACGAGACGCTCATGCAGTTCCAGGCCGATCAGCTCGGCGTCGACGTGGTTCGCCCCGTCGTCGCGGAGACCACGGCCCTGGGCGCCGCCTACGCAGCCGGCATCGCCGTCGGCTACTGGGAGGGTGAGCAGGACGTCATCGACAACTGGGCAGAGGCCAAGCGCTGGAAGCCAGTCGTCGACGAGGCCGAGCGGGAGCGCCTGTTCCGCCTGTGGAAGAAGGCCGTCACGCGGACCTTCGACTGGGTCGACGAGGACGTCAAGGAGTGATCCTCCAAGGCTGAATCACGCGAGGGGCGCCGGGCAACCGGCGCCCCTTTCGCGTCCCGGTCCCGCGGTGGCTGAGGGGGACCGGCCTCGCCCCCACCGCTGGCTGAGGTGCCGCGAAGCGGCCTCGAAGCCTAAGAAACGCAAGCTGGCAAGGAATGACTCTGAGGGGCAGGTCAGGCTGCGCGGTGGCTGAGGGGGACCGGCCTCGCCCATGGGCGCCCTCGGCACGCCCAAACGCGGCGTGCCTTGCCCAACGCCCGACCCACCGCGACCGGTCCCCCTCATCCACCGCTCTGCGGAACACGTCGCGTACCCGCTGGTTGAGCTGGGCGAAGTCGCGGCACCCCGCTGGTTGAGCCGGGCCAAGCCGAGAAGCGGGGGGCTCCTCGGGGGACGGTGGTCGGGGCGGCACTGCGCAGCGGTGCCCAACCCGAGGATCACTCAACTGGCACCCAACCCCGCCAAACCCCACCGCAGCGCCGCCCCGGCCACCGGCTCCCGAACCCGACCACGCCACCGGAGGAGTCAGCGGGGAACCGGGGTCCGAGGCACGGGCGGCCCTCCCCTGCCTGGGCACAGCAACAGCCACGACGACAGGACTGAGCCGACCACCAGGGGCCGTCCGTGCCTCGGAT
>DATITN010000112.1:0-3256 GCA_035467795.1 Arachnia sp. | reverse complement strand
TGCGCGGCAGCAACGTGATTCGCTCCTCAGCACTCGCACCTAATTCTGCCTGCTCATCGCCTCTCGCCTTTCGCCTCTCGCCTGCCTTACAGCGGCTCCGGCGAGTACCCGTAGGCGGTGAATCCGCCGTCGACAGAGAGAAGCTGGCCTGTGATGAACGAGGCGGCGGGCATGCAGAGGAACGCGACGGCCGCCGCGACCTCACCTGGATCGCCGAAACGCCGTGCCGGGATCGAGGCCTGAAGGCGCTGCGCGTCCGCCGCGTCCGTGTGGAGGCGCTTGAGCCGCTCGGTCGCGGTGTAACCGGGGGCGACCGTGTTGCAGGTGACCCCGTCCTTGGCGACCTCCATCGCCAGCGTCCGCAGATGGTTGGTCACCGCGGCCCGCATCGCGTTGCTCACCGGCAGGTTCAGCGCCGGCCGCCGCACGGTGAGGCTGGTGATCGCGACGATCCGGCCCCAGCCCCGCTCCCGCATCCCGGCCAGCACGCCGTCGACGAGCCGCACCGTCGACATGAACGTGGTGTCGAATCCCGCCTCCCACGCCTCCTGGGACACCTCGCTCGGGAGCCCGGGCGGTGGGCCGCCCGCGTTGCTGACCAGGATGTCCACGTCGCCGGCCCGGTCGACGAGGCGCAGCACGTCTGCCTCACGGCTCACGTCGGCAGGCACCCAGGAGGCGCCGATCCGCTCGGCCGCGGCCTTCAGCTCCGCCCCGTTGCGCGCCGCGATGGTGACCTCTGCCCCCATCTCGCGCAGCGCCTTCGCCGTCGCGAACCCGATCCCCCTGCTGGCGCCCGTCACGAGAGCGCGCTTCCCGTCGATCCTGAACATGGCCATGGTCACGACGCTACTCCCCGCGACGGCGCCGCAATAGACCCAAACGCCGACCCCACTCCTCCCGCCGCCACCCCCGTCTGAGAAACTGGTCGGACCCGCTCTCTAGGAGGTCCAATGCCGGAGTTTCGCTACGTTGACATGCTGCCGATCGGGCACGACGAGACGCCCTACCGACTGCTCACCACAGAGGGTGTGGAGACGGTGGAGGGACCCGAGGGGCGACGGTTCCTCAAGGTGGCACCCGAGGCCCTGACGTTGCTGTCCGAGACCGCGATGCACGACATCGCCCACTACCTGCGCCCCGCGCACCTGCAGCAGCTGCGCAACATCCTCGACGACGAGGAGGCCTCCCCCAACGACAAGTTCGTGGCGCTGGACCTGATGAAGAACGCCAACATCGCCGCGGGCGGCATCCTGCCCATGTGCCAGGACACAGGCACCGCGATCATCATGGGCAAGCGCGGCCAGCAGGTCCTCAGCGAGGGCACCGACGAGCGGCCCCTGTCGATGGGCGTGTTCAACGCCTACACCAAGCTCAACCTGCGCTACTCGCAGAACGCGCCCCTGACGATGTGGGAGGAAAAGAACACCGGCTCCAACCTGCCCGCGCAGATCGAGCTGTACGCCGACACCGCCGTCGGGCATGAGAACTCCTACAAGTTCCTGTTCATGGCCAAGGGCGGCGGCTCGGCCAACAAGAGCTACCTGTACCAGGAGACGAAGGCGGTCCTGAACCCCGCGTCGATGATGAAGTTCCTCGAGGAGAAGCTGCGCTCGCTGGGCACCGCGGCCTGCCCTCCGTACCACCTGGCCATCGTGGTGGGCGGTACGTCGGCCGAGTTCGCGATGAAGACGGCCAAGTACGCCTCCGCGAAGTACCTCGACACGCTCCCCACCGAGGGATCGATGGCCGCGCACGGCTTCCGCGACGTCGAGCTGGAGAACGAGGTCCTCGAGCTCACCCGCAAGCTCGGCATCGGCGCGCAGTTCGGCGGCAAGTACTTCTGCCACGACGTCCGCGTCATCCGGCTGCCCCGCCACGGGGCGTCGCTGCCCATCGCGATCGCGGTCAGCTGCTCCGCCGACCGCCAGTGCCTCGGCAAGATCACCCCCGAGGGCGTGTTCATCGAGCAGCTCGAGTTCGACCCGGCGCGCTTCATGCCCGAGCACGTCGACGAGGAGCTCGACGCCCAGACCGACGGCATCACCGGCACAGGCCAGGGCGCGGCTGTCCGCATCGACCTCAACCGACCCATGCCCGAGATCCTCGACGAGCTGCGCAAGCACCCCGTCAAGACGCGCGTCATGCTCAACGGGCCGCTCATCGTCGGGCGCGACATCGCGCACGCCAAGATCAAGGAGCGCCTCGACGCCGGCGAGCCGATGCCGGAGTACCTCAAGGACCACCCCGTCTACTACGCAGGGCCCGCCAAGACCCCCGAGGGCATGGCGTCCGGCTCGTTCGGACCGACGACGGCGGGCCGCATGGACTCCTACGTGGACCAGTTCCAGGGCGCGGGCGGCTCGATGATCATGCTGGCCAAGGGCAACCGCTCGCAGTCGGTCACCGACGCGTGCCACAAGCACGGCGGGTTCTACCTCGGCTCCATCGGCGGCCCGGCCGCCCGCCTGGCGCAGGACTGCATCAAGCACGTCGAGGTGGTGGAGTACGCGGAGCTCGGCATGGAGGCGATCTGGAAGATCGACGTGGTGGACTTCCCGGCGTTCATCATCGTCGACGACAAGGGCAACGACTTCTTCGCCGAGGTCAACAAGCCCATCGCCCTGACCATCCCCAAGCGCGAAGGAATGACGCCCGTCAGCTGACCCTCATTGTCATGTCTGGTGTCGTACTCGACGCCAGACATGGCATTTAGGTGTGGGCCCCCTTCGCTCCCGCTGGGTGAGCCGGTCGGGCGCGGAGCGCCGCCGACCGTGTCGAAGCCCCTTGCGCCCGGTGCAGGGAGCCCTGACGCGACCCCCGGGCGGCCCTTGCCCAGCGATTCCTCGTGCGCTGACAGGCGTCTGGGGGTCGGGCAGTGAGGCCGCCCGTCTCGTGCCACATCTCCCTGCACTCGTTTCACTGTGGCGCAGCCCCGTCCGGGCGCGTGCCGGCAGGGCGGCCCTGGCCCGGGTCTCCTCAGGCGGGTTCAGACAGGTGCCCCTTGGGTTGGGCCTCCCTGCGCGCAGCCGCCCTGCCGTCACCCACCCTCGCGCGCATCTCGCTCCTGGGAGTAGCCGCGGGCGTAACCCGGGTCCCCCATCGGCAGGATCACTCTGTCCAGCGGCGAGATGAGAGTTCTCTCATGCGCGCGACGCTCCCTGCTCATGCGGGCGGTGTTGACTGGTGTTGGTCGAGGAGGTCTGACATGAAACGAACGCTGGCCGGGTTGGCGCTGATCGTCGCCGTGGCTGCT
>DATITN010000111.1:0-17832 GCA_035467795.1 Arachnia sp. | reverse complement strand
CCTGGCCACGTTGGGCCAGACTCTGAATCTTAACCGCTCTTGGGGAGGATCGACCAATCCCTGTCAGCGGGCCATGGCGCGGCCACGCTCGGCGCAGGCCTCCATCGCCGCCAGGAACGCCGCGCGGACCCCGCGATCGTCAAGAACGCGGAGCGCGGCGGCGGTGGTGCCGGCGGGCGAGGTGACCTGTTCTCGCAGCTCGGCTGCCCGCGACCCTGTGGCCAGCAGGGCGGCCGATCCGACGAAGGTCTGCACCACCAGGTCACTTGACTGTTGGCGCGTGAGGCCCTGATGGACCCCTGCCTCGATCATCGCGTCCGCCACGTAGAAGAGGTAGGCCGGGCCCGAGCCTGAGACGGCGGTGAGCGCATCGATCTGGGCCTCCGGAATGACGATGCTGCGTCCGACGGCGTCCATCAGCGCGGTGACCATCTCCACCTGCTCCGCCGAGGCGCGGTGCCCGGGCACCACCCCGGCCATCCCCTGCCCCACGAGCGCGGGGGTGTTGGGCATCACGCGGACGACGGCGGCCCCCTCGGGCAGGCCGGCCTCGAGCTGCGCGATCGGCGTGCCCGCAGCGATCGAGACCACCAGCGGCACGTTCCCCGGCACCTCGATGCGGCTCGACAGCTCCGCCAGCACCCCGTCGATCTGGTGAGGCTTGACCGCCAGCACCACGACATCGGCGACGGCGGCCTCGGACAGCGGGACCGCCCGGACGCCGTGTGTGGCGGTCACCGCGGCGGCGCGTTCGGCTGAGGGCTCGACGACGGAGAGGTCCTCCGGTCGATGCCCCGCGGCGAGCCATCCCGCGAGCAGCGCCTCGCCCATCGCCCCTGCGCCGATCAGAGTGAGCTTCATCGGATCAGCAGCTCAGCGATCTGGATGGCGTTGAGGGCAGCGCCCTTGCGCAGGTTGTCGTTGCTGATGAACAGCACCAGGCCGTGGTTGCCCTCCACGCTCTGGTCCTGACGGATCCGGCCGACGAACGAGGCGTCGGCGCCCGCGGCCTGCAGCGGGGTGGGCACGTCCACGAGCGTCACTCCCGGCGCCTTCGCGAGCGCGGCGCGGGCCTCCTCGGGGGTGATCTCCGCGGCGAACCGGGCATGCACCGACAGTGAGTGGCCCGAGAAGACGGGAACGCGCACGCAGGTGCCTGCAACCCGCAGGTGCGGTAGGTGCAGGATCTTCCGGGACTCGTTGCGCAGCTTCTTCTCCTCGTCCGTCTCGCCCTCACCGTCATCCACGAGGTTGCCGGCCAGCGGCACCACGTTGTAGGCGATGGGGGCCACGTACGGGGCCACGTCCAGGGGGCGGAATGCCGCGCCGTCGTGGGCGAGGACGCGGGGGTCCTCGATCTGGCCCAGCTGGGAGGCGAGCGCCTCGACGCCCTTCACCCCCGACCCGGAGACGGCCTGGAAGGTGGTCACCTGCAGCGACTCGAGGCCGGCGACGTCGTGGAGGGCCTTGAGGACCGGCATGGCGGCCATCGTGGTGCAGTTGGGGTTGGCGATGATGCCGAGCTCCGCCTGCCCGACGTCCTCCGGGTTGACCTCGGAAACCACCAGCGGGACCCGCGGATCCATCCGCCAGGCCGACGAGTTGTCCACGACGGTGGCGCCGGCCTCGGCCACGCGCGGAGCCCACAGCTTCGAGGTCGACCCACCGGCCGAGAACAGCGCCACGTCGAGGCCGGCGAAGTCCGCCGTCTCGATGTCCTCGACGACCACCTCTCCCGCACCCCAGGGCAGCGCCCTGCCCGCCGACCTCGCCGAGGCGAAGTAGCGGATCTGCTCGACCGGGACATTGCGCTCCGCCAGGAGGCGACGCATGACGCCGCCCACCTGTCCGGTTGCGCCGAAGACTCCAACACGCATGGGCGGAAGTCTACGACGACACCGCAGGGGCGCGACATGTCGTGTCCAGTGAGTCAGCCATTCGCGCCCGCCCACTGGGTAGTGTTCGCCTCGTCGGGTCTGAGAGAAGAGGTCGACGATGAAGCAGGTTCCCCAACCACATCCGTCGCGCATCACGCCGTTCAGCAACCACGCCGTCGTCGTCGGAGTGACGCCGGAGCAGCCTGAGGTCGTGCTGCTCACCGCCGCCGAGATGGCCCGGGCGCAGGGAGGTGTCCTGTACTGCGCCTACGCGGACCCCGGCCGGGTCGTCGAACGCGAGTTCCCCGACGGCAGCGTGGAGCACAGCGACATGGACCCGGACATGTCCGACGACGAGGAGTGGCGGCGGCGCCAGGAGACGCTGCTGGCCGCGGTCGGGGAGTTGCTGGCCGGGAGCGACGTGCCCTGGGAGTTCCGGTACCTGGCCGGCCGCGCGGACCGGGCGCTGACCCATCTCGCCAGGGCGGTCGACGCAGCGGTGATCGTCGTCGGCACCGGGCGTCCCGGGCGGAGTGGGCGTTTCCACGGGCTGCTGGACGCCGCCGTCGGCACGCACCTCGTGCACCACCAGCACCGCCCGGTGCTCACGGTGCCCACCTCGGTGGTGGACTGGAAGACGCCGCTGGAATGGCGGTGACCCCACCCACCTCGTCGCTGCCCGCCCACCTGCGCCCCTCCCTCCTCGGCCTGGTGGCTCTCGGTGGCGCGGCCGGCACCACGCTCCGGTCCGCCCTCGAGTCCGCCTTCGGGGCGGGCGCCGGTGAGTTCCCGTGGGTCACGTTCGCCATCAACGTCTCCGGCGCGCTGATCCTCGGCGCCCTCCTCGAGGCGCTTGCGCTCGTGACGGCCGACGGCGGGCGGAGGCGGGCGCTGCAGCTCGCGCTGGGCACCGGACTCCTCGGCGGCTACACCACCTACAGCACCTTCATCCTGGAGGCGGTCGGGTTGGGCCGCGCCGGTGACCTGCCCTTGGCCATGGCCTACGCGGGTGCCAGCGTCGCCGCCGGGTTCCTGGCCGCCAGCGCGTCGATGGCGCTGGTGCGCCGGGTGGTCGCGGCCGGGCGGCGGGCATGATTCCGCTGTGGGTCGCCCTGGTCGGCGGGCTGGGCGCGGCGGCACGCTTCATGCTCGACGGGGTCATCACGGCGAGGCTGAGCCGCTCGCTGCCCACCGCCACGCTCATCATCAACGTGGCCGGCTCGTTCCTGCTGGGCGTCGTGACGGGGTGGGCCGCCGGAGGGGCGGAGGCCGTGCGCGCAGTGGCGGGGATCGGCTTCCTGGGCGGCTTCACCACCTTCTCCACCGCCAGCGTCGAGCTCGTGCGCGTGGTGCGTGTGGGCCGCGCCCCCGCGGCGGTGGCACTGGGGGTCGCGATGCTGCTGCTCAGCGTCGCCGCCGCCGTGCTGGGCCTGGCCGTCGGGGCGGCCATCCGCTGAGACCCGGAGGGTCAGCGGCCGATCCAGGCGAGCAGCACGGGCAGCAGGGGGGCGCCGACGAAGGCGACGATGTCCAGCAGCGAATGCGTGATCACCAGCGGCATCACGCGCTTGATCTTCAGGTACAGCCACCCGAAGGCCAGGCCCATCACCAGGTTGCCGACGAAGCCCCCGAAGCCCTGGTAGAGGTGGTAGCCGCCGCGGATGAAGGCGCTGACCACGACGATGACCCACATCCGGCCGCCCGTCTGGGCCCACCTGGTGAACAGGTAGCCGATCATCAGCACTTCCTCCAGCACGCCGTTCATCACTGCCCGGAGCACCAGCACGGGAACGGTCCACCAGTTGGCGGCCAGGTTGGCCGTGCTCACCTGGGTGTTGATGCCGATCTCGACGGCGAACACGTAGAACGCGAGCCCCGCGACCCCGATCACGGCGAACACGCCGAACCCCCACGCCAGGTCGAAGCCGGGGCGCCGCAGGTCGAAGCCCATCACGCGCCAGGGCCCCTCCTCCGGGCGGTGCTGCGTGGCGAGCAGGTACAGCGCCAATGCCACCGGCACCAGCGGGAACGTCATCCACGCGAGCTGGTAGGCGAGGTCCAGCCAGGGCCTGTCCGGAGTCGCGCTGTTGTTGATGGAGGTGGTCTGCTGGTTGAGCGGGATGGGCCTGGTGAGCTTCTCGATGATCGACAGCAGGGCGTAGATCGCCGACTGCCCCAGCGAAAGCAGCAGCACGATGACCATCTCCGTCCGCAGGAGGCGGCGGGTGGACGGCTCGACCGCGAGCACCGCGGGCGCCGTCATCGCTTGTCCGAGATGGCCCTGAGGTAGCTGTACAGCGTCCGCGGCCGGGCGGCGATGCGCGTGGTCAGGTACTCGAACCAGGCCGGCCCGAACGGCACGTAGGTGCGGGAGCGGTAGCCGATGTCCGTGAGGCGCCGTTGCTCCAGCGGGCGCACACCGTAGAACATCTGGAACTCGAAGCCCTCCCGCCCGACGGCGTTGCGGCGGGCCAGGTCCTGGGTGATGGCGATCATCGTCGGGTCGTGGGACGCCACCATGGCGTAGGCGTGGTCCTCCATGGCGCGGCGCACGCACCGCACCAGGGCCAGCGACTTCTCGGACTCATGGCGGTAGCCCTCGGCCTTCGGCACCGGATAGGACCCGACGCAGAGCCTCACCCGTGCCCCGTCGGCCGCGATCCGCTCCACGTCGCGCTCGGAACGCCGGATGTCCGCGGGCAGGGTCAGCCCGATCCGGTCGCAGCCGGCGCGGGCGGCGCTCCACAACCGCAGGGTCTCGTCGTACCCCTCGGTGCCCTGCATCTCCAGGGTGACGACGGCGCCGCTCGCCGTGGTGACACGGCAGAGATCATCGAGGCGGGCGCGGGCGCTGGCTGGACTGTCGCGGAGACCGAGCGAGGACGGCTTCACGGAGATCTCGACGCCCTTCGCGCTCTCCCCCAGCGCGTCCAGCGCCCGGCAGAGCATGTCGGTGGTCTCCGCCTCGTCGTCGGAGCTGGGGAGGTAGGCCAGCGACACCAGCAGCCCCTGCCCCTGGAGCCTCCGTGTCACGGCCACCGCGTCGTCGATGCCCTCCCCCGCGACATAGGAGCTGGCGAAGTCCAGCGCCGCCCCGGAGGCCATGGCGGACTCCTGCACCCGCCGAGACCTGATCACACCCCGCACCGCGCTGTTAAGACGCGACATCGACTCTCCTGGCAGAGCCCTTCGCCAGCACCTTCCGGATGGAGGCCAGCGAATCGGCCAGCATCTCCTCCCGCTCGTGCCGCGACCGCGCCCGGCGGCTGGAGATCTCCAGCACGATGTGGCCGGAGAACGCCTGCGCCGCGAGCTCCTCCACGAGGGTCCAGGCGTTCTGATCGCCCTCCCCCGGCAGGAGGTGCTCGTCCTTGAGGGAGCCTCGCCCGTCGGTGAGGTGGACGTGGGCCAGCCGATCCCCCCACGCGCGCATGAGGTCCAGCGCCTGGCGCTGCGACGTGGAGGCATGACTGAGGTCCAGCGTCAGGTGGTCGTAGTCATAGACGGTGGGGTCCCAGCCGGGGAGATAGGCCTGGAAGTGGCCGGCGGGCGTCCGCCACGGGTACATGTTCTCGACGGCGAACTTCACCGGGGACTCCGCGTTGAGGCGCTTGATGCCCTTCACGAACTCGGCGCCGTACTCCCGCTGCCAGCGGAAGGGCGGGTGGACCACGACGGTGTCTCCCCCGAGACGTTGCACCGCCTCGCCGGAGCGCCTCAGCTTGTCCCACGGGTCCGATCCCCAGGTGCTCTGGGTGACCAGCAGGGTGGGGGCATGCACAGACAGCACGGACACCCCGTGGTAAGCGGAGAGTTTCTCGACGGCGTCGACATCGGTGGAGAGGGCATCGACGCCGACCATGAGCTCGATGCCGTCGTAGCCGAGGGAGGCGGCCAGCTCGAACGCGCTGGCGGAGGCCTCCGGAAAGACAGAGGTGGTCGAGAGCAGGACCTTCGACGTGGACACACCGCAACACTACCCGCCGGAGCCCCGGACCGGCTGGGCCCGATTAGTTGTTTTGCACTGGTCAGGGCAAGAATGGGCCCATGCACGTCGACCATCTGATCTTTGCGACAGGCCCCGACGGCCTCAAGGCTGAGGCATCGCGGCTCGCCGATGCACTGGGCACGGAGTACAAGGACGGCGGGTTCCATCCGCGTTTCGGTACCCGCAACCACATCATCCCGCTGGCTGACGCCCGCTACATCGAGGTGGTCGAGGTACTTGACCACCCCGCCGCGGACAAGGCCGCCTTCGGGCAGGCCGTGCGGGCCCGCTCGGAGATGGGCGGCGGATGGATGGGCTGGGTGATCAGCGTCGCGGACATCGCGCCATACGAGCAGCGCCTCAACCGCTCCGCCGTGCCAGGGCTGCGCCACTTCCCGGACGGCCGCCGTCTGGAGTGGGTCCAGATCGGGATCCGCGGGCTCATCGCGGATCCGCAGCTGCCCTACTTCCTTGAGTGGAAGAGCGACGATTCGCTGCGCCCAGCCGCGCTCCGCGGTGAGGTGCGCCTGACGTCGCTGCAGATCTCGGGCTCGGCCGACCGCCTCTCGGAGTGGCTGGCAATGCCGGTGGCCGACGAGATCGACGGCATCCGTCTGGACCTCGTGGCCCCGCACGGCACGCCCGGGATCTCCAACGTGACGTTCGAGACCCCCAAGGGCACCGTCACCATCTGACCCCATGTGTCGGAGGGGGCACCTAAGCTCTCAGCGTGGCAAAAAAGCAGGACACCTATCACTGCACCGAGTGCGGATGGACGAGCGTGCGCTGGGTCGGCAAGTGCGGTGAGTGCCAGGCCTGGGGCTCGGTCGTCGAGCGCGGGGCCCCCAAGCTGAAGCAGGTGTCGTCCTCCATCCCGCTCGACGCCGCCGTGCCCATCTCGCGGGTGCCCACAGACACCGCCCAGAGACGCCTCACCACCATCGCCGAGCTGGACCGGGTGCTCGGCGACGGCATCGTGCCGGGATCGGTGATCCTGCTGGCCGGCGAACCCGGGGTCGGCAAGTCCACCCTGCTGCTGGACGTCGCGGCCAAGTGGGCCAGGTCCGGACAGCGCACCCTCTACATCTCGGGCGAGGAGTCGGCCTCCCAGGTGCGGCTGCGCGCTGAGCGCACGGGATCCGTCGCGGACGAGCTCTACCTGGCCTCCGAAACGGACCTGGGAACGGTGCTCGGCCACGTCGAGAGCGTCCGGCCAACCCTGCTCGTGGTGGACTCGGTTCAGACCATCGCCACGGCGGAGGCCGAGGGAGCACCCGGCGGCCCCACCCAGGTGCGGGAGGTCACGGGCGCGCTGGCCAGGGTGGCCAAGCGCGAGGACATGGCCGTGATCCTCGTGGGCCACGTCACCAAGGACGGCGCCATCGCCGGCCCGCGCACCCTTGAGCATCTGGTGGACGTGGTCCTCAGCTTCGACGGGGACAGGCATTCCGGATTCCGGATGGTGCGGGCCACGAAGAACCGCTTCGGCCCCGCGGATGAGGTGGGGTGCTTCGAGATGAGCGAAACGGGCATCGTCGAGGTGGCGGACCCGTCCGGCCTCTTCACCACCACCCATGCCGAGCCCACCCCCGGCACCTGCGTGACGGTCACCCTGGAGGGCCGCCGCCCGCTGCTGGCCGAGATCCAGGCGCTGGTGGCGCCGTCGCCCTATCAGTCCTCCCCGCGGCGCACCACCCACGGCCTGGACAACTCGAGGATCGCCATGGTGCTGGCAGTGTTGGAGCGCAAGGCCCGGCTGCCCCTGTCGTCGCACGACGTCTACGTCTCGACGGTGGGCGGGGCCCGCGTGACGGACCCCTCGGTGGATCTGGCCTCCGCCATCGCCATCGCCTCGGCCGCCGTGGACCGGCAGCACCCGCGCCGCCTGCTTGCCCTCGGCGAGGTGGGGCTGGCCGGAGACCTCAGGCGGGTGCCGGGTGTCGAACGGCGGCTCGCGGAGGCTGCGCGGCTTGGCTTCGAGCTCGCACTTGTGCCCACAGGGTCGCGGGACGTGACGGTGAAGGTGCCTCGGCTGGGCGGGCTCAAGGTGGTCGAGGTGACCACCCTGGCGGACGCGCTCGGCGTGCTGGATCTTCGCCGCGGGGCCAAGGAGTAGGGGGCGCGGTGGCGTCGATGCGGATCGGAGATGTGGCCCGCCGCACGGGGTTGTCGCCCCGGACGCTGCGCCACTACGACCAGCTCGGCCTCCTGGTCCCCAGCCAACGATCCACGGGTGACTACCGGCTGTACTCCCACGAGGATCTGGTCCGGCTCCTGGCCATCGCACACCTCAAGTCGCTCGGGCTTTCGCTCACCGAGGTTCGCAGCGCGCTGGACGATCCGGCCTTCGACGCAGCGACACTCCTCCAGCAGCACGTCGAGACTCTCGAGAGCAGGATCGTGGCCGAGCAGGAACTGCTCAGCAGGCTGCGAGGGCTGACGCTGGCGGCCGAGGCCGGCTGGGACGAGGTGCTGGACGCCATCGCGTTGAGCGAACAGTTGAGACATCCGGATGCGGCGGTCCGCTTCCGGGCGGCGCTGTCCAGCCATGCGGCCGCCCCCCTGGAGGACCTCGTCGAGATCCTGCGCAGCGACCCGGAGCCCGGCGTCCGTGAGGCCGCCACCTGGGCGATCACCCAGCGCGGACAGGGCTCCTCGGCCAAGCTGCGCGACGCGCTCGCCACGGGAGACCAGGGAGCCCGCCTGTCTCTGGCGCACGTTCTGGGCAAGCTCCGGGACCCTGGGGCGGTGCCGATGCTGGCTGGGTTAATCGAGGACGAGGACGCCACCGTGGCGGCCAAGGCCGCGTTCAGCCTGGGGCAGGTGGCCGGTCCGGGGGCGGTGGACGCGCTCATCGGGGCCCTCGCCGACCCGAGACCTTCCGTGAGGGACGAGGTGGCGGCCTCGCTGGCCCGCCTCAACGGCGCGGTGGAGCCGCTCCTCGCAGCCACCTCGGATCCCGCGCCGTCGGTCAGGGCGCTCGCGGCCGAGGCGCTGGGCCTGATCCGAGCGCCCAGCAGCGTCGGGGCGCTGGCGGCCCTCCTCTCGGACCCGGACCGGGAGGTGCGCTTCGCGGCCCTGCTGGCGCTAGGCCAACTGGATGGCGAGGAGGCCGGGCGCGCCGTCGCGGGTGAGGCGGACTCACCGGATCAGCGCGCCCGGCTCCTCGCCCGGCGCCTCGTGGCGGACCGTCAGGCCTTCGCCTCGGCGGATGTGGAACGGGCAGCCAGGAAGCGTCCAGCCACCTGAGCGAGCATCGCGTCGCCGCCGTCGGCGATGCGCGCCAGGGCCCCGTCGGCCACCTCGCTGAGCTGCCCCAGGGCAGACACCGCATGCAGCCGGACGGTGGCGTCGCCGTCGCCGGCCGCGGCCTCCAACGACCCCACGGCCGGGTCGGCGTGCGGTCCGCCGAGGTGGCCGAGCGCCTCCGCGGCGTGGGCCCGCACCTCGGCGTCGGGATCACCGAGGGCGGCAGTCAGCGCGGGGACGGCCTTCTCCCCCAGGTGGTGCATCGCGGTGGTGAGGGCGTCGCGTTGCAGCGAGTCACCGTCGCCGAGGCGCTCGGCCAGGGCGCCGGCCGCCTCCTGGCGCCCGGTGTTGGCCACAGCGCGGTAGGCCTTGATCGCCACGTCGGCGTGCTCGTCGCCGACGAGCGGACGGAGGCTCTCGAAGTGGGCAGGGTCGCCGATCTTGCTGAGCACGTGCGCGCCGGCGCGACGCTGGTCCGCCTCCGGGCTGGTCAGCATGGCCAGCAGGTCCGCCTCCGCCTCCTCGGCGTGCTGAACCAGGGCCCAGGTGAGGTCCTCGCGGACGCGGGGGTCGCGCTCGATCCGCAGCCGGTCCAGGAGCGCCGGTGCGGCCGCCGGGTCATGCGTGGCGCCCAGGGCCAGGGCGGCGTGGCGCCGAGCCGTGCCGTCGGTGCTGGCGAGGGTCTGGATGAGTGTCTGAACATCGGTCATGGCTCGACGCTAATCCTTGACGCTGCGTGAAGGTCAAACGAGTTCACTGACGGAGGACTCCGAAGCCGGTTCAGGCCGGCCAGTGGCCCAGTCAGCAGTAGCGTGGAGCCAGACCACCGCTCCCAGGAGAAAAATGCCAGACCTCGCCATGATGACCCAGCTCGGCGGCCTGCTCATCCGGCACCTCAAGGCGTTCAACACCGACGCCTCATCGCTGCCCGGCGAGTCCCCCGATGCGACGCAGGCCGAGGATGCCGTCAAGTTCACCGAGGGGCTGGAGAAGCTCGGCCCCACCTTCATCAAGTTCGGCCAGCTGCTGTCCACCCGCCAGGACCTGCTGCCCGCTTCCTACACCGAGGCGCTCACCCGGCTGCAGGACAACGTCGGCGCCGTCCCCGTCGAGGAGATCCGGCAGCGCATCGAGGACTCCCTGGGCGCGCCGGTCTCGACGTTGTTCGCCGAGTTCGACGACGTCCCGCTGGCCTCAGCCTCGCTCGCCCAGGCCCATCGGGCCGTCACGCGCACCGGCCGCGACGTGGTGGTCAAGGTGCTGCGCCCGGGCGTCCGGGAACGCGTGCGCAGCGACCTGGCATCGCTGGCCGAGCTGGCGGACTTCGCCGACGCCAACACCGCCATCGGCCCCCGCCTGGGCGCCGCCAGGATGCTCGCTCAGTTCCGACGGTCCATGGCCGACGAGTTGGACTACCGCAAGGAGGCCGCCAACCTCGACACCTTCCTGGATCTCGTCGAGGACGAACCGGACCTCGTGGTGCCCGCCTACATCGCGGACTACTCCACCGATGACGTCCTGACCATGGAGTTCGTCGCCGGCAAGAAGATCACGGACGTCGGCCCGCTGGCGATGCTCGACGTCGACGGCGCCCGGCTGGCCGCCTCCCTGTTCCGCTTCATGCTCAGCGCCATGCTGATCGACGGCATCCTGCACGCCGACCCTCACCCGGGCAACCTGTTCCTCACGCCGGATCATCGGGTGGCGATCCTCGACGTGGGCATGGTGGTGCGGCTTCCGCGGCGGCTCCGGAGCGCCATGGTCAAGCTGCTCGTCTCCATCGGCGAGGGCGACGGTGAGGGTGCCGCGGCCATCCTGGCGGACATGGGTCACCCCACCGACGAGTACGATGCGGCGGCCTTCCGCGACGACGTCTCGCACCTGGTGTCGGCGACCCTGTCCATGGGCGCGGACCTCCAGGCGGGCAGCGTGCTGATGGAGCTGGCCCGCGTCGCGGGGGCACACGGCCTCCGCCCACCCGCGGAGATGACCCTGGTGGCCAAGGCCCTGCTCAACCTGGACCAGGCGACGCAACACCTGGACCCGCGCTTCACCCCCATCGAGGCCATCCAGGCAAACCTCCCCACCATCCTCACCGCCGGCCTGAAGCCCAGCGCCGGGCAGACACTGCTCGGCACCATCGAGGGCAAGGAGTTCCTGGAGCGGCTCCCCCGCCGCGCCAACCGCCTGCTGGACTCCCTGACGGAGGGGGAGCTGGCGTTCACCGTCAACGCCTTCGACGAGAACCGGGTCCTGATGGTGCTGCAGCAGGTGGCCAACCGGCTGTCCACGGCCCTGATCCTGGCGGCCGTCACGATCGCGGCGGCCCTGCTGATGTTCGCCGACGTCGGCCCCCGCCTGCTCGGATACCCGGCGCTCGGGATGGTCTTCTTCCTGCTCGCCGCCGTCGGCGGACTCTGGATGGTGGCCACCATCCTCTGGCACGATCGGCCCTTCCGCCGCACGGTCAAGCGGACCGACCGGAGGGCTCGCCTCTCCGACGACGCGGGTGGCCCCTCGCGCACCTAGACTGGGCTGATTCCACAGGGAGGTGTGTTGTCCAAGTCCACCGTTCGCCGCTACCTGAAGCTCCTGGCGCCCGGCACTCCACTCCGCGCCGGGTTGGACCGCATCCTGCTGGGTCACACGGGCGCACTGATCGTGCTGGGCAACAACTCCAAGGTGGCCCAGGTGTGCTCGGGCGGTTTCCAGATCGGCGTGGAGTGCACCGAGCAGGCGCTCCGGGAGCTGGCGAAGCTCGACGGCGCCATCATCCTCTCCACGGACCTCACTAGGATCATCGCCGCCGGGGTGCACCTGGTGCCCGCGGGCGATTTGCCCACCGCGGAGACCGGCACCCGGCATCGCTCGGCGGACCGCACCGCGCAGGCCGCCGGGGTGCCGGTGGTGACGGTGTCGGCCTCGATGTCGACCGTGTCGCTCTTCCTCGACGGCCGGCGCCACGTCGTCGAGACCGTGTCCCAGGTGATCAGCCGGGCGAACCAGACGCTGGCCACCTTGTCGCGGGTGGTCACCCGGCTGGGTGACCTGATGGATCAGTTCACGGCCCTGGAGATCGGGGAGCAGGTGACCCTGCGGGATCTCGCCCACGTGGTCCACCGCCTGGAGCTCACCCGCCGGCTGTCCTCCGAGATGCAGTTCCACGCCGACGTCCTCGGCGTCGAGGGCAGGATGGTGGCGATGCAGCACGCCGAGCTGGCCTCCGCCTTCGACGGCGTGGCCGAGCTGCTCACCGAGGACTATGCGCACAACCTGGAGGATCCCGCCGAGTTCGATCTGGCCCGCCTGCACAACTTCTCCACCGAGGAACTGTTCAGCGGTCAACTTGTCGCGCAGCGCCTCGGCTTCGGCCCCAACCCCAACATGGAGCGGGCGGTCACCACCCGCGGAGTCCGGCTCCTCACGAAGGTGGGGCGGCTCCCCGCGCCGCTGGTGACCAGGCTCGTGGACCGCTTCACCATCCAGGAACTGTTCGCCGCCCCGCTGAGCGCGTTGCTCGAGGTGGAGGGCATCGGGCAGTTGCGCGCCCGCCAGGTCCGCGACGCGATGTCGAGGATCGCCGAGATCAACTGAGCCTTTCGCTTGCCGACGTCGGCGGAGGAGAGCCCAACGCGGGCTCGACGAGAGTGCGGGACCGGGAGTGGGGACACCGTGTGAGACGGCGCTCGACGCAGCCAGATCCGACACGCGCAGCAGGGTCACCCTCAGGCACGGCAACCGGGTTACGGTATTGCTCCCGGATGCCTCCGCGACCCGTCGCGGGCGAACCACGAGGGGGAAGTATGGGCCCAGTCCTCATCCCGGACTCGCATCTTGTGGGCCGAGCTGCCCACCTGCGCCGCCTCGCCGCGATCCTGACTCGCGCCTCCGACGGCGTCATCTGCCTCGCGGGTCCACCCGGTGTCGGGAAGTCCGCGCTCGTTGCTGCCGCATTACCCCTTGTCGCCCCCCGCTTCAGCGGAGCCCACTTCGTGGACCTGGCCGGAACCGACCGGGACAGCGCCTTGGCCAGGGTGCGCTCCGCGGTGCAGCGCGTGCCCGCCCGCCGCGGCTCGGACCCGGAGCGGGAGTCCCCATGGGAGCCCGAGCTGCTCATCGTCGACCATGCGGAGACCCTGACCGGCGCCGAGGCCGCCGCCGATGCCATCGCGAAGCTGGACGGCATCACGATCCTCGCCATGTCCACCGTGCCCATGAGCGGTCCCCTCCTCGCCGGCATGTCGCTCAGACCACTCACCCACATGGAGTCGCGGCGGCTTCTGCTGCGGCGTGCGGAGCTCGCGGGAGTGGGCCTGCCTGCCGAGGGCGAGGCGGCGCACTGGCTGTATCCGCTCGCCGAGGCCTCCATGGGAAGTCCACTGCTCATCGGGCTGCTCGCCTCCAGATTGATGACCACCCGGCCGGCTGAGCTCGTGGCGCTCCTGGCCCGGGAACACTCCACGCTCGCAGTGCTGATGGGCTCCCCCGACGCCGGCCATGCCACCGCCCTGCTGCCGTCGCTGGCCACGTTCTCTTCCTCCTTCACCGCGGAGGCCGCCAGCTCGGTCTCCGGGCTCCCCCCAGCCTCGATGGAGCGCAGCCTGGCCGCGCTCATGGACCTCAGCCTGGTCCACCTCGACGACTCGGCGGTCCCTGGCAGCACCCACACGCCGAGGTACCGCCTGCCCCGGCTGGCCAGGGAGTTCCTGCGCGGCCAGGCGGCTTGGGCAGACCAGGAGATGGACCTGCGCCGGCGGCACGCCACGCACTTCTCCGCGTTGGCACGCCGGGCGGCGACGCACCGCGAAGCCTGCGAGGACCTGGCTGCAATCGCCCTTGTGCACGACGAGTACGAGGAAGTCCTGGCCGCGCTGCGATGGCTGGTGGCCACCGACCCCGGGCGCGCGGCCAGGCTGGCCGTCGACCTGTTGCCCGAGGCGGACCGGCGTGGCGAGGAGGCCGTCGTCACCCCAATCGCCCAGCGACTCCTCGCCCACGACGAGACGCCCGAGGACGTCCGCCGCGACGGCCACCTCTGGCTCGCGTTGCTCGACGGCGCGGCCCCGGACGCCGCGCAGCGTGCTCCCGTGATCCATCAGAACCTGGCCGAGGGGCGGGCGATAGCCGAGCGATCGCAGCGGGCCGAGGATCAACTCCCACAGCTGATGGCCGAGCTGTTGTCGCTGGGACTGCTGCGCGACTACGAGCGCGCCGGGCACGCGGTGAGGAAAGGGGCCGAGATCGCTGAGCGTGTGGGTCATTCAGGCTGGCGGACCCGGTTCGAGTTCGGGCAGGCGCACATGTGTCACGTGCTGGGCGACCAGGTCGGGGCGGTCGAGATCGGGCTGGCCGCATGGGAAAAAGTCGCCGAGACCTCGGACGAGCAGTGCCTCGTCTACGCCACGCTGCTGCTGTCGCGCCTCCCCTCGGCGAGGCTCGAGGGCCCCGGAGGTGTCGCCTCGCTCCGGGCAGCCCTGGAGAGCGCCCGGAGGCTCGACAACAGGCGGCTCCAGTCCTCCACGCTGGTCATGCTCGCGCTGCACACTCTCGAGACGGAGGCCCCGGCCAGCGCCGCGACGTGGCTCATCGAGCGCTACCTCCTGGTGGCCCGGCAACGCACATGGCACGCACTGGTGCCCCACATTCTTCTCACGATCGCGTTGAGCGCCCGCCTGGGGCACCCCGAGGCCACCGCCCGGCTCCATGGCGCCCTGCTCCAGTGGTCCCAACTCATCCTGACGCCGCTTCCCGGCATCCTCCGGGACACCTACCACCGGGCGGTGGCATCGGCCCGTGACGCGCTCGGGCCGGAATTCGAGCAGCGCTCCCGGGAGGGCGCGCGGCTCACCCTGGATGGGGCCGCGGCCGAAGCCATCGACTACGTCCTTCGAGTCGCCGACCCCTCCCCTCGTGAGCCCTACTGGGCCTCTCCGTCGGCCGGCTCGCAGCTGACCGCCCGGGAGCGGGACGTGCTGCGCCTCCTGGTGAGCGGGAACCGCAACAAGGAGATCGCCAACCAGTTGTTCATCGCCCCCAAGACCGTGATGCATCACACCAGCGCGATCTACCGAAAGCTGGGAGTCCGCGGCAGGGCCGAGGCCGCCGTGACCGCGGTGAGGCTGGGGCTGGGTCGCTGAGGCGTACGCCCCGGGGACCCAGCCCGCCTGCCTACTCGTCCGAGCGCGACGCCGCCGCGTCGGAGTCCGCATCCAGGGACGCGGCCCTCGACGCCGTCCCCTGATCGTCTCCGTCCGCATCGGAACCGTCGCCGGTCGACACCGATGGTGTCGTCGATCCCTGATCCGAGGCGGAGCTACCCGTGTCGGGAGCACCCTGGCCGTTGGTGGCGTCGCCCGTCACGGCGTCGCCGCCCGACTGATCCGCCGCGTCGGAGGTCTTCCACTCCTTGCGCGGCCCGTAGGGGAGGCCGACCGAGACGGTTCCCTCCCCCAGATCGATGGTGATGAGGGCGTTGGCCTCGAGGAGCTTCTCCGCCCGGAGCTGTCCGGCCTCCTGCTTCTGGTGCTTGTCCAGCATCGCCTGCGCCTCCGCCGGCTTGCCGTCCGCCTGCAGTTGCGCGAACTTGGCGTCGAACGCCGCGCTCGCCTTGGCCTTCACTCCGACGCGTTGATGCGCCGAGAAGAACGCGAGGCCGCTCGGGTCGACGTTGGTCAGCGGGGAGGCACCTGCGTAGGTGTAGGCACCGCCGAGGGCCGGCTGATCGATCAGCGCACGGGGCACGTCGGCGAGGATCGGATCCGGGGCGAGGAACAGCTCCCGTTGGGAGTCGTACCACCGCGGCCCGAACAGGATCATGTCGAGCGTGTCCTCGTAGTAGCCGTCGCCGTACTGGAAGGGGGTCCTGATGGTCTCCTTGTTGTCGACGATCCACATCTCGCCCGACGGGAAGTACTCGTGCCGTTGGAACCCGCGGCCCTGCACGTCGCTGACCATGCTGGTCGAGCCGACGACGTCTCGGTGCACGAACATCTGGGTGGTCTCGTAAGCCGAGAAGGTGTCCATCTTGGTCACCAGGGTGTCCGTGCCGTCGGTGATGTGCTTGTAGATCTTCTGCGAGCGGACGGTAACCCACGGGTTCAGGAAGAGTGTCTCCGGCCCGCCGCCGTGCTGATCGATGACCTGGCCGTCGCGCTCGAGGAGCGAGCCGTCCTTGATCCGCAGCACGCCGGTGTCGTCGTAGGCGTACGTCTTGAGCTCCGCCCCCCGCTCGGCGGAGGTCATGAGCCCACCCAGGGTCCAGGTGTAGCTACGGTCCCAGACGTTGGTGGGACTCGGCTTGGCGCCGCCGGACAGCAGTACCGAGGAGACCTCGCCGTTGGCGGTGTAGCTGGAGTCGTAGACCCGCGTCTTGCCGTCGGCCGTGGTGACCTCGTCGCTGACCACATGGAGCGGGCCGTCGTCGGTTCCCAGTTGACGGGTGAAGTCGTAGGTGGTCTCCTCGACGGGCTTGGGCCTGCCCTTCTTGGGGTGCAGCGCGTCGGCCTGATCCTTGGAGATGATGCTCCACGGCGCATCGGCCGTGAACCCCACCCCGTACTTGTAGCGCTGCTGCTCGCCGGCCTTGAGGTCGAACGTGCCAGTGGAGCCGACGATGCGGCCGAAGCCGTCGTGGACGTACTGCTGTTCCGCTCTGCCACCGTTGATCGCGCGGTTGGCCAGGGGGAGGTCGTTGAGGTACGTCACGGGCCGGCCCACCGCGTCGTAGGTGTAGCTCAACCGCTGCAGGGCACCGGCGGGGCTGGTGGTATCCCGCTGGGTGAGCCAGCGGGTGTCCGGGTCGAAGGATGTCGACGTGACCGCTCCGTTGCCCAGCTCGTCGCGCACCGGGTAGAGCCACGGGTCGTAGGCCCGGTCCGCGAGGTACGTGTAGGCGTGCGTGGTCCGGCGCGGCACCTGGATGCTGCGGGGATTGCCCTCAGCGTCCGGGGTGATGGCCTCGAGCTGCTGCGCCAGGCCGATCTCGCTCCCGCTGAGCGCGCGGAGGAGACCGCCGGAATCGTAGCCGTAGGTGACCACCTCGCCGGTGGTGTCCTCCGAGGTGAGCACTCCTTCCAGGTCGGCCGGGTCGGCGAGCTGGCTCACGCTGGTCCCGTCAGGCACGTACCGGAGGGTCTTGGCATCCGGGTACTCGACGGTGTGAAGGCGCCCGAGTGCGTCGTAGCGCCACTTCGTGGTGTAGGTGAAGTCCACCAGCTCGGCTGCCGAGAGGTCCGGGGCCCAGTTCTGGCGCTTCATGGTGGAGGTCTGCCCCACCAGGTTGCCGGCCGCATCGTAGCTGTTGGCCACAAGCCGGGTCCGGTCCGTCTGGAAGGACACCCGGCCGGCGGCGAACCGTCCATCGGCGTTGTCGAGGCCGTAGACGTACTCCACGTCATCGATGGTGCCCGGATGGTCCACCGCGACCAGCCTGTTGAGGAGGTAGCGGTACGAGGTCTCCTCGCCCTCGTCGCGCATGGCCGGGGTGGTCATGACGCGTCGGTGGCCCGCGAGGTCGAAGGCCGACTCGATGGTGCCGCCGTCGGGGGTGGTCGCGCTCGTCATCCGCCCGGCCAGGTCGTACTCGTAGGTGGACTCCTTGCCCGCCGAATCGACCACGGCGAGCAGCTCGCCGAGGCTGTTGACGCGATAGGACGTCTCCAGGTCGGTCAGCGGGTCCTGGTCGGTGCGGGGCGCGGCCTGGTCGATGTGGTGGCGCAC
>DATITN010000110.1:0-8863 GCA_035467795.1 Arachnia sp. | reverse complement strand
CCCTCGCCTCCGGGCCTATCTGTGCACGACACGCCGATTGAGTCGCCGGTCAGCGTCATATGCGGCGACGGCGCGCCGGAGAGGCGGTCATTGGTGCACGGTGGCCGACCTGGCGCAATGCCCACGGCCGACGCCCGGTCGCGTCGAACACGGCCGCGCCGGGCGCTCGGCGGGTAGCGTGGATGCAGTTCCAGAGGAGGGTGCACCATGAGCAACACCGAGTCTTCGCCCCAGTTCGTCGACTGCGAGCACCACAACCATCCGCCCACGGAAGTGCAGCGGCTCGCGCCCAAGCTTGTCAGCCTCGGCGAGGGCCCCGACGCGATGACCGTCCGACGCATCCTTCCGCAGCTCGAGCGGTCCTTCGTCGGCGCCTGGTGCTTCGCCGACCACTACGGCCCGAACCTCGTCGAGGCCACCGGCGGGATGGACGTGGCACCGCACCCACACACGTCGCTCCAAACCGTCAGCTGGCTGTTCGACGGCGAGATCGAGCACCGCGACTCCGGCGGCGTCCACGACCTCGTCCGCCCCGGCGAGGTCAACCTCATGACATCCGGCTACGGCATCTCGCACTCCGAGGTGACCACAGCCCAGACCGAATACCTCCACGGCGTGCAGCTGTGGGTGGTGCTGCCTGAGCACGCCAAGGACATGGAGCGCGGCTTCCAGCATCACCGCCCCGACGTAGTCGACATCCCGGGCGGCCGCGCGCGGGTGATGGTGGGGGAGTTGGCGGGGGCGACGTCGCCGATCACCACGGAGACCGGCCTGCTGGGCGCTGAGATCATCCTGCGGCCGGGAGCAGAGTGGGAGTTCGAGGTGAGACCGGGCTTCGAGCACGGCGTGCTGGTGGATATCGGCGCCGTCGAGGTGGACGGCGTCCTCATCGAGAAGGACGCCATGGGCGTCCGCGACGCAGGCCTGAACCACCTCCGCCTCCGCAACCCCACGGACCGCGACGCCCGCCTCATGCTGCTCGGCGGTGAGCCGTTCGAGGAGGGCATCGTGATGTGGTGGAACTTCATCGGGCGCAGCCACGAGGAGATCGTCGAGCTGCGCGAGGCGTGGCAGGCGGGCGACGACAGGTTCGGCGGGGTCCGCGGCTACCGCGGCTCCACCCAGCGGCTCGAGGCCCCGCCCCTTCCGGCGACGAGGCTCAAGCCGCGCTTCCGCCGTCGGCGCGGCTGACCTGCCGGTCCTCCCCGAGGGTTTGAGGGGCAGCCCGCGCGGCTCACGTTCCTCCAGGACGGCCTCCGAGCCCCCAGGGGGCTCGACGTGCGCCCTGGAGGAACAACAGCCGCACAGCCATCACGCGACCAGCCGCGGCCGCCCACAACGCGACGGAGGGCGCCGTCCTCAGACGACGCCCTCCGGCCAAACGCTTCAACCCACCTAGTGGTGCAGACCAGCCTTGTCGGCCCCCGCCCTGTGGCGCGGGCCGTCCAACTCGCGACCCACACCCGCGACACCGTCGACCGCGTGCCCATCCGGACCCACACCATTGGTCGAGTGCCCAGGAGACCCGTGGTGCGCCGCCGCCTCCAGCTCGAGAGCCGTCGGCTTGGCGATGTCGTGGCTGAGGTACCACCGCGACAGTCGAGCCCGCAGCCGCGACACCCCACCCTTGCGGCGGACACCTGCGGCGTCCGTCTCCGCCCCGGCGACGAGCACCTTGTGCTGCAGGTGCTGGGTGAGCACGAACTGCTCCTCGTGCGACACCGGCACGTGGGACTCCGAGTACCCGCCCGACGGCGACCTCACGATCACGCCGTCCTCGGAGCCGTGCAGGGCCCGTTCGCGGTCCGCCCGCTGCAGGCTGAGGCAGATCCGCTTGGTGACCATGAACGCGATGACGGGGCCGACGAACACCGCGACCCTCGTGAACTGCGTGATGACGTTCAGGTCTAGGGCGAACCGGGTGGCGATGATGTCGTTGCCGCCGGCGATCCAGAACATGCCGTACCACGTCATCCCCGCGACACCGAGCGCAGTGCGCACCGGCGCATTCCGCGGACGGTCCAGCAGGTGGTGTTCGCGCTTGTCGCCGGTGATCCACGCCTCGATGAACGGCCACGCGCCGAGCGCAGTGAACAGCACGCCCATCAGGCCGATGCCGGGCAGGAACACGCCCCACGTCCAGGTGGTGCCCCAGAAGCTGGATTCGAGGGCGGGCATGATGCGGATGGCGCCCTCCACCCAGCCCATGTACCAGTCCGGCTGGGAGCCCGCGGTGACCTTCGACGGGTCGTAGGGCCCGTACAGCCACACCGGGTTGATCTGGAACAGGCCGCCCATGAGGACCAGGACGCCGAACACGATGAAGAAGAAGCCGCCCATGTGGGAGATGTAGACGGGGAACATCGGGTAGCCGACGACGTTGTTCTCGGTGCGGCCGGGGCCGGGGAACTGTCCGTGCTTGTGGTAAACCATGAGGGCCATGTGCGCGGAGATCAGGCCGAGCAGGATGCCGGGCACCAGCAGGATGTGCACCATGTAGAGCCGGGCGATGAGGATGTCGCCGGGGAATTCGCCGCCGAAGACGAAGAACTCGGCCCAGGTGCCGATGATCGGGATGGAGCGCACGAGCCCGTTGACGAACCGGAGACCGGTGCCGGACAGCAGGTCGTCAGGCAGGGAGTAGCCGGCGAATCCAGCGATCAGCGACAGCGACAGCAGCCCCACGCCGATCAGCCAGTTGACCTCGCGCGGCTTGCGGAACGCGCCGGTGAAGAACACCCGCAGCATGTGCACCGTGGCCGCGGCCACGAACAGCAGCGCCGCCCAGTGGTGGATCTGGCGCACCAGCAGGCCGCCGCGCACGTCGAAGGAGATGTTGAGGGTGGACGCGAACGCCTCGGAGACGGGCATGCCCTTGAGGAGCTGGTACGAGCCGTCGTATTCGATCTCGGCCATCGACGGCACGAACCAGATGGTGAGGAACACGCCGGTGAGCAGCAGGACGATGAACGAGAACAGCGCGATCTCGCCGAGCATGAAGGACCAGTGATCGGGGAAGACCTTGCGCAGGAGGGGCTTGCTGAGCTTCGTGAGCGCGATGCGCTGGTCGGCCCACTTGACGAGTCCCGGCGCCTCGGGGTTGGTCACCGGCGCGACCTTCGGGTCAAGCGTCGGCGACGACGGGGCGACTGTGGTGGGATCGGCCATTACTGGTCACCATCCTTGAAGTCGTTGCTCGAGTCGCGCTCGAAGAAGCTCGGGCCGACGGGGAGGGTGAAGTCTCCCTGGGCCACCAGGTAGCCGTCCGCGTTGACCTTGATGGCCAACTGCGGCAGCGACCGGGCCGCGGGCCCGAACACCACGACGCCGCTGTTGCCGAGGTCGAACGTCGACTGGTGGCACGGGCACAGCAGGTGGTGGGTCTGGCGTTCCCACAGCGAGATGGGGCAGCCCACGTGGGTGCAGATCTTGGAGTAGGCGAGGATGCCGGAGACGTGCCAGTCGCGGCGCGATTCCGGGATCTGGATCGAGTTGGGGTCCATCCGCACGAGGATGAGCGACGACTTGGCCTTGGCCACGTGCGCCTCCACGCCGTGCAGCTCCCGCAGGGTGGCCGGCTGGGCGTTGACCAGCTGACCCACCTCCAGCATTTCGGGGCGGATGGGCAGCCAGTTCTCGTCGTTGAGGATGAGGACGTCCTCGGCCCAGATTGTCCGCTCGATGGTCTCGGCGCGGACGGCCTTGGTGGGGTGCGGCCCCATGTCTGCCAGCAGCACGACCAGGGGCACCAGCGACATGCCGACGGCGCCACCGAGGGCACCCAGGATCAGCTTGCGACGGCGGACGCCGGACTGTTCGACGCCGTCCTCCCAGCCCTGCATCATGGCGCCCATTTCCTCCGGGGTGGAGGACGCGGAGTGGCGGGTCTCGACCATTTCCCGGTCATCCATGATGACGCGCGCCCACTGGATCACCGCGACACCGATCAGCACGGCCGCCAAGCCGCCTGTGAGGCCGAAACCCACGTTCTGCGCGTTGGCCTTGAGGATGCCGAAGTCGATGACCATGTCGCGCGGGACGGCGAAGTAGATCACCACGAAAGCGATGGACAGCAGGGGGACGGCGCCGAGCATGAGGAGGATGGCGGCGTAGGCGCGGTATCCCGCACCCTTGTCCGCGTCGGCGTAGCGCTCGACGTGTTCCTCGAGGCCGGGGTTGGCGACGCTGTGACCCAGCTCCGGGTCACGCACCGGCAGGTTGTCGTGGCTCATCGGGCCCGGGCCCCCTTCTTAGCGATCCAGGTGGCGACGATGACGAGGCCACCGATGCCGATCACGAAGGCCCAGAAGCCTTCGGAGACGGGCCCGGCGTCGCCCATGGTGAGGCCGCCGTAGTTGGGTTGCGAGTTGGCCTCGTCGAGGTAGCCGATGATCTCGCGGACGCTCTGGTCCGGCAGGACGTCCTTGGAGAACGTGGGCATCTGCTGGGGGCCGGTGCGCATGGCTTCGTAGATGTGGACAGGGGCGGTCTCCACCACCGAGGGGGCGTACTTGCCGTTGGGCATCGCGCCGCCGCCGCCGACGACGCCGTGGCAGGCGGAGCAGTTTGCGCGGAAGAGGGCGCCGCCGCGGGCGATCTCCTCCTCGGTGAGGCCCTCGGGGGAGTACTGGTCTTCTGTCGGGATGGCGGGGCCGGCGCCGAGGGTGGCGACGTAGGCGGCCACGGCTTCGATCTGCTCCTGCGAGTAGTTGACCTTGCGGGCGGGCAGCTGCGCCTGCTCACGGGCCGCCGGCATGCGGCCGGTGCCCATCTGGAAGTCCACCGACGCGGCGCCCACGCCGATCAGCGACGGGCCCTGCGAGGTGCCTTCGCCGCCGAGGCCGTGGCAGGAGGAGCAGGTGAAGTCGAAGAGGGCCTTGCCCTCCTCGATCTGCTGGGTCATTTCCGTCTCGGCGGAGGACCGCTGGGGGCTGACGACGCTGTAGCCGAGGCCGACGACGAGGAGGGCCAAGATCAGCAGCAAGGGACGCGCCGCCGCATGCCGCCGGAGGTTGGTCAGGAACTTCACGGTGTCTCCAGGTCTAGTGCGGTCAGCGGAGGAAGTAGAGGACGCCGAAGAGCAGGATCCAGATCACGTCGACGAAGTGCCAGTAGTAGGACACGACGTGGGCACCGACGGTCTGCTCGTGGGTGTGGGTGCGCGTCATGTAGGAGCGCGCCAGGATGAACCAGAAGGCGACGATGCCGCCGATGACGTGGAGGCCGTGGAAGCCGGTGGCGAGGAAGAACACGGACCAGTACTGGTTGGTGGAGATCGTGAAGCCCTCGCTGAAGAGGGTGAAGTACTCCCACACCTGGCCGGCGACGAAGATGGAGCCCAGGGTGGCGGTGACGATGAAGCCCTGCCGCATGCCCCACTTCACCGGGTTGAGCCAGGAGCCCGACACCCGGCCTGCCTCGGCCGCGTTGGCGGCGAGCTGGCAGGTGACCGACGACAGCACCAGGACGGCGGTGTTGACGGCGGCGAACCCGGTGTCCAGGTGGACGGTGTTGGCGTCCCACAGCGACGTCACCCCGGCGGCGGCCGCGGCGTCGTTGGTGATGCTGCGGATCCAGAAGTAGGCGGCGAACAGGGCTGCGAAGAACATCAGCTCGCTCGCGAGCCACACGATGGTGCCGACGGCGACCGTGTCCGGCCTGCCCATCGGCTTGTTCAGTCGTGCGGAGGGGACAGCGTGGATTGCTCCCGTCGGCAACTCCGTCGGTGCGATGAGGGTGTCATGATTGGTCGCCACGAGGTCATTATTGCGGTAAAACCCGTTGAGGTCACGCCAGCGACCGGATTAGGGGTACCCCCCTGGTTTCGCGCCGGAGGGCCATGCGATAATCCGCGCATGTTTGTCCAGGCTTTGGCCGCTCTTCCGATGCACGCCAAGCCCGACGACGACATCATCCCGCTGGTGGGCGCGCGCTACTTCACCGCCTGGGAATTCCCGCTCTACGCGGTGCTGGGCCTTCTCGTCGTGGGCGGCCTGTACCTGTGGGGCGTGTGGACGCTGCACCGTCGCGGTGACCGCTGGCCGGTGATGCGCACCGTGTCCTTCGTCGGACTCGGGCTGGGCACCATCGCGGTGGCCATCTTCAGCTTTCTGGGTGTCTACGACACGGTCCTGTTCTGGGTGCACATGCTCCAGCACATGCTGTTGAACATGATCGCGCCCGTGTTCCTGGTGTTCGGGGCGCCGGCCACCCTGGCGTTGCGCACCCTCCCGAAGCGCCAGCGGGGCTGGTTGTTGGCGGTCCTGCATTCGACGGTAGCGAAGGTGCTTCTGTTCCCGCCGCTCACCACGGGGCTGATGGTGGCCAGCCCGTTCGCGCTGTACATGTCGGGCTGGTACGAGATCACGCTGCAGAACGACTTCTGGCACGACTTCCTGCACTTCTACCTGATCACGCTGGGCTGCCTGTTCTTCTTCCCGCTGCTGGGCGTGGATCCGGTGCCGATCAAGATGCCCTATCCCATCCGCATCCTGCTGTTCCTGCTCACGATGCCGTTCCACGCGTTCCTGGGCGTGACGATCATGGGGTCGACGAGGCTGATCGCGGAGGAGTGGTACCTGGCGTTCGAGCGGTCGTGGGGATTGTCGCCGATGGAGGACCAGTCCTGGGCGGGGGGACTGATGTGGGCCACGGGGGACATCACGATGTTCGCGGCCATGATCACGATCTTCATCCAATGGATCAAGGACTCCAACAGGGAGGCCAAACGGGTGGACAGGGCCCTTGACCGGGAGGAGGCCCAGCGCGCCAGGAGGCCGGGTCTTGGCTACGATGACCCACAGAAGGATCCTCGGCCGACGGTTGTCGGCGACAACGCGAAGGAAGACCCAAGATGAGCGAAGCCACCGCGAAGGTGCTGGTGTTCTCCGACGACCGAACGGTGCGCGAACAGGTCCGGCTGACCCTGGGCAGCAGCGTCGCCCGTGACCTGCCGCCGATCGAGATCTTCGAGGTCGCCACCCAGGGCGCGCTGCTGCGCACGCTGGACGCCGGCACGGACTACGCGGTGATGATCTTCGACGGCAACGCGCAGCCCTCGGGCGGGTTCGGCCTGGCGCACCAGGTGAAGGAGGAGTACGCCGACTGTCCTCCGGTGATGCTGCTGGTCTCCCGCGAGGCGGACGCCTGGCTGGCGTCCTGGGCGCGCGCTGAGGCCGTGGCCCCCTTCCCGATCGACCCGGTCACCATGCCCGTCCAGGCGGCGAACCTGATCCGCGCCCGGTTGGCGCAGGTCGGCTGATGTCGGGCTACACCTGGCCCGACATCCTGACCGGCCTGGTGCGCAGCGAGGGCCTTGAGTCCACCGCCGCGACGTGGGCGCTGAACGAGATCCTCGCGGGGCGTGCCTCGGAGGTGCAGATCGCTGCTCTGCTGACGGCGCTGCGCGCGAAGGGCGAGTCCGAGGACGAGATCGCAGGCTTGGCGGACGCGATGCTCGCCAACGCGCTGCCCATCACCCTGGACCCTGACGCGGTAGACGTCGTGGGCACAGGCGGCGACCGCGCGAACACCGTCAACATCTCGACGATGGCCGCCATCGTCGCCGCCGGCGCCGGGGCGAAGGTTGTCAAGCACGGGTCGCGGGCGGCGTCGTCGATGGCGGGCACCGCTGACACCCTCGAGGCGTTGGGGGTGCGGATCGACGTCGAGCCCGCACGCCAGGCGAAGATCCTCGACGAGGTGGGGATCGTGTTCCTCTTCGCGCAGCTGTACCACCCGGCGATGAAGAACGTGGCGGGGGTGCGCAAGGCGCTGGGGATCCAGACCACCTTCAACTTCCTCGGCCCGCTGGCCAACCCGGCCCGGCCGCGCGCGATGGCTCTGGGTGTGGCCAACGACGACGTGGCCCCGGTGATCGCGCGGGTGCTGGCCGAGCGCGGCACGCGGGGCATGGTGTTCCGAGGGTTCGACGGGTTGGACGAGTTGACTACGACGTCGGAGTCTGACGTGTGGATGATCTCTGAGGGGCGGGTGCACCGCACGGTGCTCAACCCGGAGGAGCTCGGCCTGGAGCCGGCGGCCCCGCACGACCTTCACGGCGGTGACGCGCCGCACAACGCGCAGGTGGCCAGGGACATGCTGGCCGGCAAGCCGGGCCCGGTGCGCGACATCGTGGTGTTGAACGCGGCCGCGGCTTTGTTGGCGTATCGGGGGATCTCGACGGTGCTGCCGCTGGTGGACCAGATGCGCGAACCGCTTCGTGCTGCTCAGGACGCCGTCGACTCCGGCGCAGCCGCCTCCACCCTCGATCGCTGGGTGGAAGCCACCAACCGCTGACGAGCCCGGAGCCGCGCCGCGCGCCGCCCGTCGCCTGTTCCGCTGGCTGAGGTGCCGCGGAGGAACCCTTTACCGCTGGCTGAGGTGCCGCGCAGCGGCCTCGAAGCCTACGAGACGTGACCCCTTGCAGACCGGCCCGCCCCCGCTGGCTGAGGTGCCGCGCAGCGGCCTCGAAGCCTACGAAACGTGACCTATCCGACCAGCTGTTGCGGGTTGGCGTGGTCGGGTTCGGGGTGTCCGAGGGGGCCGGTCTCACCCATGGCGCCCTCGGTACGCCGGAAACGGCGGCGTGGATCGCCCCCATCCGCTCTCTGAGGGGGCCGGCGTCGCGCAGGTCGGCCCCCTTCCCGCTCCCTGAGGAGGGGCCCACCCGCTTAGCGGCGTGGCCCTGTCTCGAAGGGTCGTAGCGTGACTGGTCACGACTCGGGCGTCCGGGTCCTACGGCCGACGGTGGACGTGGTCCGGCCGTCGATCGTTGGCCGCCAGGTAGACCCGCATCCGCTTCGTCGGCGAGATCACCGGGTTGCGGGTGACCGGATCAAACGTGATGGTCCATTGGTCCGCA
>DATITN010000109.1:0-7653 GCA_035467795.1 Arachnia sp. | reverse complement strand
ACACATGGCGCGCCGAGGTGGCGCAGGCCTGCGAGGGCGCCGTCGACCTCGTCAACGACACCTGGCAGGGCGCGGACCAGGATCTCGTACACGTGGCCGCGACACTCGGCGCCGGCTACGTCGTGTCCCACACCGGCGGCCGCCCGCCCCGGACCGATCCCAGCGGCATCGACTACGGCCCCGGGGAGGCTGTCGTCGAAGATGTCCTGCGCGTCCTCCGCGACGGCGCCCAGAAGGCCCTCGACGCTGGGGTCCGGCCCGACGGTGTCCTCGTCGACCCCACCCTGGACTTCGGCAAGACCACGCCCAACTCGCTCGCCCTCGTGGCGGCCACCGACCGCGTCGTCGCGTTGGGCTTCCCGGTTCTGCAGGCCATCAGCCGCAAGGACTTCGTCGGTGAAACCCTCGACCTCCCCGCCGACGAGCGACTCGAGGGCAGCCTTGCCGCTACCGCCGTCGCAGCCTGGCTCGGGGCAACCGTTTTCCGTGCCCACGACGTGCGCGCCACCCGCCGCACGCTGGACATGGTGGCCTCCATCCGGGGCGACCGACCCCCGGCCAGGGCCGAACGCGGCCGCTGAGAATACCAGGAGAGGTCGGTCTGACCTATCACCGCCCCAGCCTCGGAGGGGTGCCCCGCTGGTTTAGTGTGGTGGCGTGGGTGCAAACCCCCCGAGACAAGACGGAGAGCGATGAGCGATCAAGCCACCAGTGCGGCCGACATCAGCCTGGCCGCAGACTTTGACACTCCCTCCCAGGCGGACTGGGAGAAAGAGGTCCTGAAGGTCCTGAACCGAAAGCGGCCCGAGGGCAAGGAGCTCACAGTCGAGCAGGCATACAAGCGCCTGTCGAGCTCCACGGTCGACGGCCTCACCATCAAGCCGCTGTACGTGAAGAGCGACGGCGTCGAGGAGCTCGGCTACCCGGGCGTGGCCCCCTTCGTCCGCGGCACCACGGTGCGCGACGGCGAGATGGATGCCTGGCACGTCGCCCAGCTGCACGAGGACCCCGACGCGGCCGAGACCCGGCGCGCCATCCTCACCGATCTCGAGCGCGGCGGCACCGCCGTCTATGTGCGCGTGGATCCTGACGCTGTCGCGGTGGCGGACCTGCCGACCGTCCTGGCCGACGTCCTGCTGGACCTCGCCCCGGTCTACCTGACCTCCAAGACGCAGCAGCTCGAGGCCGCCACGGCACTCGTCGAGTTCCTCGCCGCCTCAGGCAAGGACGCCTCCACGCTCACCGGCAACCTCGGCGTCGATCCGATCGGAGCGGCCGCCCTGGCCGGAACCGACGCGGACCTCAGCGTCCTGGCCCAGGCGGTCGAGCTGGCCAAGCCCTACCAGGGCGTGCAGCCGGTCGTCGTGGACGCCACCGTCTACCACAACGCCGGAGCCGGCGACGTGCACGAGCTGGCCTACGCCGTGGCGGTGGGCGTCGAATACGTCCGCGCGCTCACCGAAGCCGGACTCACCGTTGACGAGGCGTTCGACGCCCTCATGTTCCGCGTCTCCTCCACCACCGATCAGTTCGCCACCATCGCCCGCCTCCGTGCGCTGCGCGGCCTGTGGTCGCGGGTGGGCGAGGTGCTGGGAGTGACCGAGGCCAAGCGGGGAGCCATTCAGCACGCCGTCACCTCCGAGCGCCAGATCGCGCGCGACGATGCCTACGTCAATATGCTGCGCGGCACTATCTCCTGCTTCGCGGCCTCCGCGGGCGGGGCCGAGATTCAGACGGTCCTCCCCTTCGACACCGCAGCCGGCCTCCCCACGGACTTCTCCCGTCGCACCGCTCGCAACACGCAGGTGGTGCTGGCTGAGGAGTCCAACGTCGGTCGCGTCAACGACCCGGCCGGTGGCTCGTGGTTCGTCGAGTCGCTCACCAAGCAGCTCTCGGACAAGGCGTGGTCCGTCTTCCAGGGCCTCGACGGCGAAGGCTTCGCCGCTGCGCTGGCCGACGGCACCGTCAAGGCTCAGCTGGATGAGGTCAACGCCGCCCGCGCGGCCCTGCTGGCCACCCGCAAGATCCAGCTGACCGGCGTGTCGATGTTCCCCAACCACGAGGAGGCCGCGCTGGTACGCAAGGCCCGCCCCGCGGCTCCGGAGCTCGGCGGCCTGAAGGTGATCCGCGACACCCAGGTGTTCGAGGACCTCCGGGACCGTTCGGCTGCCGCCCGCGAGGCCGGCAACGCTCCGACGGTGCTGCTGGCCTGCCTCGGCGCCCGCCGCGATTTCGGCGGCCGCGAGGGCTTCACCGCCAACCTGCTCCACGTGGGCGGGCTCGACACCCTCGTCGCCGAGGGCGAGACGCCGGAGGACTTCGCGCGGCAGCTCACTGAGTCGGGCGCGAAGGTCGCGGTGCTGTGCTCCAGCGCCAAGGTCTACGCCGCCCAAGGCGTGGCAGTGGCCGAGGCCCTGCGCGCCGCCGGGGCCGAGACCGTCCTGGTCGCCGGCCAGATCAAGGAGCTGGGCGAGGGCGCCGAGGGCGCCGTCGACGGCAACGTGTTCGACGGCATGAACGTGGTCGAACTGCTGACCACCACCCTGAACAAGATGGGAGCCTGAGCATGACCGTCCCCCGTTTCACAGACATTGAGCTGACCGAGGCGGTCTCGGCGGACGCCGCGGCCAAGTTCGAGGCCATCATCGAGTCCACCGGGCACTCCGCCGGGTGGCAGACCCCAGAGCGCATCCTGGTGCCGCCGCTGTACGGCGATTCGGACCTGGCCGGCCTCGACTTCCTCGAGACCGCACCCGGCATCCCCCCGTTCCTCCGCGGCCCCTACGCCACGATGTACGTCAACCAGCCGTGGACGGTCCGCCAGTACGCGGGCTTCTCCACCGCTGAGGAGTCCAACGCGTTCTACCGGCGCAACCTGGCCGCCGGCCAGAAGGGCCTGTCGATCGCGTTCGACCTCGCCACCCACCGCGGCTACGACTCGGACCACCCCCGCGTGGCCGGTGACGTGGGCATGGCCGGCGTCGCCGTCGACTCCATCCTGGACATGCGCCAGTTGTTCGACAAGATCCCGCTGGACCAGATGTCGGTCTCCATGACGATGAACGGCGCGGTGCTTCCGGTGCTGGCGCTGTACGTTGTCGCGGCCGAGGAGCAGGGCGTCAAGCCCGAGCAGCTCGCCGGAACCATTCAGAATGACATTCTGAAGGAGTTCATGGTCCGCAACACCTACATCTACCCGCCCACGCCGTCGATGAAGATCATCGCCGACATCTTCGCCTACACCTCGGCGAACATGCCCCGGTTCAACTCGATCTCCATCTCCGGCTACCACATGCAGGAGGCCGGAGCGACGGCGGACATCGAGATGGCCTACACCTTGGCCGACGGCGTGGAGTACATCCGCGCCGGCGAGTCCGTGGGCCTCAACGTGGACCAGTTCGCGCCTCGCCTGTCCTTCTTCTGGGCCATCGGCATGAACTTCTACATGGAGGTCGCCAAGATGCGCGCCGCGCGCATCCTGTGGGCCAAGCTGGTGCGTCAGTTCGGGCCGAAGAACCCGAAGTCGATGTCGCTTCGCACGCACTCGCAGACCTCCGGCTGGTCGCTGACCGCGCAGGACGTGTACAACAACGTCGTGCGCACCTGTGTGGAGGCCATGGGCGCCACGCAGGGACACACGCAGTCGCTGCACACCAACGCCCTCGACGAGGCCATCGCGCTTCCGACGGACTTCTCCGCCCGCATCGCCCGCAACACCCAGCTGTTCCTGCAGCAGGAGTCGGGCACCACCCGCACGGTGGACCCGTGGGCAGGTTCCGCCTACGTGGAGAAGCTCACCGAGCAGCTCGCCCGCAAGGCGTGGGAGCGGATCCAGGAGGTGGAGCAGGCCGGCGGTATGGCTAAGGCCATCGAGCAGGGCATCCCGAAGATGCGCATCGAGGAGGCCGCGGCCCGCACGCAGGCCCGCATCGACTCCGGCCGCCAGCCGGTGATCGGCGTCAACAAGTACAACCTCGACAGCGAGGACCCGCTTGAGGTGCTGAAGGTGGACAACAAGTCCGTCCGCGCATCCCAGATCGCCAAGCTGGAGCAGCTGCGCGCCGAGCGCAATGAGACCGAGACCCAGCAGATGCTGGAGCGCCTCACCTGGGTGGCGGCGAACCCCGATCCGACGGATCCGGACCGCAACCTGCTCAAGGTGGCCATCGACGCAGCCCGCGCGAAGGCCTCCCTCGGCGAAATCTCCGACGCTTTGGAGAAGGTTTACGGCCGCTACACCGCTCAGATCCGTACGATCTCAGGTGTGTACAACACCGAAGCCGGCTCCAACGAGGACATCGAGACAGCCCGCAGGCTCGTCGAGGAGTTCGAGAAGAAGGAGGGTCGCCGCCCGCGCATCCTCGTCGCGAAGATGGGCCAGGACGGTCACGACCGTGGCCAGAAGGTCATCTCCACCGCCTATGCCGATCTCGGCATGGACGTCGACGTAGGCCCGCTGTTCCAGACGCCGGAAGAGGTGGCCCGCCAGGCCGTCGAGTCCGACGTCCACGTGGTGGGTGTCTCTTCCCTGGCCGCCGGTCACCTCACGTTGGTGCCCGCGCTGCGTCAGGAGCTGGACAAGCTGGGCCGCGAGGATCTGATGATCGTCGTGGGTGGCGTGATTCCGGCCCAGGACTTCGACGAGCTGCGCGAGCACGGCGCCGACGCGATCTACCCGCCCGGCACCATCATCCCGGCGGCAGCGGTCGATCTGCTGACGAAGCTGAACGAGCGCCTGGCCGACTGAGACCCGGTAGGAAACGAGTGGCCCGCCCCTGAGGGGGCGGGCCACTTGCCATTTCTCTGAGTCCCGGGGGCGGGCTCGAGGCTACCGAGCCGACCCTGCGGCCAGTGTTCCTCCAGAGGGGCTCTGGACGCCCAGGCGACCCTGAGAACCGACCTGGAGGAACCCCAGCCGCAGGGTCGGGTGGCGCGTCAGCCGCCCGACTTCCTCCTGAACTCGCGCTTGCCGCCCACCTTGCCGTGGGTGTGGCCCTGGCCGCGGTCCGCCTCGACGCCCTGCGCTGCCGACAGGTGCTCTGCCGCCTTCTTGCGCTCGAGGGCCTGACGCATGGCCTCCTTGGGATCCAACTTCTCTGTGGGTTGTTCTGACTCTGACATGGCCCCCAGCCTACGCGGACGGAGATGGGACTGCGGCCCAACCGTCGCCCGCACTCTCTGGCGCCCCTCCCTCCCATTGGCTGAGCCCGCCGCGGGGGAAGCGCAGCCGCTGCGTCGCCCCCGAACCCGGTGCAGGGTCGCGCTGAACGTTGGGTCGGTTTCGACGCGGGCTGCGCCGCTTCGCGGCTTGGCCCGGCTCAACCAGCGGAAACTGCGGTGAACCGCGGACTTGCCCGGCTCGACCGGCGGTGGGGCTCGCGACCCAATCCGTTGGTTGAGCCCGCCGCGGCGCGAAGCGCCCGCAGCGGCGTCGAAACCACCCGCAACCCCAAGCACGACACGCCGTCGGACAGACTCCCCATGCCTGCATGCGACGGCGACAGGCAGGTGCGACGGCGTGTCGTGCTCACCTGGGTGCGCTTCGTGCGCGCCCGGCTCACCCCGCGGAGGGCGGGCCCGCGGCGGTGGCCTCTTGGCCGCCAAGTAGTCTCAGTCTCGTGACGCAGCTCTCCGATTCGCTCGACTTCTCCCACGGCCCCGCCTGGCGCAACCGCCTCGCGCTGGCGCCGCTCACCAACAAGCAGTCAAACCCCGACGGCACGCTCTCGGACATCGAGATCAACTGGCTTCTCGCCCGGGCCCGCCACGGCTTCGGCATGGTGATGACCGCGGCCGCCTACGTGGCCCAGGCCGGCAAGGCCTGGAACGGGCAGCTCGGGATCAGCGACGACTCTCACCTGCCCGGTCTGGTGCGACTGGCCGCTGGTATCCGCGACGCCGGGGCCGCGTCGCTGGTCCAGATTCACCACGGCGGCGCGAAGGCAGACCCCGGTGCATCCGGTGAGCCCGCCGTCGCCCCCTACGACGACCCCACCACCGGCGCCCGCGCGCTTACCACGGGCGAGATCGAGTCCGTGATCGACGACTTCGCCGCCGCGGCCGCCCGAGCCGAGCGTGCCGGCTTCGACGGAGTCCAGTTGCACGGGGCCCACGGCTACCTGCTGTGCCAGTTCCTCGACGCCCACAACACCCGCGACGACGGCCACGGCGGCGACCTCCACGGCAGGTCGCGGATCATCCGCGAGACCATCGCCGCCGTTCGCGCCGCCACCTCGCCGGACTTCCACCTGGGGCTGCGGCTGTCCACGGAGCGATTCGGCCTCAGCACCCCCGAGATCGCTCAGCTGAGCGCGGAGCTGATGGCCGAGGGCGGCCTGGATCACCTCGATCTGTCCCTGTGGGACGTCACCAAGCTCCCCGAGGGGGCCGCCGACGGCGATGCCCCACTGGTCAGCCACTTCGTCGAACTCCCCCGCGGAAGCACCAGGCTGGGGATCGCAGGCAAGGTGACCAGCGGCCCCACCGCGGCCGCCGCGCTGGCCACGGGCGTCGACTTCGTCGTCGTCGGACGCGCCGCCATCGCGGACCAGCGGATCGCCGAACGCATGCTGGCCGACGCCGACTACCCCGGCCCGTCGTTCCCCGTCTCGAAGCAGCAGCTCCGCGACAACTGCGTGGGCGAGCCCTTCGTCGAGTACTTCTCGACGGGGTGGCCACAGCTCGTGGCCAGCTGACGGCCGTGCGCGCACTGATCGCCGAAGGCACCGGCCGCTACGCGGACCCGTGGCACCCCTTCGACCGGACCACGCCCAGGATCGCCGGGGCGCTCTCCGAAGCTGGCTTCATCGTCGAGGTTGACCACGACGTCGACCACGCCATGACCAGCCTCGACGGCGTGGACCTGTTGGTCGTGAATGCGGGCGACCCGTGGGCGGACACCGACCACCGCCTTCCTCCGGATGCCCCCGGACCCGCCGGGCTAGCGGCTGCGCTCGACCGCGGCATCGGTGTGCTGGCGGTCCACATCGCGGTGGCGAGCCTGCGCGACTACCCCGAGTGGGCGGCCGCCGTCGGGGCCATCTGGGTACCCGGACAGTCCTGGCATCCGCCGCTGGACACCACGACGATCCGCCGCATCCCGATCGAGGAGGACGGCCAGCCCACCGAGTTCCGGGTGGAGGACGAGCGCTACCTCAGCCTCCAGCTCGTGGGTCAGAGCCACGTGGTGGCCACGCACGCGGGCCCGGGCGGCCCCGAGGCCACCGCCTGGATCCGGCAACACGGCGCGGCACGAATCGCAGTGGACCTGCTCGGTCATGACGAGCGCTCCTACGACTCGGCGGGCCACCGCGACCTCATCCGGGACCTCGCCGTCTGGGCGGTCACCGGCTCAGGTCTGCCGCCCCAGGCCTGACGCCGGCCGCTCCCCAGGGCGCGCAAGGAGCGGGAAAGAGTGCGCCGCGGATCTGACAAGGGTCTCGACATGCGGGAAGCCAGATGGCAGGCTGAACCATGGACTCGACCCAAGGGCTGGTCAGAGCCGCAGCCGAAGTTCTGGAGGCGCCGACGGCGGGAGCTGCGCGGGCGCTCCTGGCCGGGGCGCTGCGCGCCAGCACCGGGACCGACATCGTGTCCCGGGTGAGCTTCACGCGCCAGTCAGTGTGCTTCTTCGTCGACGGCGACCCCCCAGCC
>DATITN010000108.1:0-2883 GCA_035467795.1 Arachnia sp. | reverse complement strand
GGTCCCCAGGGTTGTCAAAGGAGATTCCCCCAGCATGAGCGAGGATCGTTACATCTATGACCTGTCCGAGGGTGACGCCACGATGCGTAACCTTCTCGGAGGTAAGGGCGCCGGCGTCGCGGAGATGAAGCGCGTGGGCGTTCCCGTCCCGGACGCGTTCACCGTCACCACCACGGCCTGCGTCCAGACCATGAAGCGCAAGGGCGAATGGCCGGAGGGCCTCGCGGATCAGATCGCGGCCGGCCTGGCCCGCCTGGAGGAGCGCACCGGGCGCACGCTCGGCGGCAGCGAGAAGCCGCTGCTCGTCTCCGTGCGCTCCGGCGCCGTCCACTCGATGCCCGGGATGATGGACACCATCCTCAACCTGGGCATCTCCGACGAGTCGGTTGCCGCGGTGGCCGCGGAGTCCGGCAATGAGCGCTTCGCGTGGGACTGCTACCGCCGCTTCATCCAGATGTACGGCGAAGTGGTGGAGGGAGTGCCCGGGCACGCCTATGAGGATGCCCTGACCGGCCTCAAGCACCAGCGCGGCGTCGAGCTGGACACGGACCTGTCGGCCGAGGACCTCAAGGGCCTCGTCCAGTCCTTCAAGGACATCTCCAACGACCACCTGGGAGGCGAGTGGACCTCGGATCCCGTCGAGCAGCTCAACCGGGCCATCGACGCCGTGTTCAAGTCCTGGCTCAACCCCCGTGCGGACGTCTACCGCCGCGCCCACAACATTCCGGCGGACCTGGGCACCGCGGTCAACATCATGCAGATGGTCTTCGGTAACCGCGGCGACACCTCCGCCACCGGTGTCTGCTTCACCCGTGACCCCTCCACCGGCGAGAAGGCCCTCTACGGCGAGTTCCTGGTCAACGCCCAGGGAGAGGACGTCGTCGCCGGCATCCGTACCCCCCGCCCGCTGGGCGAGATGAGGGAGGTGCTGCCCGAGGCCTACGACGAGCTGATCGCCACCATGCACAAGATGGAGCAGCACTACCGCGACATGCAGGACATGGAGTTCACCGTCGAGAACGGCAAGCTCTACCTCCTGCAGACCCGCAACGGCAAGCGCACCGCCGCGGCCGCCCTCAAGGTGGCCTCGGACCTCGTCGACGAGGGCCTGCTCACGCATGAAGAGGCCCTGATGCGCATCGAGCCCGGCCAGCTGGACCAGCTGCTGCACCCGGCCATCGACCCGCATCACGGCAAGACGCCCATCGCCCAGGGCCTGCCCGCCTCGCCCGGCGCCGCTGTCGGCGAGGTGGTCTTCGACGCAGACACCGCCGCGGAGCGCGGGGGTCGCGGCGAGCCCGTGGTCCTGGTCCGCTTCGAGACCACCCCTGATGACATCCACGGCGTCATCGTCTGCCAGGGCATCCTCACCGCCCACGGCGGCATGACCTCGCACGCGGCCGTCGTGGCCCGCGGCATGGGCAAGCCGTGCGTGGCCGGCGCTCAGGGCATCCGGATCGACACTGTGGCCAAGACCCTCACCATCGGTGACCGGGTCATTGCCGAGGGCGAGATCATCACCCTCGACGGCACCGAGGGCCTCGTCTACGGCGAGGAGCTCGAGCTCATCCCGCCGCAGATCAACGAGGACTTCTCCCGCGTGGTCGAGTGGGCCGACGAGGTGCGCCGCCTGGGCGTGCGCGCCAACGCGGACAACTTCGAGGACGCGACGAAGGCCCGCGAGCTGGGCGCCGAGGGCATCGGGCTTTGCCGCACCGAGCACATGTTCATGGCGCAGGACCGCCTCCCGGCGGTGCGCAAGATGATCCTCGCGGAGAGTCCGGAGCAGCGTTCTGCGGCCCTCGCTGAGATCCTGCCCATGCAGCAGGTGGATTTCGAGGGCATCTTCACCGCGATGAAGGGCCTGCCGGTCACGGTTCGGCTGCTGGACCCGCCGCTGCACGAGTTCCTGCCCAACCTCGTCGAGCAGTCGCTGCTGGTGCAGCGGCTGGAGCTGCAGGGCGGGGACGCGCAGGCGCTGGCAGACGCCAAGGCGACGCTCGCCCAGGTCAAGAGGCTGCACGAGATCAACCCGATGCTCGGCACCCGCGGCTGCCGCCTGGCCATGCTGTACCCGGAGATCCCGGACATGCAGGCCCGCGCCATCGTCCGCGCCGCGCTCGCGGTGCTGGACCGCGAGGGGGAGACGGTGGGCGTGGAGATCATGATCCCGCTCGTGGCGCTGACCCAGGAGCTGGAGACCCAGCGGGCCATCGTCGTGGCGGCTGTCGAGGACGAGCTGGCCAAGGCCGGCCGCGAACTCGACTACACCGTGGGCACGATGATCGAGCTGCCGCGAGCTGCGCTGGTGGCGGACAAGATCGCCGCGCACGCGGACTTCTTCTCCTTCGGCACCAACGACCTCACCCAGACCGCCATCGGCATCTCCCGCGACGACGCGGAGAACGGGTTCCTCACTCAATACGTCATGGACAGGGTGCTGGAGCGCAATCCGTTCGAGACGATCGACGTAGAGGGGGTCGGCCAGCTGGTCCAGATGGGCGTGGAAAAGGGCCGTTCGGTGAAGCCCAAGCTCAAGACCGGCGTCTGCGGAGAGCACGGCGGCGATCCGGACTCGATCGAGTTCTTCAACTCCGTGGGCCTGGACTACGTGAGCTGCTCGCCGTTCCGGGTGCCGATCGCGCGTTTCGCGGCGGCGAAGGCGGTGCTGAAGCAGCGCTGAGCGCGACTGGATGATTGGGCGGCCGGCAGCATTGTGCTGCCGGCCGCCCGTCCGTTTCCGTGGCGGGACGCGCCGAGCGGTGACCGCCTCCGCGCTCCACCACGACGGGCTGGCCCGAGCTTTCATTACAGTTGGATAACGAAGAATGCAAGCGCTTGCATTGTGTCCGGAGCGCCTCATAGGATCAGTGCAAGCGGTTG
>DATITN010000107.1:0-1897 GCA_035467795.1 Arachnia sp. | reverse complement strand
GCCCTCACACGCTCGGAGGTCACCTCAAGGGCGTAGGAGTGCCGGTCGTCGACGCGCAGCTGGACACTCGCGTCGCCGCGGCTCACGTCGAGCTCGATGGTGGCCGACCAGCCGAGGTGCCGCACCCGGGTCAGAACGGGTAGCCCGGGGCCCGCGGTGGCCGTCAGTTCCAGGCCGTCCGTGGTGGGCCGGATGCCGTCGAGCGAGCCGCCGGGAACGACCCAGCGGACATCCAAGACCCCTACGAACTCATCGACGACCGAGGCCTCCACGACGGGATGAAGGTCCTCCTCCACGATGACGGGCCACTCGTCGACCCATTCGACCCGCGCCACGAAGGTCTCGCGGCCGATGAGGTGGAAGTGGGGGTTCGTCCCACGCGGGCGGATGCCGTGGAAGACCGCCCACCACTGCCCGTCCGGTCCCTCGACGAGGTCGGCGTGGCCAACCCCCTGCACCGGGTGATCCGTGCTGCGGTGGGTGAGGATCGGGTTGGCCGGGCTGGCCTCGTAGGGCCCGTCGATGTCACGCGACCGGGCGATGGTGACCATGTGGCCGATGTGGGTGCCGCCCTCGGCGATCAGGAGGTACCACCAGTCACCGACGCGGTACAGGTGCGGCCCCTCGGGGTTGCGCCCCCCGGTGCCCATCCACAGCGGCACCGGCTCGCTGAGGATGGCGCCGGTGGTGGGGTCGACCTCCACCCGGCTGATGCCGTTGGGGAAGGCGCACCACGTGACGTGGCACCGGCCCTCGTCGTCCCAGCAGATGTCGGGGTCGATCCCGACCAGCCCCGGCAGCAGCACGGGGTCCGACCACGGTCCGGCCGGGTCCTCGGCTGTGAAGAGGAGCTGCCCTTGGCCGGCCTGCATCAGGTTGGTGGTGATGAACCAGAAGCGGCCGTCGTGGTGGCGGACGGTGGAACCGTAGATGCCCGTGGACGCCATCCCGGACGCCAGGTCCGCCTGGTCCGGGCGGGTGATGACGTGGCCGATGTGCTCCCAGGAGACCATGTCCGCGCTGCGATGCACCGGAGCCCCAGGGAAGTACTCGAAGCTGCTGTTCACCAGGACGAACTCGTCACCGGCGCGGCAGACGGTCGGATCCGACCAGAACCCCGGGATGACCGGGAGCGTGTTGGCGTGGGTTGCGGGCATGATCAGCCTTCCGTGACGTTGAGAGTGGTGGTCAGCTCGGCGGTGCTGCTGCCGCCGGCCCACAGGTCGAGGGTGGTGGCGTCCTGGACCCAGCCGCGGGTCACAGCGCTCCAGTAGCGCAGCTGGTCTGGCCCCAGCGGGAACTCCACGGTCCGGCTCTCTCCGGGCGAGAGGGTGAGGCGCTGGAAGCCCTTGAGCTCCCGCACCGGCCGGGTGGAGGTGCCGTAGCGCTGGTGGACATAGAACTGCACCACCTCGTCGGCACCCCGATCCGAGGTGTTGGCGACATCCACCGACACGGTGGCCTCGTCCCCGACGGCCAGGCTCTGACGGTCCACCCGCAGGTTCGAGTACTCGAACGTCGCGTACGACAGGCCGTGCCCGAACGGGTAGAGGGGCGTGGACTCCTCCTCCCAGTAGCGCGAGGCCTGGCCTTCGGGCTGGAAGGTGCGGTAGTGGTTGTAGACCATCGGCACCTGGCCGGCGTGGCGCGGCCACGTGAACGGAAGCCGTCCCGCCGGGGAGGTGTCGCCCACGAGCGCGCCCGCGACCGCGTCACCCCCGCGGCTGCCGGGGTACCAGGCCTGGAGGATCGCGGGGACGTTCGCGTCGACCCAGCGAAGGTCGAGCGGGCGTCCGGACATGACCACCACCACGACGGGGGTGCCGGTGGCGACGATCGCCCGAAGCTGCTCGAGCTGTCGCCCCGGCAGGTCGAGGGTGCTCGTGGAGGCGTTCTC
>DATITN010000106.1:0-3103 GCA_035467795.1 Arachnia sp. | reverse complement strand
ATCGCGTCGAGGCAAGGGGTCAGGCGGATTCGCGCGTCACCAGGGTGACTGGAAGCAGCAGCCGGTCCACGAAACGGACCTCTGGCACACCGTCGTCCAGGGGGAGGATCCTGTCCGGGCGGGCAATCCCGAGAAGCATCCGGGCCATGGTGCGACCCTGCAGCACCGTGTCCTGACGCACCGTCGTGAGCGGCGGCTCCGCGGCGGCCGCCAGCGGAATGTCGTCGAAACCGAACACCGCCACGTCCTCTGGTACCCGCCGACCGGCGCGGCGGAGGGCGCGCAGGGCGCCCAGCGCCATGAGGTCTGAGGCAGCGAAGATCCCGTCGACCTCCGGGGACCGGCTCAGCAGTCGCTCGGTGGCCAGCTCTCCACTCGGTTGCGTGAAGTCCCCGTGCTCGACCAGGGTCGTGTCGAAGAGAGCGCCGAGGCCCTCGGTGAAGCCCCGCAGCCGGTCGATGGCGGCGGACATGTCGGCGGGTCCTGCCACGGTGGCGATCCTCCGGCACCCCCTCGCCACGAGGTGTTCGGCGGCGATCCGCCCGCCGCCGAGGTTGTCGTTGTCGATGTAGGGCACACCGAGGGAGTCATCGATGGGGCGCCCGCCGATCACGAGCGGCACCCCTGCGTCGAGCATCGCGCGGGGGATGGGGTTGTAGGTGGCGTGCTCCGAGATGAGCAGCACCCCGTCGAGCGGTGCGCTGCGCAGGTAGCGCTCGATGCGGTCGAGGTCGGGGTAGGACTGCGCCATCAGCAGCGTCAGCTGGACATCGGCCTCCAGCAGCTCTTGGCTCACCCCGCGCACGATGGCGGAGAAGAACGGGTCCCCGAACACCCGCGGGTCCGGCTCGGCGGCAACCAGGGCGATGGCGTCGGTGCGGCTGGTCGCGAGGGTCCGGGCTGCCTGATTCGGGACGTACCGCATGTCCGCGATCGTCCGCTCCACGCGTGCACGTAGCTCCGGGTCCACCGTCGAGACGCCGTTGACGACGCGCGACACCGTGGCCCGGGAGACCCCGGCGGCTGCCGCGACCTGCTCGAGGTTGGGGCGGCGTGGCGTGGGTGCCGACGATGCCACAACGACTCCTCAGGGCTTTCCTACGCCGCGGCTGCGGCCTGAGGGCGATGTTACTGGAACACCCGTCCCCTGAGCAGCGGGTCGAAGTGCCCTCCAGGGACGTTCGGTCGGAATTGAGCCGGACGTGAACCTGTCGGGTGCTCACCCGAGGTGGTGGATGCTGAACGCAGCCAGGAAACCTAAGGTGGCGAGGAGCCCGGAGTAGAGTGCCGCCTCTTCGAATGCCTCCGGAATCATCGTGTCGGTGATCATGGCCAGGATGGCGCCCGCGGCCAGCGCATTCACGAAGGCCAGCGTGGTCGGTGGGGCTCCGTCGAGCAACAGGTAGCCGGAGATTGCCGCGAGACCACAGGCAACTGCAATCCCACCCCAGATCCCGAACACGTACCGTGCCGACCGGCCGGCGTTCTTCATCCCCGCCGTGCTCGATAGTCCCTCGGGCACGTTCGAGATGAAGATCGCGGCGAAGATCGGCAGGCTGAGGCCTCCTCCGGTCAGGAAGCTCAACCCGAGGACCATCGACTCCGGCACCCCGTCGATCAGCGCCCCGATGGCGATCGCCCCACCACTGCTCGGATGCTCCTCCGGTGTCGGGTGCTTCTGTCCGGAGCGCTTGCGGTGACGGGCGCCATAGCGCGCGAGGAGCACGTTGAGCCCGACATAGACCACCGCGCCCACCGAGAATCCGAAGACGGTGGGGGTGAGCCCGCCGGCCTGCACCGCCTCGTCGACCAACTCGAAGGCGAGCGCCGAGATCAGCACGCCGGCACCAAACGCCATCACGGCGGCGATAATCGTGGCCGGCACCCTGATGAACCACGCCACCACGCTGCCCAACAGCAGGGCTGCGCCGGCGAGGAGGCCGGCGCCCCCGGCCGCCACCCAGTTGGTCATGTCCCCTCGCGATGAACGGCGTCGTCAAGCGCCGGCGTCGGGGCGGGACCCTTGTCGGATTGTGGGCGCATGGCATGCCAGAGCCGGTGCACCCCGATGACCATGGCCAGCCAGGCCAGCCCCAGGACCCAGGCGGCGAGCACGTCCGTCAGCCAATGGTGGCCCAGGTAGACGCGGCTCAACCCCATCGTCACCGCGTAGACGCTGAACAGTAGGATCCACGCCCCGCGGGCGAGGGGGCGGCGTTCCTCCAGGTGGATCAGGATCAGATAGCACAGGATTCCCGCGATGACGATGGCGTTGAGGCTATGACCGCTCGGGAAGCTGGCGGACAGCTCGTGCGGCGGGATGGACTGCTCGAAGGGCGGGCGGACCCGTCCTACGGCCCTCTTGCCGAGCACCGTCATGGCCAGCGCGCCGCCGGCCGCGATGCCAGTGAGGAGGAGCGGACGAACGGAGCGGTACCGCCAGCAGAGGAACGCCACCACCAGTCCGGTGATGATCGGCTGCCAGAGCGGGCCGCCTGCGTTGGAGTACCAGGCGATGACCCCATCCGCGGTGGGCGTGCGCGCTGCGAGCATCCAGTTGAGGATCGGGCGGTCCCACATAGCGATCCCGTCGCGGTCGGTGACCGACTCGAGCACCTCGCCGGCGATCCAGAAACCGCCGACCGCGACCACAGCCGCGACGCCGATGGCGCCCAAGAGGACCGTGTACCACGCAGGCGTGGGGGCGGGTGTGGGCTTGCTGACGGCATTCGACATGCGACCCAGTCTCATCCACCGAGTCCCGACGGCCAACTCTCCGCACCGACGGGTGTGGCCCGCCCCCTGCGGGACGGGCCACGCCCGATCGTCGAGCCGTCGGGGTCAGAGGATGGCGCCCGAGACGGCGTCAACCTTGACCGTGGTGTTGTGTCTTGCGGGCCGGCCGCCGGGGATCGACTGAGGCGGATCAGCTGCCGAGGCCGCGGCTGCGGAGCGCTGCCTGGGTGCGGTCGCGGACCTGGAGCTTGGCCAGCACATGCGACACGTGGTTCTGGACAGTCTTCAGGCTGAGGCCCAGGTTCCGCGCGATCTCGGGGTTGGAGTGGCCGGCGGCGATGCCGCTGAGGACCTGCGCCTCCCGGGC
>DATITN010000105.1:0-3008 GCA_035467795.1 Arachnia sp. | reverse complement strand
TCTTCCCTGGAAGGATCTCGACGCGCCCGGCTCGCTTCTCGTTCCTCGCGGTTTCCCGCGCGACGACGGCGGGGCGTCGGGAGCCGAAGGGCACATCCTCTCAATGCACCAGGCGCACAATGGGCAGCACTCTCAACCCCGGGCGAGCGGCTGCTCGAATATCGGTGGCGGTCTGCCGGCCGGGGGGATGGCGCACCCTCTCGCGCGAGCCTAGGATCACGTCATGCCAGTGACCTGGTAGCCCCACCTCCGTGGAGCCGAGGTCGAGTAGGTCCTCGCTCGAGGACCTCAACCGCAAGAGAGGTGTACGAGATGAGCAAGTTCCTGGTGCTGTACCGCTCGAGCCTGAGCGCCGCCGAGCAAATGGCGAACGCGGATCCCGACGCGGGCGCCGAGTCGATGAAGGCGTGGATGGACTGGGCCGCCCGGGCCGGCGAGACCATCGTCGACCTCGGCTCACCGACGCAGACCGTAGCCGGAGGCGAGTCCGGCTCGTACATCGGCGGGTACTCGATCATGCAGGCGGCGTCGCTCGATGACCTTCAGGCGGTGCTGTCGGACCACCCGCACAAGGCCTGGGGCGGAACCATCGAGGTCCTCGAGGTGCTCGAGCTCCCCGGCATGTAGTGCCGCCGGATGACGACGGGCAACCGGTCGGCGGACGTCGACGCGTGGTTCGAGCGGTACGACAATCCGCAGAAGGCTCTGATTCAGTCCGTGCGCGAGGCCGTCCTGGAGGCGGACCCCCGCGTGACAGAGGTCATCAAGTGGCAGGCTCCCACCTTCGTCTTCCGCGGCAACATCGCGTCGTTCTTCCCGAAGTCCAAGGCCCACGTGGCGCTCATGTTCCACACCGGCGCGTCCCTCGACGATCCTGCCGGACTCCTGGAAGGCGACGGCGCCGTCTCGAGGGTTGCGCGGTTCCTCGACGAGGCAGACCTCGCCGCCAAGCGCGATGCGCTTCAGGCACTCATCCGGAACTGGGTCTCCGACCGCGAGTGATGACCCCCGTCATTGGTCGGCGGTTTCGGTAGGAGCTGCGTGCAGGTGCGCCGCCACGTCGGGGTGGCCGAATGCCTACCCGACCCCGCCGCCCCCTGGCTCACCAGCCACTGCGACACGGCCCCGCGCACTCACCGCAGCCTGGTAGCGCGACATCAGACCTGGCAGGACCCGCGTCCAGCTGTAGTTGGTCTCGACGTGGCGGCGTGCGGCCGCGCCCATGGCCTCCAGGTCCCGCGCATACAACTCCTCGATAGCAGCAGCCAAGCTGGCCGCAGCTATGACCGGATGGCCGTGCGGTTCGGCCAGCAGACCAGTGTTCTCGGCGATCAGTTCGGGCAGGGCGCCCGCGCGCATCGCCGCCACCGGCCGTCCGCAGGCCATGGCCTCAAGCACCACGAGGCCGAATGTCTCGTGTGTGCCTGCGTGCACGAAGGCATCAGCCGAGGCGAGATAGCTCGCGAGCTCCTGGTTGTCTCGGCGATAAGGAATCCGCGTGACGTTGCCGTCGCGGCGGGTCTCGTCACCACCCACCATCAGCAGGTGATACCGATCGCCGAGCTTGCGCAGCGCTTCGGTGAGCACACCGATGTTCTTCTCGGCGGAGAAGCGGCCGGCGAACACCAGTAGGCGGGTGCCGCGCGGCAGGCCCAACTCCGCCAGCAGGTCGCGGCAACGTCGCTCCGGATTGAAGGTATCGATGTCCACGCCCAACGGCTGGGGGGTGACATGGCTCACGCCGAAGCTACGCAGGTAGTCGCAGGTGTCGCGGCTGGGCGCGAGCACCAGAGCGCATTGCTCGTAGGTGAGCCGCACGTACCACTCGATGAGCGTGCGCACCGACGTGCCGAGACGGCGACCCACGAGTTGCGGCAAGTTCGAGTGATAGAAGGCGATGACCGGGATATCCCGGCGCCTGGCCACGCGGGATGCGGCCCAGGCGGGCTGGAACGCGTCGCCCACCTCGATGAGATCCGGCTCCAGATCCTCGATGGCACGTGTCCACCGCGCCGGATTCAGAGGCAGCCGATAGTTGAGAACGCCGGGGACCCGGTTTCCGCGCAGCATCGAGATGTCGCCGGGCGCGTGCGTGTTTGCTTCGCCAGGCACCACCAGGCTGTGACGCCAACTGGTGTGCGCCCGCATCCACTCGTGTTTGGCCAGCATGTATCGCCTCACACCACCACTGGTCGGAGACCAGAACACAGTGGCATCGACGACGTGCATGTTCGCTTCCTCTTGCTCAGCGGGAAGTGCGGGGCGGTGCAGCAGTGGTGCGCCCACTCAGCGAGGACTGGGGTTTCCAATGGGCGTACTTCACCACGATTTGCTACACGGGGCCAGCAGTCGTCGGACCGACTCTCCCCACATCGCTCGCCGGTTTTCGATCCTCCCCTCGCCGAATCTTCAGGGCCCCATGGCGCGCCCCGGCCTGACTGGGTGCGGCGCGACTCCGAGCCCCCGGGCAGCCAGACTTCGACGCTCCGGGGTCGCTGGGCGTCGTGCATGGCGTCAGCGACGACTACTTTGTGTCGTCACCCAACAGGTACGCCGCCAGCTCGGCGTGGCCGAAGTGGTCCGCCCACACTCCGGGCGCTATGCCGAACTGCGCGTCCCGCAACTCCCGGTCAGCGCCGTGGTCCAGCAGAAGCCTGACGATCTCCAGTTCGCCGGCGGCCGCCGCATAGTGAAGGGCGCTCGGATTGCCGACGTCGACGGCGACGCCGCGCTCGACCAGAGCCCGCACCACGTCCCAATGCCGCAGACCGGCCGTCTCCGCGACCAACGATGGCGGCACCTCAGCCCCGCCGTCGAGCAGCCGCGACACCTCCGCCGCGTCGCCCCGTCGCGCCGCCGCCACCAACGGGTCCTGGCCGTCCTTCTGGGCGCGATACAGGTCGCGGAGCAGGCAGATCTCGGCGCCGTGGGCGATCACCTCGCGGTTGATGTGCATCACGAGCGCCGCCATCGACTGGTCGGCGTGGTGCTCGCCCCTGGGACCGAGC
>DATITN010000104.1:0-11330 GCA_035467795.1 Arachnia sp. | reverse complement strand
GGTCGGGGCTCCGACCCACCCACAGCCAGGCCCACACCCTCACCCCGACACCACCGAAAGGAACTCCATGTCCCGCATCGTCGTCATCTCCGGCGGCCTCGGCACGCCGTCGTCCACCCGCGTCCTCGGCGACGCCGTGGTCGCCCGCCTCCGCGAGAACCTCCTGGAGCGTGGCGAGAGCGCCGAGGTGACGGTCGCCGAGCTGCGTGAGCTGGCGCACCCCATCGTCGACGCCATGCTCACCGGATTCCCGACGGGGGAGTTGGCCACGGTGGTCGACGCCGTGGCCCGGGCCGACGCGCTCGTCGTGGTGTCGCCCACCTTCTCGGCGTCCATGAGCGGGCTCGTCAAGAGCTTCTTCGACATCCTTGAGCCGGGCACGCTCGCCGGTAAGCCTGTGCTCATGGCCGCCACCGGAGGCACCGAGCGGCACTCGCTCATGCTTGAATTCGCGATGCGCCCGCTGTTCAGCTACCTCGGCGCGCTGCCTGTGCGCACCGCCGTCTTCGCCGCCACCTCCGATTTCGGCGGCCCTGGCGCCGCCTCGCTCGCCAGGCGGGTGAAGGAGGGGGCCGACGAACTGGCCGCCGCCCTGGCGGGAGCGCCGCGTCAGGCCACGGACGAGGGTTTCGTCGAGTTCGCCGCGCTGCTGGCGAGCTAGCGCCCCAACCGCAGAGGGGGCCCGCGACATCATCGCGGGCCCCTCTGTATGCGGGGTCAGCTGCGGGCGGCGTCGTCGCTCTCCAGGCCGGCGAACAGGCAGCTGGCTAGCCCGTCGCCCTTCGGAAACGGCTCCCCGGCGCCCATGAGGTACGCCTCGCCGGACCCGGGGAGCTCCTGCATGATCTGGTAGAACTGCCAGAACGGGTGCTCGATGTCCACCTGGCTGCGGTGCGAGCCCAGCGCCCGCCGGCACACGTCGAGCCACGGCGCGGTCTCGATCAGCGCAACGATCTGCGCAGGATCGGGCCCGAAGCTGTCCGCATCGCGGTCCTCCTCCGGCCACAGCTCCAGCCCGCGCTCCTTCGCGATCATGTACGCCTCAACCCAGCGCTCGGTGTTGTGGGTGTTCCAGAGGATGCGGCGGATCTGCCACGGTGTGCCGAGGTCTGGGCGGTGCGACGGCGAGGCCGCCAGCACGCTCGCGTACATGAGCACCCGGTGCGCCTGGATGTGATCAGGGTGGCCGTAGTTGCCGTGCGGGTCGTAGGTGACGGCCACCTGGGGCCGGCGGCTGCGGATCACCTCGACGAGGTGGTTGGCGGCCTCCAGGAGGTCCGCGCGCCAGAACGCGTTGGCGGGCATCTCGTCCGGCACCGCCGCCTTGCCGTCGGGTCCGGTGGTCATGCCGGAGTCGTGGTACCGGCCCGCTCCGCCGAGGTAGACGTGGTCAGTCACGCCCACCTCGCGCAGCGCAGCGTCGATCTCCATCCGACGGTGATCGCCGAGCTGGGCGGGGGTGAAGTGCTGCCACTCGGGCAGCATGATCTCGCCGAGCTCGCCGAGCGTGCAGGTGACCAGCGTGACCTGAGCGCCCTCGTCGAGGTACCGCGCCATGGTGGCGACGGACTGGCTGGACTCGTCGTCGGGGTGGGCGTGGACGAGGAGGAGGCGATGGTTCACGGCCGACAGTCTACGCCGCAGCGCAAGGTAATCCAACATTCAACTAGGAGGCAGGTTCGGGCCTGAGGTTCCCCCGGCTGGTGCGGTAGGTGTTCCTCCAGGCGGAGGCTCGGCCCCCTCGCGGCACTGAGGACCCGGCTGGAGGAACAGCAACCGCACCGGGTGCCGCGACCTCAGCCTGCCGCTAGCCGCAGGAGAGGGCGGAGCTCGTCCAGTGCTGCGACGGAATGGTCCGCCCGGTCATCGACGGGTGCGTCCGGCGACTCGAGGGTCGCCGTCGCCAACCCCGCCGCTGCGGCGGCGTCCGCATCGATCGGCCGGTCGCCCACGGCGAGGCACTCCGCCGGATCCAGCCCGTGCCGCCGCAGCATCGCGACATACATCGCCGGGTCCGGCTTGCGGGGGTACCCGTCGGCGGTGGAGATGAGGTCGTCCGCCTCCAGGCCCAGGCCGTCGAGCAGCGACTGCGCGCTGGCGCGGTCGCGGTGGGTGACGACGAGGTTCAGCCCTCCGGCCGCCCGCACGTCATGCAGCAGCTGGTGCGCGCCCGGCATCGCCGGCGCCGGATCCAGCCGCCACTGGGCCTTGAGCGCCTCCTCCGCCGCCTCGAACTCGGTCTCCGGCACCCCGAACCGGTCGGCGAGTGTCGCGACGGCGTGGCCCGTCGACACCCGGGTCAGCCGCGACACCTCCCGCACGTCCACCAAGCCGCCGTGGGCGCGGACCACCGCAGCCAGGGCGGAGTCGAGCGCCGGGTAGGTGTCCACCAAGGTGCCGCCCATATCCCAGAACACGTGTCGGTACATGGGGAGAGCTTACGACCCAGCTGGTTGAGCCAGCTGCGGCGTGAGCGCCCGCTGCTGACTCGAAGCCCCGCAGCCCCGGGTGCAGGGGCTCGCGGGACGCTTGCGTCGGTTTCGACGCGGGCTGCGCCGCTGCGCGGCTTGGCCCGGCTCAACAAGCGGGGTGGTGCGGCTACGCGCGGCTCAGCCGGTGGGTGGGGCGAACTACACGGGGTGGGTCAGGGAAGGAGGTCGTCCATGAGCTCGCGGGCCCGCTCCATCAGACCGATCGTGGACAACGTCGCGTCCAGCGGCCGGATCGGCGACTCCGTCAGCCCCGCCCCGATGCAACGCGCCACCTCGAGCGCCTCGAAGTAGAGCCCCACATGATCGACGCGCTCCTCGTCCCATCGGAGCACCTCCCCGTCGCGGAACCGCACCTCCACCGGCCCCGGGCGGTAGAACGGCCCGTCCAGCACCAGCGTGGCCTCCGAGCCCGCGACCACCGCCGTCGTCGGGGTGTCGGCCACCATTGACGCGTGCACCACCGCCTGCCGCGACTCGTCATCGGTCAGCAGCGCCGCGAACTGCCCGACGGCGCCCGTCGAGTGCCGCTGCCCTGTGGCCGCCGCGACACTCAAGCCCGGCAGAACCCAGTCGACGAACATCAGCGGGTAGGTGCCGAGGTCGTTCATGGCGCCGCCTGCCTGCGCCGGATCCATGGCGCGGTGATGGTCGACGAGGTACTCGCCCATGTCTGCTGCCACGGACCGGATCTCTCCAAGCATTCCGCCCTCGAGGATCTGCCGGACGACGTCGTAGCGCGGCAACGCCAGCGACCACACGCCCTCCATGCAGAACAACCCACGCCCGCGGGCCACCTCGACCAGCGCCTCCGTGTCCGCGCGCTTCGGCGTCATCGGCTTCTCCACCAGCACCGGCTTGCCGGCCTCCAACGCGAGCCGCGCGTGGGCGAGGTGGTCGAGGTGCCCCGTCGCGACGTAGATCACGTCGACGTCAGAGCCCACCAGCTCCTCGTAGGAGCCGAACGCGTGCTCGATGCCGAACCCGTCGGCGAACTCCCGCGACCGCTCCACCGTCCGCGACCCCACCGCCACCACCCGCTGCCCAGTGTTGGCCAGCAATGTGGAGACGAACTGGTGCGCGATCCAGCCGGTGCCGAGGATGCCCCAGCGCAGGCTGGGGACATCGCCGACTGGGCGTGGCTGGGGGAGTTCCCTCACCGATCGACCTCGACCAACCTGCCGCCGGTGTACATCGACTCGACGACGGCCTCACCCACAAGGGTGGCCCGCTCGGCGTCCTCCAGCGTGGCCACCGTCGACGGCCGGCCCTCGCGCACCGAGTCCACCCACTCCTGCAACTCCAGCCGGTAGGCGTCCGCGAACCGCGGCCGCCAGTCCATGGCGATGGGCATGGAGGTGGCGAAGTTGGCGTTGACCAGCAGCTTCGCCGGCTCGGTGACCGTGAGCACGCCCGTCTCGCAGACCGCGTCGCAGCGGATGTCGTAGCCGTAGCGGGCGTTGAGGAACACCTCGACGGTGCTGAGGGACCCGTCGGCGGTGCGGACCAGGATGAGGAACGGGTCTGCGAGGTTGTTGGCGGTGGAGCTCGGGTGGCCGGCGTGCCAGCTGACCTCGGTGATGGGAGCCTCGAGCAGCCACGGGATGAGGTCCAGGTCGTGGATGGCGGAGTTGAAGATCACCGATTCGTTGGTGGCGCCCGGACCGGAGGACACCCCGCGACCGACGGAGTGGATCATCAGCGGGCGGCCGTGCTGGCGGGACGCGATGGCCGCCTTCATGGCCACGTAGCCGGGGTCGAAGCGGCGCATGAAGCCGACGGCGGCGCGGGCAGTCCCGCCGCCGACGGCGATCCGGTGGGCGGCGACAACCTCGGCGCAGGTGGCCGAGTCGTAGGCCAGCGGCTTCTCGACGAGCACATGCTTGCCGGCGTCCAGGCAGGCCTTGACCTGTTCCGCGTGCAGGAAGTCCGGTGAGGCGATGACGACGGCGTCCACATCGTCGGCCGTGATGAGGTGACTCGGGTCCGTGAGGACGCGCGCGCCCGGGATACCGGCGATGGCCGCTTCGGCGCGGTCTTTGTCCGGATCAGCGATGGCGACGACGTCGGCGCCTGCGATGAAGCGATGGATGTTCTGAGCGTGATCGGCGCCCATGATGCCTGCGCCGATGACCCCGATGGAGAGACTCATTTGTCCTGACCTTTCTTGGGTGGATCCAGCCTACGCGATGCGCGGGTGTCGCGGAAGAGCTTCCCCGCCGGCTGAGGAGTGAGGAGCGCAGCGACGAGCCCACCCCCGCGGGCTGAGGAGCGAGGAGCGCAGCGACGAGCCTCGAAGCTGCAAAAGGTGAGCTTGGCAGCGTCACTTTCGTAGGCTTCGAGGCCGCTGCGCGGCACCTCAGCCAGCGGGGGGCGCTGCGCGGCACCTCAGCCAGCCGGGCGCGAGGCGAGGGGTACCCTGTCGGCCGTGCACGAAATCGACCCCACCCGCGTCCGCGCCCTCAAGCGCACCGTCCTCATCGTCGCCCTGCTGAACCTGGGTTACTTCTTCGTCGAGAACGCGGTGGCGCTGGCCATCGGGTCGGTGTCGCTGTTCGCGGACTCGGTGGACTTCCTCGAAGACACCGCGGTCAACCTGCTGATCTTCGCCGCACTGGGCTGGCCGCTGGCGCACCGCTCCGTGGCGGGCAAGGTGATGGCCGGCATCATCCTGGTGCCCGCCGTAGCGGCGTTGTGGATGGCGGTCGCGAAGTTCCAGAATCCCGACGCACCGGACCCGCTCTCGCTGATCCTCACCGCGGGCGGCGCCGTCGTCATCAACACCATCTGCGCGGTACTGCTCCTGCGGCAGCGCGACCACGGCGGCTCCCTGACCCGCGCCGCCTGGCTCGCCGCCCGCAACGACGTGATCATCAACCTCGGCATCATCGCGATGGGCATCGTCACGCTCACGCTGGTGCCCAACGGCTGGCCGGACCTGCTCCTCGGGATCGGGATCCTGGCGCTGAACCTGCGCGCAGCCAAGGAGGTGTGGGAGGTCGCGGAGGAGGAGAACCTCGCCGCGAAGGCGCTGGCCGGCGAGGTCGACGACGACTGATCCGTCCCCGCGGGTCTGGACTGAGCAGCCGCGTCAGTCAGGTCGATTTCGACGCGGGCTGCGCCGCTGCGCGGCTTTGCCCGGCTCAATCAGCGGGAGGGCTCAATCAGCGTCGACGGCTCAGTCAGAGTCCGAGCCTGCGGGCGCCGCGGCGTGGCGACCGCTCGGGTCCACCACCACCACCCGATGCCCGCCACCCTCGGCGAGCACCATCACGTCCAAGCCCGGATACAGGGCCAACTCTTCGGCCAACCCCGCGACATTCCAGTCCGCGACCGGCGAATCCAACCGCCCCCACACCTCGACGTGGGCCCCCGTCGCGCGGGAGACCTCGCGGTCCACCTCCGGCCCGACGGCGCCGACCAGCACAATCGTCCTCGGACCCCGCGGGCGCGCCGACGCCCCGGCCACGCGATCGGCACGGAACACCGCCCCGTGGTACGCCGACACCGCGGCCGCCCCCACCAGAGTCCCCAGCGCGTAGCGCATCGACCGCACGGTGGCTGCCCCGAGGGAACCCGCCACCACGTCCTGCAGCAGGGTGACGGCGGCCGTGATGAGCGCGATCACCGCCGCGACACCCGCCAGCCCGAAGAGCACCACCAGGTACACCCGGCGGGCGGGCGAGGCAGCCTCCGCCGTCGGATCGACGGCGGCGCCCTGGCCGACCCGCCGCCAGAACACCCACCACACCGGTGCGCCCACGACGAGCAGCGTCACCGCCGCCCACAGCGTGTTGACCACCGGCATGCCGGCGTCGATGCCGGGGGTGACGGCCTCGATGAGGGTCACCAGCACGGTGCCGACGCCAATGGCGGCAGCCACCAGCCCGATGCCGGCCACCAGGTATTCGTAGACCCGCTGCGGCTCTGTGCGCCCCAGGCCCTCCTGGGCTCCGGCGGCCAGCACGGAGCGGTGGTACCACCAGATCAGGATGCCCACCAGCAGCGCGGCCAGCTCGAGCGAGGCGCTGTCGAAGTGCACCGATGCCGAGAGATCCTGGCGGTCACCGAAGAACCACACCAGCACGCTCCACAGCAGCCGGCTGCCGGCCACCAGGGCCATCACCAACCCGCCGCCCACCCCGAGCGGCAGCACGAAGGCCAGCCACAGCGGCCGGCGGGGCAACGCAATGGCCCGCGTGGCCCAGTAGCGCACCCAGATCAACGCCCCCACGAGCAGTGTGGCGGCCCCTTCGCCGAGCACGCCCAGCGGGCGCCCGACCGCCTCGGGCCGCAGCAACAGATCCAGGGAGGTACCCAGCGTGATGACCAGTCCTGCGGCCCCGAACGCGAGACCCACCAGCGATCCGAGCAGCAGATGCGCGGTCTGGCGGGCCTCGTCGAGGGTCCGCCGCGCGATCTCCCAGTGGACCCACCAGACGGCCGCCCAGGGGAGGAAGGTCGCGGCGGACTCCGCGTCGAGGCGCCCGTCCGAGACCAGCATGTAGCCCACGTTCTGCACCGACGAGGCCGCGACGACCGCCCCGGTGAGCGCGGACAGCGTCACGTAGGCCACCCACATCGGGGACTCGGCCTCGGAGGGGTCCGCCTTGTGCATTCGACGCGTCCACCAGGCCAGCAGCAGGGCCAGGGCGCCGCCGACGAACGTGAAGGCCAGGCCCCGTGCGAGCTCAGCCGACGGATCCTGCCACTGGGGCACCTCGGCGCCCAGCAGCCGCCCCAGCAGCTCGTCGACTCCCATGGCCACGACGATCACGAGCGCGTACAGCACGGCGTACTGGAAGAAGCGGCGCACGCTGCGCGCGTCGACGCCGGGGCCACGGCGCCTGGCTCCCGTCGCGATCAGGGCGATGAGCCCCACCACCACTGCCAGGCTGATGAACCCGGAGACCATCTCAACCACCACCGTCCTACTTGCAGCCGTAGACAGGCCAGGGGTGACCGGTCAACATCCACTCGCCGTCCTTCGTGCGAAGCTCGAACTGTTCGCGATGCTCCCACGTATCAAGCAGCCCGCCCTGGGATTCGGTGATATCGGCCACGACGATGGCCTTGTCACCGTCTATGCGGGTGTCGGCGACGGTGAGGCCGGCGCGCAGCGGCCGCTGCACCCCTGGCAGGGGGGCGGAGCAGCCGAGCGACGGGTCCAGGTAGCTGACCGCCTCGTCGTCGTCGCCCCTGATGAGGGCCAGGGCGTAGAGCTGCACGACGCCGTCGGGCGTCGACGGATCAAGGTCTGGTTGTTCACGGGTGGCGGTGAAGACGCCGGCCATGACGGCTAGGAGCGCCACGGTCGCGATCACCACCGCGAGCACCACGTTCGGGCGCGTGTTCATGCCTCCAGCGTCCTCCTGCCGCGACCGGTTGGGAAGAGATCCCGGGCGCCCGTTGCGGCAATCTGGTGGGCGGCGTGTCAAAATCGTCGCCATGACACGCGTGATAGCGCTCGACCGGCGCTCCTGGTCCAAGGCCACCTGGCCGCTGGGCACACACCCCCACGCCGAGGGGGTCACCTTCGCCGTCTACGCTCCTGCGGCCACCAGGGTCCAGCTCGAGATCTACCCGGAGGCGATGGGTGCCTCCGCGCAGCGCACCTATCTCCTGGCCAAGGGCAAGGACGGCATCTGGCGCGCCCTGCTGCAGGGTCTTCAGTTCGGCGCGTTGATCGGGTTCCGCGCGTGGGGCCGGAACTGGCGCTACGTGAAGGGCTGGAAGCCAGGCTCGGACCTGGGCTTCGTCTCCGACCTGGACCAGTACGGCAACCGGTTCAACCCCAACAAGGTGCTGTTCGACCCCTACGCCCGCGAGGTCACCCACAACGTCTTCACCGACCAGCTGCATGACTACGGCGTCAACGACGGCGTGTTCGGCACCGGCGGTGAACTGGTCGACGGCGTCCCCCGTCGAAACATCGACACCGGCCCCTACGCTCCGAAGGGCGTGCTGATCGCCGACTACACCCCGGTCACGCCCAAGCCCCGCATCCCCAGCGAGAGGAACGTCATCTACGAGGTGCAGGTGGAGCAGCTGACCGGCCACCCGTCGGTGGCGCGGCTGTCCGAGCTGCTCAGCCGCGAGCCCGGATTCGAAGGCGTCGTCGACATCCCGCCGGAGTTCCAGGGCACCTACAAGGGCGCCGGAATGATGGCGCCGTACCTCAAGGCGCTCGGCGTGACCACCGTCGAGCTGCTGCCGGTGCACGAGACGAACGCCTCGGAATCCGCCCGCCACGGCGCGGTGAACGCCTGGGGCTACATGACGCTGTCGTTCTTCGCCCCGAATCGGCAGTACGCGGCGGACAAGAGCTGGTGCGGGCCCACCCGCGAGTTCAAGGAGATGGTCTCCGCGTTCCACGACGCGGGCCTCGAGGTGTACCTCGACGTGGTCTACAACCACACCGCGGAGGGCGGCAACTGGAACGGCGACGTCAACACCACCGGCTTCACCAGCCTGGGCGGGTTCGCCTGCGCCGAGTACTACCAGATGACCTCGGACAAGATGCTGATCGACGGCGCCACGGGCACGTCGAACCAGATGAACTACTCGTCCGAGTCGGCCCGCAAGCTGGTGCTGGACTCGCTGCAGTACTGGACGCAGGACATGCAGGTGGACGGCTTCCGCTTCGACCTGGCCACGGTGCTCGGCCGTCTGCCCGACGAGGCGGCCGCCGACGACTGGGCCAGGCAGAAGCGGTTCTTCTCGGATCACCCGCTGCTGGCGGACATCGCGGCCATGGCGGAGGCCGAACAGATCGAGGTCATCGCCGAGGCGTGGGACCTGTGGGGCTACGAGGTGGGCAACTTCCCCCGCGGCTGGGGCGAATGGAACGGCCGCTACCGCGACGCGGTGCGCCGATTCACCAAGGGTGACGCCAACATGGTGGCGTTCACCGACATGGTCAACGGCGACTACCACCACTTCCACGACAGCGGCGGCGCGCAGAAGACCATCAACTTCATCACCGCCCACGACGGCTTCAACATGGCCGACCTGGTCTCCTACCAGGAGAAGCAGAACAACCAGCCGCCGCCGTTCGGACCCTCCGACGGCGGGACCGACGACAACCTGTCGTGGGATTCGGGCGGCTCGCAGGCACTGCGTCGCCAGCGGTTGCGCAACCTGTGGACCATCCTGTTCTTCTCCCGCGGTGTGCCGATGATCGTTGCGGGCGACGAGTTCGGCCGCACCCAGAACGGCAACAACAACCCGTGGGCGCTGGACTCGGTGGCGATGCGCAACAACTACGCCATGATCCCCACCAACGCCCCGCAGCGGGTGCCGGTGGCCGAGGGCGTAGACGTGGGATACCACGACAATCTCGGGCAGTACGAGACGGCGCCGCACGTCAACGGGCAGTTCCGATTCGCCACCTTCCTCGCGAACCTGCGCCAGCGTCACGACGCGCTGCAGCAGCAGCACTGGGGAGATATGGTGGCCGACGACGTGGACGTGTCCTACCTCTTCCACACCCCGTCGGGGGATGGATACCCGATGGAGGGGGACCGGTCGGTCTCGATCCAGATCGACTCACCAGGCGACGATTTCTGGGTCATGGTCAACATGACCGACCATGAAGTGGAGTTCACGGTGGCCCCTCCGCTGGAGGGGTTCGTGTGGCGGCGGCTCATCGACACGTCCACATTCGCGGAGCCGGCCTGCAACTACTGGAACGAGGGCGAGGGCATGATCGTGTCCGAGACCGCGACGGTGGCGGCGTGGTCAGTCATTGTGTGGCAGGAGCAGCCCAAGCCCGATGGTTCGCGGGTCATCCCCGTCTGGAAGGACTGACCATGAATGAGGCAAGTGGCGGGTCTGTGGGCTCGGGCGAGGCGACGGGGGCACGCGGCCGGCGGGCCGCCGTCGTGTTCAACCCCACAAAGGTTGATCGGAGGGAACTGGAGCGGGCGGTCGCGGAGGTGGAGAAGAAAGCCGGGTGGTCGCCGTCGCTGTGGCTGGAGACCTCGGCTGAGGACCCCGGGGCCGGGATGGCCAGGGAGGCGGTGGCAGAGGGTTGCGCCCTCGTGCTCGGCGTGGGCGGTGACGGGACCATCCGATCCGTCGCTGAGGGGCTGAGGGGAAGCGATGTGCCGCTCGGTCTCTGCCCCCGTGGAACCGGCAATCTGCTGGCGCGAAACCTGCGCCTGACGCTGGGCAACCTGCCGGTGTCCGTGGAGACGGCGTTCGGGGGCGTGGCGCGGCCGGTTGACCTGGGGGTCGCGGAGTGGACCCGCGAGGGCGGGGAGCGCGAGGAGCGCGTCTTCGTCGTGATGGCCGGCATGGGGCTCGACGCCCAGATCATGTCGTCGACCGATGAGCAGCTGAAGAAGAAGGTAGGCATGCTCGCCTACGTGAAGACGGGCGCTGAGTCGCTGACCAGGAACCACCGCATGCGCCTGCAGTTCCGCATCGACGACGCGGCCCCTCAGCGCTCCCGCGTGCACACTGTGCTGGTTGGCAACTGCGGATCCATCGGCGGCAACGTGCTGCTCATGCCGGACGCCGCGGTCGACGACGGGATGCTCGACGTGCTCTCGATGGAGCCTCATGGCCGCTTCGGCTGGGTCCGGGTGGCCTGGAAGTTGCTGGTCGACAACGCCCTACTGCGCCGCTGGAAGAGGACCCAGGTTGATGACGGTGAGCTGAGGTATAAGCAGTGCCGGCGCATCGAGTTGTGGCTGAAGGATCCCGAGGAGATCCAGCTCGACGGGGACCACTTCGGGGAGGTGGTGTCGGTGGATGTGCACGTCGAGCCGAAGGCGCTCCAGGTCATGATGCCCGCCGGGTGGAAGCCCTCCGCCGCCTGACCCGCCGTCGGCCCGG